>JAUNGK010000076.1 GCA_030524555.1 Bacillota bacterium | reverse complement strand
TATCATTTCTATTAATGTTCTTATTATTTCTATTAAAGGTTCTAGTGAAGCTTCTCCGCTGCCTTCAAAGTGCCTAAAAAATATTTTAGAATCATGCTTCCGTCCACTGCATCCTCTCTTTTGTGCTCAAAGCAAAGCCTCTCCGGATGCCACTGCACCCCAATAACAGGTAAAAAATTATGCTCTAAGCCTTCCACTACGCCATCTGCCGCAGACTGAGTATAAAGAATCCCTCTGCCCGCCAGATCCACACCCTGATGATGGGCGCTGTTCACTGCAAACTGCCTGCCGTACAATCTGCCAAGCACACTTTCCTCCCCGGCCAGCGTTTCATGTATCTGATCCCGGCCCACGTATTCATGCGCCTTGGCCGTAGGCAGATCCTGCACCATATCCCCGCCAAAGAAAATATTAATCAGCTGCATTCCCTTACAGATTCCCAACACCGGCTTTCTGTCCAGAATAAAAGCCTTCAGAATCGCAAGCTGCACCCGGTCCAATACGGGATCAAAGGCTCTCGTCCCCCGGGGAAGCTGGCCAAACAATCTGGGGTCAATATCTCCGCCGCCGGGCAGTATCAATCCGTCATAGGATGTAATGCTGGGCACATGCAGAGAAACCTCCGCATCCGCTCCAAGCTTCTCCATTGCATTTACATAATTGGATGTTTTATCCTTCTCTCCGGCTATTAAAACTTTCATTTCCATTCTCCCTATCGTACATATATAAACCTGCACTTTCCTAATATATGCATGATGTGCGGAGGATGTGCAAAAGCGCAAGCTCTGCAGCTTGCGCTTTTGCACATCTTTTCAAATATTTTCTCATCACGATCTTATATAAGCATCATCATCCGTAATTTCTTCCAGCGGCTTGTCAAACGTAAACCGTATCTCCTTAGGTGTCAAACCGTTTTGTCCAAAATACAGACGAAGCACGGAATACTTGGTTTTCAGCACCGTCTTCTTTTCAATGCTGTGCTGCTTACCGCCTGTTCCGTTAAAGGTAAAGACCGCATTAGGCGTGCTTTGATAGAATAAGGTCACGGGAATTTGGGCAAGCTCGCCAAGCTCGGAGCTGGCAGTCAGCTGCACTCTGTATCCTCCCACCTGTTCCATATCAAGGGCAAACACAAAGTCAGTGCCCTTTACCGCATTTAAACTCTCCAGATTAATGGTAAGCTCCCCGTCAATCCTGTAATAAACCACATCCTGATCCGCTGCTATGGAAGAAGCGCTTCCTCCGGTCACCTCCACCTTGGTCTCCACACCGTTCATCCTTTCAAAAGCATGAGTATTCATCAGAAAGCCGCAGATATTTCCGGCGTTTCTCTGAAGCTCTCCGATCTCAAGTGTTCCCGCCTCAAGAGAGGATAAGGTGTTATCACCGGTTCCGTTAATATCCGCCTGTGAGCAGACCATGTAGATATCATTCTGGGCTTTGGCCATAGCCGCAAAGTTGGTTTTATTGGCAGGTACATCCTCCTCACTGATCAGCGCCCACCAGTCGGTCATTACAATTCCCTGAAAGCCCCATTCACCTCTTAAAATGGTGGTATTCAGATCGTAGCTGCCGGAGGTCCACAGTCCGTTCACAGAACCATAGGTAGTCATGACGCTGTCAGCCGCCCCTTCTTTCACTGCAATCTCAAAGCCCTTAAGATAAATCTCACGAAGCGCTCTTTCCGAAACTACCGAATCCACCGAATGGCGCCCTGTTTCCTGATTGTTAGCACAAAAGTGCTTGACCGTTCCCGTAACTCCTGCCTTATGCATGGCTTTTAGCTGTACTGCCGCCATCTTTCCCGTAAGATAGGGATCTTCGGAAAAATATTCAAAGTTTCTGCCGTTTAAGGGATGTCTGTGAATATTGATACCGGGGCCAAGCAGAGTATCCACCTTGTTTTTCACCATTTCTATTCCCGTAAAGGCATACAGCTCACCCACAAGCTCCGTATCAAAGGTACTTGCAAGCAAGGTTCCGTTCGGAAGGCTGAATGCCTTCATGCCGCTGTCAAGACGCATGCCGGAAGGGCCATCCGAACAGCACCCACAGGGAATACCGTATCCCTTAAGGCTTTCCGAAACACCGCCAAAGGCTGCCGCCGTACCCGGCGTAACCTTGGGACTGCCCATGCCTTCGCCCCGTATGATACAGGATAAATCCTCTTCACTCAGCTGGGCTATAAATTCCTCCATGGACACTGTGCCCGCCTTTACATCAGAAAGCTTGTATCCCTTATCCCCTGTAATTTCATAATTTTTCGGAAGATTGACAAGCCGCTTTGCAGCAGGACTTTCCTTTCTGGTGGGAACATCCTCTGCACCCATATAAAGGGCTCCCGACTCGTTCTTACACAGCTTCATTCTATGAAACTCTCTCACTGGTGCCAATGCCTGAGAGCATTTTGAAAGTACCGTGGTTTCCTCCAGCGTAAAGCTCCCCGCACGGTCAAGCTTTCGCACGCTGCTGCCCGCATAAAGCACATATTCCCCGGCCTCAACTACATAAGAGGAAGGAAGGCCCGTCACTCCGGTTTCGTCATAGGATGCAAAGTCATAAAAGGGAATTTCAAAGGTAAGCTGCTGCGTCTCGCCCTGCGCCAATTCCTTAGTCTTCTGAAAGCCCACAAGTACCTTATCCGGCTTTCCAAGCTTTCCAAAGGGAGCATGAATATAGACCTGCACAACCTCCCTGCCCGGATAATCTCCCGTATTTTGAACCTGCACCGCAAGCCGTAGCTTCTGATCCTTTACCTCAAAGCTTTCACTCTCAATGGAAAAATCGGTATACGAAAGACCAAAACCAAAGGGATAACGAACCTTTTCCCTGGCCACCGTCTCAAAATAGCGATAGCCTACATAAATGTCCTCCGCATAATAGTCCACATCACGATTACCGAAATTGGCATGGGAAGGGTAATCCTCCACCCGATAGGCAATGGTATCAGGCAGCTTTCCGCAGGGGTTTACCCTGCCGGTAAGCACATCCACCGTTCCAAGACCGCCTACCATACCGCCCTGCCATGCATAAAGCACCGCCTCCGGCTGATAGGTATCCACAAAGCTCATATCAATAATGTTGCCTACATTGAGAACAATAATCATTTTGGAGAAATGGCTGCGAACCTTTGCCAGCATGTCCTCCTCTGTATGGGTAAGCAGGTAAGAACCCTGACCGTTAAAATTATCCTGATCCTCTCCGGCAGTCCGCCCGATGATGACCAGCGCATAATCAGATTCTGACGCCGCCTGCTCTGCCAATTCTTCCGAAAGAGGCATTTCCTCCTGACACCAGGGTTCATTTCCCCAGCCGATTCCCTCATCAAAAGGATGATCCTTCTCCCACTCTGTATATGTATGAAGCAGCTTTTGATTGACGACAATGCTTTCATCCTCCAAAAGTGCGTCCAGAATCCCCGTCACCTTGTCCACATTCACCATTCCGCCTGACCCGGTTCCGCTTTTATAATAGTGGGTCTGGATTCTGCCGAACACAGCCACCTTTGCTCCTTCTGATAAAGGCAGCGTCTGCCCGTCGTTTTTAACCAGAACCTGTCCCTCCGCTACGGTACGTCTTGCCACGTCACAATATTTGTCAAAGTCTAAAATCATGTTTCCCATTTTTCCTCCATTTTGAAGCATCACAATTATTTAAGTCTGTATCCCGTCTTCCAGTATTTTTAATCCAGCGACAGCATATCAAAAAAGTCCGCCGTCTCTCTGTTTTGAGAGTGATAACGCATCAGGTATCCCTTCATTTCAGGATACTGTTCTCCCATCTGTGACAGAACGGCGTCATAATTCTCATCCGTCAAACAGCCCGCCTCCGTAAAAGCTGCATAATATTCCTGCTCGCCGCCATGCTCTCCGAAAACAACCTCCCATGCCGCCTCCGACTGACAGCCCTTGGTGTGATCCCGCAGGTACTGCCGCAGCTCCTCCTTAAACTCCTTTGAAAGCCCTGCCGGATTGTTTAACCGCAGGAAACACAGTCTTGCCTTAGCCCTTCTTCTCTCCGCCAGATACAGATCCAGGTTGGACATAATGTCCTCCTCCCCGCAGTAGACCATCTTAGAATACCCGTCCTCATCCGGCTGATGAAGAAACAGCCGCAGCCTTTCGTCATATCTTGTAAGCCAGACCTCACCGTCCGTCTCCCCCGGTGTAAACAAATATTCCACCTCAAGCTTCACCGGCACGCTTCCAAGCAGCATCCCACGCTGCATTTCCTCCGGCGTATCCGCATCCAGCGGGAAAATGCCTGCCAGAGCCTCACATTCCTTGAACACGCCCTTTCCCATGAGAAGATTATGCCTTGGAAGCCACACATAAGTCAGCCTGCTGCAGTAGGCAAATGCCCAGTCGCCGATCTGCCTAAGCCCTTCCGGCAGCCGGATTTCCTTCAGCTGCTTGCAGCTAAGAAATGCCTTCCGCTCTATCAATGTCACCGGCTGTTCTTCAATCCTGTCAGGAAGCGTGATGCGACTGTCCGTAATGCGGCAGCCAGTAATTGCGGCTCCCTCTTCCGTCATCCGGTAATACAGCCTTCCTCCTTCAATTTCCAGTTCCTTTTCCTTCTGCATATCTTTTCCACACTAATTCAAGTCTAAGGTTTCAATTTCATTTAGCAGGGTATTGCGTCTTTCCGAAAGCATCAGCTCCTTACTGTGCTTGTCGTAAGCCTGACAGCCAAACTGTCCGATGAATCTGGCGCTGTCACTGTTCACCGTAAGCTCCGTAACCAGAATAAGCATTTCATTTCCTTCCTCAAACGCACTTTCCGCAAAGCCAAACAGATTTTCCATTCTCTGCCTTGTTACGGCGGTCTTACTCTTTAATCTGCCGGTTCGCTCCTCAAAGGCCTTTTTAATTAGTTCAAAGCCTTCCGCATCGGATGCCCCTGCAAGCATCAGCTGCTTCTTTTGCTCCTCTAAGAAAGAAATAATCCTCTTTCCCTTGCGCCTGTCGGCATCGGAAAGGCTTCCCGCCATCCGTGCATTTTCCAGGGCTCTGTTTCTCCCTGTAATCTGATTTTCCAGCATTTGCTCCAGGGTGATTTTCTGTTTTTCCTCCTGCTTTTGGATGGCTGCTTTTACCGCCTTTAAATTCTTTAAAAGCTCCACCAGAACATCACTGGTTTCCATATCCTCTCTGGTTTCACTGACTACCTTATCGATCAGCATTCCAAGCAAGGACAATCTCTCATCAAAGGCCGCCTTCTTCGCCCTCTTTGCAATCTCCCCGTCTGCTGTCCCTGCCAGTATTTCCTCCGTCTGATATTCCTTTTTGTACTTGTTAAACAGGTCGTAATAGGCTGCAAATTCCTTCACGATGCGGTCATTATGAAGATACTGCCCCACCAACGACTCATCCACCTTCATGCCCTCCTCCTCGTACAGACAAAGGATTTCCGAAAGATCCTCCCAGCCTCTGGCGGTAACATAATTTCTTCCGTTTACGGTGGTTTCTATTTTATAAAAATATTCCTTTTTCAGCTCCAGAAAATTCAAAATGGCCGCATGCAATCCCTTATGCCGGGCATATTCCTTCCATGCCTTGTAATCCGCCTCTACCTCCAAAACCTTTAATCTGTCCATGGTCACCACATCAAATTCACGGACGGATTTATTGTATTCCGGCGGATTTCCCGCCGTAACAATGACCCAGCCCTCCGGAACGCTGTGCCTTCCGAATACCTTGTACTGTAAAAATTGCAGCATAGAAGGTGCCAATGTCTCCGACACACAGTTGATTTCATCCAGGAACAGAATCCCTTCCCTGATGCCGCTTTGCTCCATCACCTCATAAACAGAAGCAATGATCTCACTCATGGTATATTCGGACACATCATATTTCATCCCCTGATATTCCCTATGAGAAATAAAGGGAAGTCCCAGCGCAGACTGCCTGGTATGGTGGGTCATGGAATAAGATACCAGTGCAATGTTAAGCTCCTGTGCAATCTGCTCCATAATAGCGGTCTTGCCGATGCCCGGCGCCCCCAAAAGGAATACGGGCCTTTGGCGCACCACCGGTATTCTGTATTCTCCAAACTCGTCCTTTTTCAGGTAAAGGCGCACCGTATTTTCAATATAATCCTTGGCCTGCTTAATATTCATCCTCTAACTCCTCATAATCCAAAAGCACCTTCACTGCCCATGGAGGCACATCCGGCCCCTCGTCTCCGTTGTCAAGAAACACAAACATCACCTCATAGGGAGGCATCTTCTGGGGATAAATCCCATATCCGTCAGTAAAATAAATCAGTCCCTTTAAATTTTCAAACTCACCCTTTGCAAGCAGTTCCTCCACATGCTCAAACACAGGCCTGAAATCCGTAGAACCGAAGCCGGTCAGCTTTTCATTGGCAAGAAAATAATTCATATCCTCCAAGCTGGTAATCCGTGTATCCTTCTGTACCTCATGGTCGCACTGGATAATGTGCACATTCATTTTTTTGAAAAAGGTATCCTCACCGCTTAAAATTGCATAGGTCTTCTGCAAAAAGGCCTTCACCAGCGCGCCCCTGCAGGAAGCGGAGGTATCAATGGCAATCACAAAATCCTTAACCTTTTTGCTGTCCTTATACTCCAAGGGCTCCACCAGCGGCATATTGCCGTAGGCAGACAATCCGTAGGTATAGTAAATATAGTCAAATTCATCATCATTGATCTGCATATCCTCATTCATTACCGTAAATCTGGAAAGCAGATCACTGTACTTATATCTGTCCTTTACCGCCTGATTTAAGCTTTGCTCCATGCTCTGGGAATCGGTCTTTCCTGCAGAAAAGGATTTCAAATCCGCCCGCACACGCTCACTCAGCTTTTTCCACTGCTCTGCAGAGACGGAAAGCTCCTGTTCCTCCTTACCCTCCCACAGCATATGGGAATCCATAAAAAAAAGGAGAGATAATTCCCTGCGCTCCTTTGCACTGATATTAAAATTTTTCAGATACCGGTATACCTTTTCGGCAGTAAGCGCTCCAATATCCGCCTTGATTCCCCGAAGCTTTCTCTCCTTTTGCTCATCCAGGGTGAGAACACCTCCGGGCACCTCAAGCTCCATCACTGCCGCCTCCACCGCAATATCAGCGGCAAGGCTCCACGCCTCCTTGTCCAGCTTATCATACTGAAAGCTGTGAAAAAAGATCAGATGAAACAGGATGTGCAGATACATCCGCAAGGCAAAAGCCGGTTCTTCCTTGTATTTCCTTAAAAGAAAAACCGGATCATAATAAATCTTCACCCCATCCGAGGCAAAACCGGAAAGCCCCGCTCTGGGCTCTAAGGCAAGCGCCGAAACCGCCACATCCAGAAAGCGGAGATTAACCAGAATATTGTCTCTCGCATAGCTCATCAGCTTCCCTGCAAGCCGATTTACCTTTTCCAAATTATCATCCATGGTGTCAATATCCTCTGGTGCCGTTTAGGGATTCGTCATTATCTATCCAATCCTGAACCTCGATTACCCGGTAATCGTTCCTGCTGTCCCTGATATAAACCCTCTTAATGCCTGCATTGATAATCTGACGCTTGCACATGGAGCAGCTGTTGGAATTGGGTATATACTCGCCGCTTGCAGCATCCACTCCCGCCAGATACATATCACCGCCCAGCATCTTATCTCTGGATGCGCTGATAATGGCATTTGACTCCGCATGAACGCTGCGGCACAGCTCATAGCGCTCTCCTCTGGGGATGCCAAGCTGCTGCCTGATACAGGTTCCGATATCCGTACAGTTCTTTCTGCCTCTGGGAGCCCCCACATATCCGGTGGAAATCACCTCGTCGTTTTTGACAATTACAGCCCCGTATTTGCGCCTTAGACAGGTGCTTCTCATGGAAACCGTCTCCGCCAGATCCAGATAATAATTGATTTTGTCGCGTCTTTCTATCATTTGTAAGCCTCCTAAAGCTTATCTCCCTCTTAAGGGAGCGTTACCCCTGCCAGGACAGCCTGCCCCCTGACATACGCTGCCGCCTCCATATAGCTTTCATGATCCGGCAGATGCTCTACAAAGAACGTCATATCCGTTCCAAGGCTTTCACAAAGCCTGATTACCTTTCCGTAATCCAGACAGCCCTTTCCCGGCATCACCTCTCGAATCACACAGGGAAATACATTCTCCATAACCACATCCTTGACATGCACACTCTTGATATAGGGCGCCAGCTTCACAAAACATTCCTCCACAAAGCGGTCCCTGTGCACATATCTTTCAGGGCAGTTAATCATATTGGTAAAATCCAGATGTACGCCAAAGCCCTTGCGGTCCACATCATGAAGCAGCTGAAGATACTCCTCCGGTGAGGAAGGGATCATCCATGGCATAGGCTCTAACGTATAGCTGGTATGTACCGGCTTTACTGCATCAATAATCTCCCGCACTGTATCCACAATCAATGCGTAGGTATCCTTCAAATAGTTGTCAGCACAAAATCCATCCCATTTATCGCCCCTGCTGCCTGCAATATTTACACAGCAGTTTGCTCCAAGCTCCTCTGCAAGCGCCAGCTGTTTCTTGCAGTACTCCAAATTCCTGCGTCTCTCCTCTTCATTCAGGGAAAGGGGACTGCACCATGCACCCACCTCGCCAAGCACCAGATCATGATCCCTGATACACTCCAGATAAGCTTCCTTTTCCGCCTGACCGGCTTTATAATCTACCGGTGCAAGCACAGCACGGTACCCAAGCTCCTCCACAAGCCGGTACCATTCCTGTGGATTCTGATAAGGCTTTTCAATTCCTCCGCCAATTCTCATATAGGTGACCTCCTCTCCTCTATAATAAAATCAAAGAAACTACTGCCATAGACACTACAATCTGAATAATTGCAAACCGAAACACCGTCTGGGTATTGGACCATTCTTTATTTTTGCGTACATGGTCATGCAGCGGCGTCCTTACATTCTTTAAGATATATATTTTAAATACACGAATCAGAGAAACCTTAAGCAGTCCCAAGCCTCCATCCAAAATCAAAACAATTGCCGCAGGAATATAAAGAACAGGGCTGCCGCTCTTTAATGCCGCAATACTGATAAAAATCCCCATAGCCCGGCTTCCTGCATCTCCCATCAGCAGGCGGCTGGGTGTGGCATTGTACCATAAATAGCCTAAAATGCAGGCCACAAACATTAATATCAGCAAATTAAATTCATCTCCGCTTTCCATCAGATAATCAATCACATAAAAGGTGGAAAGGGTAATGATAGTCAGCGTTCCCGAAAGCCCGTCCACTCCGTCCGCACAGTTGGTTACATTGATGGAACCCCAGACCAATGCAACAATCAGCACACCAAAAAGTACCGGCGGGATGGTAACGGATATTCCCAACGTGGCAAGCTGTATGGTATTGGAATTAAAGGACAGATAGGTTATTGCCAAAATAACCGCCACTGCCAGATCCAAAAGTCCCTTTTTCAGCTCACCCCATGGACGCTCTGCCGCATCATCCATATATCCCGTCAGCATTTCAACCGTTACAAGGATCAAATAAATGATCAGTTCCAGATTAATGGGCGCAAAAATCAGCGCCGATACAACAAACACTAAAATGAAAATCAGTCCCGCACCTCTCGGCTTTCCTGCGGAAAGCTTCCCGTCATGGGCAAATGCTCTTCCCTCGTCTCTCGGAAGCCTATCACCCAGCTTAGCCGTTAGCAGGCAGGTTAATCCAAAGGCTGCCAAAAGCCCCAACGCTGCCGCTCCGGGAATGATTTGTTTCATAAGATAGTGAATCACCGGTATTTCCTCCTGCCCTTAATTATCGGATAAAGTTCGTCCTCTTAGTATTCTCACTGACAGGCGTTTCTACTCCCTTTTCTTTGCCTGCCTCGATACATTTCAGAAGCCATGCCATATTTCTGCCCAAATTTCTCATACTCTGCAAACCTTCCTCGTCCTTTGCCACATCCTCTGGGCAGCTTCCGTGAACCATATTCCAATAGGTTGAAGACACCACCGGCATCTGCCGGATTGTAAAATACTTATTCAAATCATCCAGCGTTGCCGTGGTTCCCGCTCTTCTGGCGGAAGCAACTGCCGCTGCCGGCTTATGGGCAAAACAGCCGCCTGCATAAAAGAAACGATCCAGCATACTGATCAGATTTCCGTTGGGTGAAGCAAAGTAAACCGGAGAGCCGATAATGAGCCCGTCCGCCGCCTCCATCTTTTCAATTATACCATTCACAATATCATCCTGAAAAACACATCTGTGACTGTTGCTGCAGCCTCCGCATCCGATGCAGCCTCTGATCGGCTGTTTTCCGATAGAAACGATTTCCGTCTCCACACCATTTTCGTTTAATACACCTGCCGCCTCATTAAGTGCGGTATAAGTACATCCCTTCTCGTTGGGACTTCCGTTAATCAATAAAACCTTCATTGTATTCCTAGCGCCTCCTTTGCAAGCTCGTCTGCCATATCATTATATTTGTCATTGGAATGTCCGGTGACCTTCACAAAATGAATTTTTACCCTCTCACATGCCCTGTCATAGAAAGCCTTGTAGGCCTTCGTGCCTTCCTTGTTGGTCTTCCACTCCCCAAGGCACCATCTGGCTATTCCCTCATAATCATGGTAAATAGCAATCTCCTCGATTCCATGGTCAAGGGCATACTGCATGGCAGCCTCCGCTCCCTTAATTTCACCTGCCACGTTTCGCATGGATGCCAGTTCTTTGTCCTGAAATTTCTGTGAAAATGTCTCTTCCCGATCCTCCAACAATACTACCATACCATAGGAAAATTCCTCCGTAGCGGAATTGTAGCTTCCATCCACATAAATCCGCAGACCATCCGCAGTTTCTCCCTGGGCAGCCTCCGGCTCTCCGTTTTGCCGCCCTGCATTCATGCGGGAATCTCCTCCCAGATAGGCCTGCGCCTCCTTAAGGGTCTTAAAGCTCTTATATACTGCGCCGGAATATCCGCTGACACTGGCACGGCATTCCTCCCATGTTCTGAAAATGCCGGTTTTTAATCCTGTTTTCACTGCATAATATTTGTCCGCCATTTGCAAACCATGCCTTTCGTGTACTACCTTTTGTCCTTCAGCCATTATAGCATGACAGGCAGTAAATCTCAATTTATTGTAACAAAATCCGCATAGCCTTATTTACATCTTCATCTACCTTCCATCCGAACATTTGCGGCCACAGCTCCTCTTACAATTCAGCATACAGCTTCGCTTTCAAATCCAGAATGTAATCCAGCCCTTCCGCAATATCTACGGAATCCTTTACCATCTTATCCCTGGTGGACACCTCAATTACATGCTCTTTAATATTACGCGGACTGACAACAACACGGATGGGAACACCCAGCAAGTCTGCATCCGCAAACATCTCTCCTGCACGAATTTCATTCCTGTCGTCATAGATCACTTCAACACCGCTGCTTTGCAGCTTATCATATAATTCCTCTGCAACGCATCTGGTTTCCTCATCATCCGAACGGATACAGCACAGGTGGACCTCCCAGGGTGCAATAGATATAGGCCAGACAGGGCCGTAATCATCATGCTTTGCCTCACAGATGGACGCAGCCAGGCGGCCTACTCCTATTCCATAGCATCCCATAATCGGATAGTGCATGGAACCATCCTTGTCCACATACTGCATATTCATACTCTTCGTATACTTGGTACCAAGCTGGAAAATATTTCCCACCTCGATCCCCCGCTTTATCGTCAATGCAGGTTTTCCGCAGCACGGGCAGATGCCTCCATCCTTAACCTTGGCAATATCCACATAAGTAACATTTCCCAAATCTCTTTCCAGATTAAGGCCAACATAATGGAAGCCTTCTTTGTTGGCCCCTGCCACAAGACTGTCAATTCCCTGTAGGGATAAATCACAATAAAAGGTCACCTGATCCGAAATGTTGTAGGGGCCAATGTATCCGGCAACCACCGGTGAATCCTCCGTAATCTCTGCCGGATGTATTTCTTCGCCGACCAGATTTCGGAGCTTTGTCTCATTAACCTCATAATCCCCGCGCACAAAAGCCACCACGAAAGTATCATCTGAATTTTTCTGATATACAACCGCTTTGCAGGAGCTTAACACATCGCTCTTTAAAAATTCGCATACCGCTTCAATGGTCTTACACTCCGGTGTTTCCACGCATTCAAGCGGTGACAGCTTATTTGAAGAAGCATTATGAACAATATTCTCCGCAGCCTCCAGATTTGCTCTGTAATCACACTCCGGGCACAATACAATAGAATCCTCACCTGCTTCATTTAACAGCATATACTCATGGGAAACACTGCCGCCCATCATTCCTGAATCAGAGGCAACCGTCACCACCTCAGGAATTCCGGCTCTCTTAAATATCCGATTATAGGCATCATAGCATCTTTGATAATACTGCTCCAAATCCTCCTGTGATGTATGGAAGGAATAGGCATCCTTCATGGTAAATTCACGCACACGGATCATTCCGGCCCTTGGTCTGGCTTCATCACGGAACTTTCTCTGAATCTGATAGATCATAAACGGATAATGCTGATAGGACTGACCATACTCCTTCACCAAATGAACAGCCGCCTCCTCATGGGTCATTCCAAGCACCAGCTTTGCCTTGTTCCGATCCTGAAAACGTACCAGTTCGCTTCCGATGCTCTCATACCGCCCCGATGACTGCCATAGTTCCGCCGGCATTACCACCGGGAACAAAACCTCCTGTCCGTCGATGGCATTCATTTCCTCCCGGATGATCGCTTCTATCTTAGCTGTAATTCTGCGCAAGACCGGGTACTCCGAAAAAATCCCGCTGCCCACATACTTCATATACCCGCCGCGCAGCATCAGCGCATGACTGTCAATAACACAGTCCGCCGGTCTTTCCTTAAATCTTAAGCTTACTAAATTTCTGATTTTCATTTTTAGCCTCCATTCCGATCAGTGATAAAACCAGTCAATGACCAGCCTCGCATGTATTCTATTTATCAAACTGTATCCTGCCTTTTATTCCGCCTCATACGCAAAGCCCAACGACAAATAAATCTCTTTCCCCGGCCTGTCAAACAAATTTATTTGCACCGAAATTATAACATGTCTTCCCTCTAATCACAATGCGGCATTTGAGCTTCTTTTTCCTTTACAAGCTTTTCGTGATAAAAATAATTTTTATATTTGACCCCGGACTCCTTGCAAAAATCGTTAATACAGCATGCCAGTTCATCCCAATATGTATGGTCCTTTTGCACATAAATTCTTTTATACTCTTCCGTCAAATCAGGATAATGACTGTCAATATAATCAAGAATTTCTTTCTTATAAGC
>JAUNGK010000075.1 GCA_030524555.1 Bacillota bacterium | reverse complement strand
TATATCCTATCAGGGCATCTATTGTCTAGAAATTATTAGTTGCTTAAACTGATGGGAATTATTATTTTCAGGTACCAGTTCAGGCTTCCTGTGCTGTCTCGGATACGGTACTGCTTCTTTGATAAGGGTTATGACATACTGTCTCTTGCATTTCATAACCGCCTTCGGTTAAAATGTAATTCATAACAAGAATATCAAGAGCACACTAAAGGACTATAAATTATGAATAAACAGCATAAATGGATCTATATCAGTCTTATCACCGCCCTGATTCTTACCGGTTGTAAAAGCGGCCAACCCAAAGAAACTGCCACACAGCCCATAGCTGAACCCACAATTGAATCAGAAACAAAGATTACAACTGTTCCAGCCCTTACCGACTATGTTTCTGCAGAATACATGACACTTGCCGACAGCTGGAACAGCTGCGACGATACTGCCTTGGCTGCCGTAATGAGAAAGGCTTCCCGTGGGGAAAAAGTGACCATTGCCTGTATCGGCGGTTCCATTACCCAGGGCACCATATCCTCCGGCTCAGCCGATTCTCAGCCAGACCTAAAAAAATGTTATACTGACATTTTCTTTGAATGGTGGTCGGATACCTTTCCCGATGCGGAATTTACCTTTATCAATGCAGGAATAGGAGCAACTGATTCCTATCTTGGTGTACACCGGGTACAGAAGGATGTTCTGGATTACAAACCGGATTTGGTTTTGGTTGAGTATTCCGTCAATGATGGAAATTCCATTATTGACAAAAGAAACTATGATAATCTTGTAAGAAGAATACTTCTATCTGAAAACAATCCTGCTGTAATGCTTCTTTTCATGGGGCAGACCAATGGTGACACTGCACAGGATATTCATTCTCTGATAGGCTTTAACTATAAACTGCCTATGATCAGCTACATTAACGTTATCAATGCCATGATGAATGACAACCTCTATACAGCCAACCAGCTTTCCGGGGATGTTACCCATCCTTCCGCCTTAGGTCATGCCATCACAGGTGAGCTTCTCTGGAAATACCTAAATGCAGTATATATCGAAAAGGATAACCTGGGAGATCCTCAACCCTTTAATCAAACTCCCGTCACCAATGAGGTTTACATAAATTCTGAAATTCTCGACAGCCTTTCACTGACACCCACAAGTCTTGGCAGTTTTGCGGAAAGCAGAAAATTTGACGCTTTTCCCAACGATTGGACCTGTGAAGATGGGGAGGGGAGCCTTGTGTTTACCGTGAACTGCAGCAGACTGGGTCTGTTATATTACTGCACTACAGACGGTAAAAGCGGACAATTCGAGGTTTATATCGACGATAAATATGCGGCCACTGTAAATGCTGATTTTTCCGATGGCTGGGGAAACTATGCCGCTGCAAAGGAAATCTATTCTTCAGAGGATGCTGCTGAACATACCGTTGAAATCAAAAAGGCAGCTGACTCTACCGGAGACAGCTTTACTTTGCTTGGAATATTAACCTCTCATTAACCGGCAGGGGACGCATCTTTCTTTCAAAGCAGCCTTCCTTTGAACCATTTCATAATCTCCACATAGAATAAAGTAAACTTTACCGGTGACAAATGTGACCGGTATTTTTTATCCTCGGAGGTAATTATGAAAAAAATTGTAAAAAAGGCTTCTGCCCTGCTCTTTGCCCTTGTTATCTTTACCGGCGTTCTGGCAGGCTGCGGCAAAAGCGGATCAGAAAGTACTTCTGACAACTCCTTAAAACCCGTAACTCTCAATGAAGTGGCACATTCCATTTTTTATGCACCCATGTATGTGGCAATTGAAGAGGGATACTTTGCAGAAGAAGGAATTGACTTAACACTGGTAACCGGCTTTGGAGCCGACAAAACTATGACCGCAGTGCTTACAGACGAAGCCGATATTGGCTTCATGGGAAGCGAAGCTACCATCTATACTTACACGGGAGGCACGCAGGATTATGTAGTAAACTTCGCTCAGCTGACCCAGCGGGCAGGAAATTTCCTTGTATCCCGCCATCCTATTGACAACTTTTCCTGGGATATGTTAAAAGGAACTACCGTTCTTGGCGGCAGATCAGGAGGAATGCCTGAGATGGTATTTGAATTTATTCTTGAAAAAAATAACATTGATCCTCAAACCGATTTAACAATTGATCAGAGTATTGACTTTGGTTCCACCGCAGCGGCATTTTCAGGTGGGCAAGGTGACTTTACTGTCGAGTTCGAACCCCATGCCACCTCACTGGAAGCAAAGGGCGACGGTTATGTAGTTGCCTCACTGGGTGAAGACTCTGGCTATGTACCTTACACTGCATTCAGCGCAAAGAAAAGCTATATTGAAGCTAACCCGGATGTAATTCAGGCGTTTACCAATGCACTGCAAAAGGGAATGGACTATGTCTCCACCCACACCCCCGAGGAGATTGCTAAAGTTATCCAGCCTCAATTCGAGGAAACTGATCTGGAAACACTTACTACCATCATCACACGCTACTATGAACAGGATACCTGGAAGGATAACCTGATCTTTGAAGAGGACGCCTTTACTCTCCTTCAAAATATTCTGGAGCAGGCAGGCGAGCTGCCCGAGCGCGTTCCTTACGAAAACCTGGTAACAACACAGTTTGCCAAGGAAGCGTCTAAGTAGCATTTGCTTGGCGCATTAAGAGGAGCCGGCATATATACCGGCTCCTCTTAATGAAATCATTTCATACCATATACTTTTCGTATTCCCACCAAAATTACAGCAATCATGATGATTATACTGCCAATCATAATACCTTTTCGTTTCATTCCATTGTCTCCTTCACAAATTCCTGCCTGTATCATGTATTTTGATCTCATCAATAAATCAAAATGAAATATGCACGTCTCGGGCGTATAAAAGCGACCAGTTCATCAAGGCTAAAACCACTGAAAATCCTGTTAAAAACAAGGTAAGCAGTATAGCCGGAACATCATAGATTACCTTGCTTTGCTCTATAATATTCCCCTTTTCATCCAAAACCTCCATATTTTTGCGGGTGCAGCCAAGAAGCGCCTCTATTCCAAGGCTGATCAGTATAATCGGCCAAAACCTATACACCATCAAATAATCTATTTTAGGAAGAAACTGCTGCATAAGAAAAATAACACCCGTTACAATAAGCACGATTCCAAAGGTTACAGAGCCAATTCTGTGTATTCTAATTGTTTGCTTTCCCATATACTACAGCTCCTTATTCTCTAATCCATTATTTACCGGCTCCTGATTTTCCTTTTCGTTATCATCCATAATAACCGCCTTTTTACCGCTGATCATCTTTATTCCTGCAAAAATAATCACAGCGCCGATTACCAGGCTGGGAATATAATTTCCAATTCTCCACATCATTATGGGAATAAAGTCATACGCATCCGGAAGCACATCACTAAGCAAATCCGTTACAGAGCTCCAAAGGAAGCAGATTCCCACAAATATCAACAGCCATGCTACCCATTTATGATATTTTTCTACAACATTCTTTACTCCCGGCAGTGTATCCATGCCCAAAAGATATTCGTCCTTTACCTGATCAAACTCCTCATCAGGCAGACTGGCAAGGTGATTTGCATGAAAGAATCCATAAAACCATACCACTAAGGCAAGCATTCCAAGAACGCCCTGCTGAATCCAAACTGACAGCATTATAACTGCGAAAAACAATATCATCATGCTGACGCCCGTTTTCATAAATCCCATATACATCTCAGCCGCACCGGGCAGAAGGGAAAAACAAAAGGTTAAAAATCTGCTCTTTTTCTTAGTCTTCATTATTCATTACCTCCATTATCCATATTGAATAAATTGTTTATATTTCCTATATTGCTAAACCAGGAATTCATTTTTTCATTAATCATCCTTGCACCGTAATTTAATTGTTCGTTTACATCCATTCTGTCTTCTTTATCTGACTCTTCATAGACGCTCTCTGCACGCTTTTGCTGTCTTTGCCAAAACGCCTCATCCCTACCGAACTTTGTTTCGTCCTGCATGGGTATCAGCATCAAAACAAATAATGCGGCTGCCATTCCTGCTATAATCTTAAGACGATACGTAAATACCTGAACCGATCTTTTCCCACTGCTTTTGGACTGCGGCAAACCTTCAGCGGTTTGTTTTGGAAACGCCTTATTTAATATATCTTCCTTTAAATGCCTGGGTGCATAAAGCTGCTGTGCCTCCATCTGCTCAATTAAAAGATTTAATTCTTCATCTGTGGGATATCCTTTCATACCGGTTCCTCCTTTCCGTAAATTTTTCGCAGCATCTCCCTTGCCCTATATATTTGCGTTTGTATGGTCTTTACATTCTGCCCCAGCCTTAAAGCAATCTCCCTAGGACTTAGCTCCTCCAAATAATAGGCTCTTGCGACTTCATTGTAGGGAGGCTTTAATCCTTCGCACCGCCTCTCCAATTGCTCTTTAATTTCCTCCTCCATACAAATATCTTCAGGCGATCCCTTATTTTCCACTGCGGTCTCAAAAAAGGTATCTTCGGTAGGTACATTCCTGCGGCTTGCACTGCGCAGATAATCAATACTTTTATTGGTTGCTATTCTGCATATCCAGGCCTTTTCATTGGTGCCGTCAAAGGTTTCATACTTCTGGAAGGCTGATAGAAAGGTCTCCTGTGCAAGATCCTCTGCAGCAAAGTAATCACCTGTCAGCTTATAGCAAATGGAAAAAACAAGCTTGTCATAGCTGTCTATAAGTTCCTCCAGTCTGCTTTCCGTGCAGACTATCGGTTTTTCTACCGTACTTATTTTTTCCACCTCACCTTCCGTCTGTTCTTGCTTTTCACTAATTATAACGAACTCATTTTTTAATCTTCTTCAAAATAAATTAAATTTTTTATTTTATTCTCATATGCAGGAAAAAGATTGTCAACCTTCCTCCGGCATTGTATGATAGAAGAAATGATTATTTTGACAACGGAGGATTTCAACATGGGTATTTATGTTAACCAGGTAGGCTATCTACCGGGCAATGAAAAAATTGCAATTTCCACTTTTCCCTGCAATTTCCAGGTGATCTGCGCCGAGGGCCAACGCTGCGTCTTAGACGGAGCAGCATCGGAAGCAAAAGATGCTCCTTCTGCCGGGGAAAAGGTCTATCATATTGATTTTTCCGGGGTAACGGCTCCCGGCTCCTACTATATTCTTGCCGGAAACGGTGAACGATCCCACACCTTCCAAATCGGTGACAATGTCTATACAGACCTTAAAAAGGCATTAATCAAAGCTCTCTATTACCAAAGATGCGGCTGTGAGCTTACCGGAGAATATGCCGGAATATATACCCACAAGGCCTGCCATACCGCTCCTTCCATATTTCTTGAGGATTATCTTTCCAAAAAAGCTGATCCTGAAACCTTTGATATGACCGGCGGCTGGCATGATGCGGGAGATTTCGGACGTTATACCTCCCCGGCAGCTGTTGCTGTTGCTCATCTTTTGTATGCTTACGAATTTTTTCCCGAAAGTCTTCAAATGGAGCTGAATATTCCCGAAAGCGGTAATGGCATTCCCGACATTCTGAACGAATGTCTCTATGAGTTGAAATGGATGTTAAAAATGCAGGCACCCTCGGGAGGCTGCTATCATAAGCTTACATCCTTTAACCATGCTGATTTCGTTATGCCGGAAGATGATCATGCCCCGTTTTTGATTTATCCCATCTCCTCCATGGCAACCGCAGATTTTGCCGCCGTCATGGCACTTGCATCCAGAGTGTATGCCCCCTTTGCGCCTGATTTCGCCAGGGATGCGCTTAAGGCATCCAAAAAGGCATGGGATTGGCTGGAAAATAACTCCTATATGGGCTTTCATAATCCGCCCGGAAGCAATACCGGAGAGTATGATGACGAATGCGACCTGGACGAAAGACTTTGGGCCAGCGCTGAGCTTTTGCGCACCGATAAGGAACATTCCGAAAGCTACCTTAAAAGATTAAAAGAATATACCCACATGCCTATCAGTAAAACAGATTTTGGCTGGACAGACGTTTCAGGCCTTGCCACTCTCACAATTTTATTTGATCCTTCCCACAGTGCCGGTGAACTGGAGTCTTCTTACCGCAGGATTTTATTTGAGGAAGCGGACAGGCTTTGTCAGATCCAGCATAATTCCGGTTATCATCTGGCTATGGCACCTGAGGATTTTGTGTGGGGCAGCAATATGGTCGTGTGCAACCGCTCTATTTTACTTATACTTGCAAGCCTTCTTTCAGAGGGTGCTGCTGCAGAAAAGTACAAAACCGCTGCTCTTAATCAGCTTCACTATCTGCTTGGATGCAATGCACTTGATATCAGCTATGTAACTGGTTTTGGAGAGAATGCGTTCAAAAATCCTCATAACCGTCCCACCTTTGCAGACGGTATTGAACTTCCGATGCCCGGCTGGGTAAGCGGTGGTCCATTCAAAGCTCCCTGCGATCCGGCAGCAATTTCCGCAATTGCCCCCGGAACCGCTCCTATGAAGTGCTATGTAGACCATGTGGAAAGCTACTCCACCAACGAAATCACTATTTATTGGAATTCCCCTGCCGTATTTATGACAGCGTTTTTTCAAAAATAAAAAGTGCAGGCTGGGCAGCTTGCGCTGCAAGAATGCTTCGCATTCTTACTAACTCACACCACTGTTCGAGCACTTTCCTATCACATAAAATATCAAAGGAGAAATCCGCTTACCGGATTTCTCCTTTTATTGTTTCAACGCTCTGCGTATCACCGCAAGCTCCTCTTTCAAAATCTTCATAAATTCATCGTGCCCCTGTATGGCCTTCTGAAAATCGGCTGCTTTCATGGCATCATTTTGAACCAGAGCTATTTCAAATAATCGAACGTCACCAATGGTCTGGGCTACATTTTTAATTCCATGCACTTCTATCCTATACCTCTGAAAATCCTGATTTTCCATACATTGCTGAAGAATGGGAAGCTTCTCTTCTCCCTCGTCGGCAAAGCTCTTTAGCACCTCACGGTAGATACTCTCCACCCCTGCGCAGTATCGCATTGCTTCATCGATATGAAATCCATTACTTTCCAGAACTCTTAGCATTTTTGTCCTTCCCTTCTGTCTTTCCGTCTTCTGCAACCGCTGTTCCAAAGCTGTCCACCATCTTTTCAATCAACAGCTTTTTCACATAAACATCATAGCTCAGCATGCAGATAAAGGAAAACATCTGAAGGATCTCTCTATCCTCTGCGGGCGCATCCAAAAAGGTTTCCTGAGCGGTATCAAACTTTTTAACAATATCCTCCTGAAGGTCGGTTATCTCTCCCTCCTCCAGCTCAAAAACCTTTTCATAAATCATTCCAAGATTTAATTCTCCGCTTGTTTGAAAATACCTTTCGGTAATGGGTTTAAGCAGCGTCTGAATGTCATTGATGGACAATATTCCCTTGTAATAATATATGAAGATCAGCAGCACAATGTGCTCCTTGCTGTATTTCTTTTTCACCGGCGGAGGAAGCAGATCGTTCTTGGCATAATTGTTGATCATGGTCTTAGTCAGTATCTTATCCTCGTCAGGATATCTGGTTGAGCTTTTTAATTTTCTATCCATTAACGTGGTGACCTGATCCATATAAAGATCAATATTAGGAATATCCTCCAGCTTAATATGCTGTATTCTTCCCAAACTGGATATGATACTGTTTAATAAATCTTCCTTATCTATTGTCATTTGAATTCCCTGCTCCTTAACTGCAATGATCCTTTGTCGATCATCGTATTTATATATTATTATATAGTATTTAAAACTACATGACAAGTGGGCTTTCTTTCTCTTTGTCACTTTACTTTAAAACTTTAGTATGTTAAAATTCTACTGTACGAATATATCCGCCGGGAGGTTTCTATATGAATAAAAAAATACAGACAGCCGCAGTAGACCACCTTTTCGAAGCAATCCTCTGCCTGAAAAATAAAGAAGAATGCTACAGCTTTTTTGAGGATCTTTGCACTGTCAATGAGCTCCTCTCTCTCTCCCAACGCTATGAAGTAGCGTCCATGCTGAGAGATCACAAAACTTATCTGGAAATAGCCGAAAAAACAGGGGCTTCCACAGCCACCATCAGTCGTGTGAACCGCTCCTTAAACTACGGCAATGACGGATACGACCTGATATTTGAACGCTTATGTGACAAAGAAAACGGATAATCCCAAGGGATTATCCGCTTATGTCTATTAGCTGCATAGGATCAATAAATTCATCATCCTTTATAATCTGATAGCCCAGTTCCTGATTCTCTTCCCCTATGGAAAAAAGAATATATCCCTTTCCAAGCTCTTCACCGTTCTTCACCAGTGCTGTTCCGTTATTGCGGTACACTGACTGATATCCATTTCCATGGTCAATTATAATTTTAGTACCGTATTCCTCATCAGCATCTACACTGGTAACCGTTCCGGTTCCGCTGGTGATCACATTTACGCCCATAGCTGCCGTAAATATCAGCATAGGCTCCTCGCTGTCTGCTTCCTTCATAGTTGCTGACCCGCTTAAAGGGAAGCCCTTGGGCATAGCGTTTTCTACTGTCTCCTGTGAAAGCGCATCCTCGGTAGCTGCCTTTTTACTCACAGTTTCACTTAAAACTGCTATCTTACTTGACAAGGTAGAATTTTCTACCGTCAAGGCCTCATTCTCATCCGTTAAGTTATTAATCGTAACTATCTGCTCTACAATTTCCTTTTGTGCATCCTTTAATGTAATACCATCATAAATGAATTTACAAATCACCGCTACCAATGCTATAAAGAGCACACCTGCCGCCACTTCCACAAGCGCTGAACTGATCGTATGCTGCTTCATGGTGCCGTTATCACTTTCCGTCACCAAAAGTAATGCGTATTTGTGTTTCCTTTTTGTTTGTTGTTCCATTTTGACCTCCATTTAAGTCTATTTAGTTGAAACAATTTGTTACATTTTACCACAGATAGCAAAATAGAACAACTTTATTTGCCTTTATTGTTTTTATGCAAAGTCATAAGAATTTTCTTTACTTTTAGAAATGACTATGCTATTCTGAACTTGTTACAGGATTTGTAACAGTATCTATTACTTATTTATTTTTTGGAGGTATCTACAATGAACAAAGGTACAGTAAAGTGGTTTAACAACCAAAAAGGCTACGGCTTCATCTCTGACGAATCAGGAAATGATGTTTTCGTACACTACTCAGGACTTAACATGGAAGGCTTCAAGTCTCTTGAAGAAGGAGCTGCTGTTGAGTTCGAGGTTGTAAATGGCGAAAAAGGACCTCAGGCCGTAAACGTAACTAAGTTATAATCAGGAAACTGGCTATAACGCATTAATCAGTAACACGATGTGCCTTTTCTTAATATAAATGTTTCATTTTATTTAGAATTAGCAATATTGTTTTATCGGATTAATCTAAGAGGGTGTCTCCCAAGTCATTAAATGACTAAGAGGCACCCTCTTTTATGTGATGGGAAACCTGCCATACATTATTTTTCGGAAATAAATGCAAGCACCTCTTCAAATTTCATATTTCCACCAAACAAATCCAGCGCACTTCCAATAGTCACATCAATTCTGCCCATTCCAAGCAGCTTAAGCTTTTCCAAATCCTGAAAGTTATGTACGCCGCCCGCATAGGTTGCGGGAATGCTGCACTCCCTTCCAAGCAGACGCACCAATTTCTCTTCTATTCCGTTTGCCTTACCTTCAACATCAACCGCATGAACCAAAAATTCATCACAGGCATCTGCAAGCTCACAAAGCGTATCCTTATTTAATATTACATCCGTATACCTCTGCCACCTGTCGGTAACAATATAGTAATGCTTTTCTCTTAATCGACAGCTTAAATCCAGCACCAAATGTTCCTTACCCACGGCGCTTTGCATTTCTCTCAGTCTGCCTTCCCTGATCCTGCCGTCCTGAAATACATAGGAGGTAACGATCACATGAGAGGCTCCGGCCTTCAAAAACTCCTCTGCATTATAAGGCGTGATTCCGCCTCCTATCTGCAAGCCGCCGGGATATGCATTAAGCGCACTAACCGCCTGGGCTTTCGTCTGCTCATAATATTCGCTTTGGGCAGGATTAAGCAGAATTACATGGCCTCCCACAAGACCTCTTTGGCGATAAAGATCCGCAAAAAAATCAGCTCCCTGATCCGTTACAAAGTTTTCCGCAGCAAAATTTCTCTGATCCGAAAGGCTTCCTCCTACAATTTGCTTTACCTTTCCGTTATGAATATCAATACAGGGTCTGAACTTCATGCTGTCACCCGTAAACCTTTCCTAAAGATAAAAATGTCTTTTCAATAAAATTTCACAATACTTTTTATATAGTATAACATATCTTTTCTCTTCTATAAAAAATTATTTCAAACGTGTTTCTTTCCTCTGAAGTATATTTTTGCTATTTCTGCACATAATAGCAAAAGAACTGATAAAATGCGGTTCTGTTATAAGGAGGTCATTATGAAAAAGATGAGAAAACTTATTTCGGTATCTCTTGTCCTTGCAATGCTTTGTATTTTTACTGCCTGTGGAACTGATAAGAACAACAATGCAAACGACATGGCTGGAGCTGCCGACAACACAACTACGGATAACGGAGCTGCCGGTAACAATACAACAACCGGCAACACCGCAGCCAATGGCGGTACAAACAATAATGGTACAAATGCCGGGAATCTGGCTGGCGAGGACACCAACGGAGCAGAAACTGATGAAGACATGGGAACCGTTGGTGACAATGTAAATGATGCAACTGCCGGAACAGATAAAGACGGCGACTCAATTCTGGAGGACGCCGGTGATGCCGTCGGAGACGTGGTAGATGATATCGCCAACGGTGTTTCCGATCTCACGGATGATGTAGTGGGTAACGGAACCAATAACACAAACGGCACCGGAAACGGTACAACCACAAACGGTACAGGAACTAACGCAACAGGCGGAACCGGCACGGCTACTGCCAAGTAATAATCCTGATTTAAAACCGGATGAACACGCTTTGTAAGCGTAAACAAGGAGGTGCAGATTTCAACTGCCCTCCTTGTTTGTTAAGATAATTTATTTTTCTATGATAGTACCGTCTCTGTATGCCTGTAACAAAAGCTCCAGCTGTTTGATACTTTCCTTAAGCTCCCGTCCGATATCGGTATCTGATACCCGAATTCTGGTTGGCGCCACCTCAACAACCGTGGAATCCGAAAAGATATCCGACTCATGTAAAATAGCAGCCTCCATAGATTCGAAGGGTTCATGGGCAACCAGACGCATACCATGGGAATTGGCAACAAGCGTATAGCCTGCAATACCGGTTTTGCTTTGATATGCCTTGGAAAAACCGCCGTCTATAATAAGCAGCTTTCCGTCGCATTTAATCGGGGTCTCACCCTTCTTCAGTTCTACCGGAACATGCCCGTTAATAATGTGCGACTTCTTGGTGTCAAGACCAAATTCTTCCAAAATTCTGTTCAGGATTTCCTCATTATCCAGCATGGAATAATAGCTGTTTTTGGTTTCCTTGTGAGTCTCCTTGTCATCAATAAAATAGCGTTCGAAGGTAGTCATCTTATCCTTGCCGAAGACCGGAGAATTAGGGCCTGCCCAGATATACCAGATATAGTCCTGTGCCTTTCTCATTCCGGAAGGATCATTCTTGGAATAATAACCCTTTCTGGCAAGATTATCCAAAACATCATACAGCTCTTTTCCTCTGTATTTCTTTCCATCTACATTAACCGCTTTAAACTCACCCTTTTCATCCAGGGGCACACAGCCATGATACAGCAGATTAGAATTATGAATTTTATAAAGACTGCCGTTTGTAAACAGAAAACGCACATGCCGCTGCAGCTTCTCACATTTTAAGAATGCCTGCCGGATTCTTTCCATCACCTGTTCCTCATCCGGTGTCAAATTATAAGGATCCGCCGGATCTACAGTGGGAAATTCCGTATCCTTCATGGCATACTCCTTACCGTAGGCCATGACCGTTTTCTTTTCATAATTAATTTTATCAAGCAAAAGCCTGTCATCCATCTCAAATTCGGGATGCTTTTTGATGACCTGCCCCTCTAACTTAAACTGAATCACAGAAATTGCCTTGTGTATCTTCATATCAAGGCTTAAATCCTTAGTGTTATAATCTGTATTGTACTTGATAGCAAAGGCGTCACAGTTCACATCCTTATAGGTATCCAAGGCAAAGGTCGCAAGAGGGATCAAGTTAATACCATATCCCTCCTCAAGGGTGTCTAAGCTTCCATATCTGGCTGCAATGCGAAGCACTGTGGCAATGCAGGGAAGATGTCCGCAGGCAGCTCCCATCCAGACAATATCATGATTTCCCCACTGAATATCCACCGAATGGTATTTCATCAGGGTATCCATGATAACATGAGGGCCCGGCCCTCTGTCATAAATATCTCCCACGATATGCAGATGATCAATTACCAGCCGCTGTATCAGATTACTAAGCGCTACTATGAATTCAGGCGCCCTTCCGATCCTGATAATGGTATGGATGATCTCATTATAATAGCCTTCCTTGTCGGATATCTCCGCTCTCTCCGTAATCAGTTCTTCTATAATATAGGCAAAGTCCTTGGGCAGAGCCTTGCGTACCTTGGAACGGGTATATTTGGATGCCACCTTCTTGGTGATCTGCACCAATCTGTGCAACGTGATCTTATACCAGTCCTCAATGTTTTCTTCCTCCTGCAGGACGATATCAAGCTTCTCCTGTGGATAATAAATCAGGGTGGCAAGGGATTTTTTGTCCTTATTACTCAGCGTATTGCCAAATTCCTCGTCAATCTGGCGGCGCACCGCTCCGGAACCGTTTTTAAGCACATGATTGAACTGCTCATACTCTCCGTGAATATCTGTAAGAAAATGCTCCGTTCCTTTAGGCAGATTTAAGATTGCCTGAAGATTGATAATCTCTGTGGAAGCCGCAGCAATATTGGGATATTGATTGGCAAGCGTTTTTAAATATTTCAGTTCCATTAATTCCAGTTCATTCATTCCGGTCTGCCCCTTCTTACAAATTAGCCGATCACGTCGCTCATCTGATACATTCCCGCAGGCTTATCCTTAAGGAATTTGGCTGCCTGAACAGCTCCCTTACCAAAAACAGCCTTGGAATATGCCGTATGGGAAAATGTAACCACCTCATCAGCCCCGGCAAAGATCACATCATGGTCTCCCACAATCGTTCCCCCTCTGACCGCTGAAAATCCAATTTCCTTTTGAGGACGTTTTTCTCGTCTTGTACTTCTATCATAAACATATTC
>JAUNGK010000298.1 GCA_030524555.1 Bacillota bacterium | reverse complement strand
GCCTGTTTTGCCTACGGAATTGAGCCGCAGGCCGGCCCGAGCCTGGTATTCATTACCCTGCCCAACATTTTTGCACAGATGAAGGGCGGATTTTTATGGAATGCCCTATTTTTCCTGTTTTTGACCTTTGCAGCTCTATCCACCATTATTGCTGTATTTGAAAACATCATTGCCTTTGATATGGATTTGTTCGGATGGTCCAGAAAGAAAAGTGTGCTGGTCAGTGCAGTGCTGGTTATCCTGCTCAGCATGCCGGCTGTACTGGGATATAATCTACTGTCGGGCATTCAGCCTTTGGGAGAAGGAAGCACCATTATGGATCTGGAAGACTTTATCGTATCCAACAATCTGCTGCCTCTCGGAAGTCTGGGATATGTACTGTTTTGTACCCGCAAAAACGGCTGGGGATGGGATGCCTTTTTAAACGAAGCCAACGCCGGAAAGGGGATCGCATTTCCTAAGGTATTAAGACTATATGCCGCATACGGAATCCCTGTTATTATAGCCGTCATTTACCTTAAAGGATATTATGATAAGTTCTGTACACAGGATCCTCTGAGCTTGATCTGCTGGATGAGCATAGCAGTCATTTTCCTGCTGTTTGTGTTCTTTTGTGCAGTACGCAAGCCCAAAAAGAAAGCTGTAACGTAGTTCTCTGCGTTACAGCTTTCTTCTGTCAACTGATAAATTTATCAAGCAGCTTTACCACTTCCTTAACATCAATAGGCTTTGCCACATGGGAATTCATTCCACATTCAAAGCACTTCTTTACATCCTCCAAAAACGCATCTGCAGTCATTGCGATGATCGGAATGTTTGCATCTGCACGCTCCATGCTCCGAATGCTTCTGGCCGCCTCATAGCCTGTCATAATCGGCATTCTAATATCCATAAGGATTGCTTTATAATATCCAACCGGCGACTGAGCAAATTTATCAACACATATTTTGCCATTCTCTGCCCATTCAAGCTCCATGCCAAACTCTGAAAGCAGGTCATTTGCAATTTCCCAGTTTAATTCATTATCTTCCGCCACAAGAATTTTAGCTCCACCAAAATCCTTTCTTCCGGCTGTGCTCCACTCAAGCGGCTGAGAAGTATTTCCTGTATAATGCTTCAAGCCATGGAAAAGCGTGGATTTAAACAAGGGCTTTGAAATAAATCCGGTAACACCGGCCTTACGCGCCTCCTGCTCAATATCACTCCAGTCATATGCCGAAATCAGGAGAATGGGAACCTCTTCCCCCAGCTTACTGCGTATGATACGGGCTGTCTCAATTCCATCAAGTCCGGGCATCTTCCAATCCAGCAGGATAACCTGATAATCCTCATGCCTCGTATGCTTATCCTCCGCCATCCTTACTGCACTCTCTCCGTCTAAGGTCCAATCAGCATCAATACCTATAGAAGTAAGGGATTGCGCAGCGCTCTCGCAAATCTCCTTATCATCATCCACGAGCAGCATCTTAAAGCTCGGCAAAATCATGTCCTCCTCCTGAACAACTGCCTTTTCCAGATCGAGAATCACATGAAATTCGGTACCCCTTCCCAATTCACTTTTCACATCTATGCTGCCGCCCATAGCATCAACAATATGCTTTGTGATTGCCATTCCCAGTCCGGTGCCCTCCGTCCTTTGAACACGTTTACTGTCTTCGCGGGTAAAGGTTTCAAAAATCTTTCCCATAAATTCA
>JAUNGK010000074.1 GCA_030524555.1 Bacillota bacterium | reverse complement strand
AAAACCGGTGCTAATGTTTCAATATTTTTGTGACATTTTCAAAAATGCTTGACATGTTTGTACCGTAATATTTTTCCTTTGGTATAACAGTACAGCCACCATACGCCGGATCGTATCCGACCCGGCAGGCCACATAGCTGTATATTAAAACAAAAGATAAACCACGGTAATAATCAATCCCACGCAAAACAGCAGCAAACCAAAGGAAAGGCTTCTTGCAATAATGGTACTGTCCTCAGACCATTCCTGATGTATTAATGCATATTTATGCTCGTAATCCACATTTTTGGGATTTTTACGGCATACAGTTGCATTACCGGCTCTTCTTAAACCATTCATAAAGCATCCTGCCATATGAGTAAACACGGTTCCCTCCTCCAACTCATGAGGAAGCTTGCTGTCCCTGTATATGGTCTTACGAAGCAAAACCACAACCGTATCCACCAGGCTATCCATTACCCTGCACAACACTCCCAATACAAAGGGAAGGAATTGGAGCAGAATCGGTCTGTAAATCAGATCCTCCAGATCCAGATAAGAATACCATCTGTTCACATAAACCCTGATACCATTTTCCTTCTTCATAAGCCATAATCTCACGATTAAAAAGTAGATCAAAGCTCCTGCACAGATAGAAATAGCTGCTCCCTTTAAATTTTCACCGGAAAACCATGCTATGCTATGAGTAAATTCCTCTACCTGCATAAAGTCCTGTCCCATATCCGCAATCCGGCCCATCACCTGATTAGGCAAAAATCCCATAATCGGCAGAAGTGTGGCGCAAACAGCAAGAACCGTACCGCTGACTTTATTCATATACTTTCCTTTTAAAGCATCAAACTGTTCCTGCACTGACGCATCAGCATTTTTCTCTATGAACAATGCCACATACAGCTTGGTCATATATGCTACCGTAAGACCACCGCTTAGCAAAAACGTCCATTCAATTCCTTTCATTACTCCTGCACTCAAAAATCCTGCTGCGCTGCCCTGTTCCACAAGCTCTAAATATTCCACAATACTTTCATGGATCAGTGTCTTGCTCACATATCCGTTCCAAAGCGGAATACCGCCAATTCCAAGGGCTCCCATCAGAAAAATATAGTTAAGCAGAGGCTTTTTCCTTCCAAATCCTCTTATATCATTGAGATTCAGCCTATGCACATTCATAAACACAACCCCTGCTGCCATAAACAACGCCAGCTTGATCAAAGAATGATTCACCATATGGAGAAGGCTGCCCCTGACTGCAAGCTGATTTTCTCCGCCAAGAAGCCCCGACATTCCTACTCCAACCAGGATAAAACCAATCTGCGACACGGAAGAACATGCCAATGTACGCTTTAAGTCTACCGAAAACAGAGCAAGCACCGCACCTACTACCATGGTGCATACACCCAATATCAAAATCAAAGTTCCCCAGCTGCTGTTTCCCAAAAAGATATAAGCGGTAAGAATCAATATTCCAAACATACCTGCTTTGGTCAAAATACCGGACAAAAGCGCCGAGGCAGGCGCAGGAGCCACAGGGTGAGCCTTTGGCAGCCAGATGTGCAGCGGAAATGCACCAGCCTTGGCGCCAAAGCCAAAGAGCATACATAATCCTGCCGCTGTTATTTTTCTTTCGGGAATTGCAGAGGAGCTTACCATATGATAATACTCATAGCTTCCCACCAGTTCATCAAACATCAGCGTTCCGGTTACACTGTACAAAAGGAAGATTCCCATCAGCATTACCAAACCGCCGATTACCGCAACGCCTAAATAAGTACCCGCTGCCCTTAAGGATTCCTTTCTTTCATCATGGGCTACCCACACATAGGAGGTAAAGGACATAATTTCAAAAAAGATAAAGGTTGTATAAAAATCAGCGGACAGAAATACACCCATGGTTGCGCCTAATGTAAGCAGCAGGAAAAGATAATAGCGGTTCCTGTTCCGGTAATGTGCAAAATACTCCCGTGAAAACAGGGTGCTCATAAACCACATAAACGATGCAATACTGCCATACAAAGCACGAAATCCATCCAGTACAAAATGAAGGCCCATACCGCAAACCTCAGGAATATTACATACGATGGCCTCCCCCTTTTGAAGCATAAAGAAGAACAAAAACAGAGAAATGCCAAATTCTATGCCGGTTACAATATCAGCAAAATAATCTCTCGCACTTTTGCTTGCTCTGCCCGCCACATAACTGATTATGGCAGCTACCATAGGGAAAAATACCATAAATCCAAGCAGTACACTCATACCATAACCTCCTTTAATAAATTCCTGCTGCCACGTCGCCAAAGAATTTTATGACGGGAGCAGAATGCAGACCAAACAATACAATAAATAAAGTAAACACAAACAGCGGTAATAACATCTTCCAATTAGGATCTGTAATGCCCTTTAATGTTCCCGCATCAAAATCCTTTCCCGGGAAAAAGGCTCTTACTACAATTGTCAGCATATAAATCGCCGTTAAAAGAGCAGATATCAAAAGACATCCAATTCCTCCATACGCCAACACATTCCCGCTTTCCACAGCAGCAAAGGCTAAATTCCATTTACTCACAAAGCCCGAAAGCCCCGGTACACCCATAAGGGCAAAGGCCGAAACCGTAAAGACGCCAAACACACAAGGCATTTTATAGCCCAACCCGTCCAGCTCATGAACATATTGCCTGTCTGTCTGATGCATAATGGCTCCCGCACAGAAGAAGGAGCTTATCTTCATCACTGCATGAAAAACCAAATGGCTTAATGCTCCAATCAGCCCAAGGGGTGTCATAATGGTTACGCCGAACAGAATATAGGACAGGTTACTGATGGTGGAATATGCCAGCCTTCTTTTCAAATGAGTTTCCTTCACCGCCCGGCTGCACCCATATACAATGGTAAACATGGTAATTGCCATAACCACATTCTGTGCCCAGGTTCCCTTCAAAAAATCCGTTCCAAAACTGTAATAAGTCAAACGGATTATGGCAAAAGCACCGGATTTAACCACCGCCACCGCATGAAGCAGTGCGGTTACCGGTGTAGGCGCAACACCCGCATCCGGAAGCCAGGAATTAAAGGGGCAGATAGCCGCTTTCACACCAAAGCCCATGAAAGCAATCACATAAATTAACAAAAGGACATTAGTCCTGTCTCCGATCTTTTCTGCATCCAGCACTCCGCCAAGTACGAAATTCGTAGTGCTTCCATATATAATCACGAAAATCAATCCGATAAACGCAAAAGCTGCACCGCCCAGAGAATAATACAGGTATTTTCTGCTGGCAAGAATTGCCTCCCTGGTCAGCGTATGCATTACAAGCGGAACCGTTACCAGCGTCAAAAGCTCATAAAAGAAATACATGGTAAGCAGGTTTGCAGCAAGAGAAATACCAAGAGTTACTCCATAGGTCATGGTATAGAACATAAAGAAAACCTTTTCATGCTCTTCCTTAGTCATATACTCAAATGCATACAATGTGGCAAAAGGCCATAATGCTGACACCAGCCCTGCAAAGACCATACTCATTCCGTCCACCTTAAAGCTGATGGACAGATTGCCAGTAAAGTTCGCCAATGTAAAAATACTTTCCGCACGGTGAAGCAGCATATACCAAACCAGCAAACTGTTTAAAATCACCAATGCCTCAAGGAAAATTTCCATATGGCTTCTTTTCTTAAAAGGAATAAGAGGAACCAGCATTCCGGCTAATATCGGAAGTAAAATAACTATCATAATCATCACTGCCTCTCCTCCTTCCTAAATAATCTTCTCAATCATTTGTGACAAATACTGAACTACCGTTCCGGGAAATAATCCGATTGCTACCGATAATATGGTAAGGATCAAAACCGGAATTGTCATAAGTGCCGGCGGCTCCTTCTTTCGGAGGCTGTTATAATCATAATCCGCACCCGGGAAAAATCCCTTTATGGTAACCGGCAGCAGGTATCCTGCTGTCAGCAATGCACTGACCAGCAAAATTACAGGCCCCAGCCAGTCAAATACCGGTATCCCGGAGGAAAGAGCTCCCTGTGCCAGATACCACTTACTGATAAAGCCTCCTGTAGGCGGGATCCCGATAAGCCCCAATGAAACAATGGTATAACACCACAGTAAAAGCGGCATTTCCTTCCCGATTCCTCGAAATTCCTCTACCCTGGTTTTGCCGGTCATATAAATAATAGCTCCGGCACATAAGAACAATGCGGCTTTAATAAATCCATGGCAAAGCACATGAAGAAGTCCGCCTGTTACAGAGCCTGCATCCATCACCGCAAGGCCAAATAAAATATAGGAAAGCTGGCTTATCGTAGAATACGCCAGACGCTTTTTCATTACCGGTTCCCGATATGCCAGCATGGAACCCATAAATATTGTTAAAAGGATCAGAATCATCCATGTGGTTTGAACCCATGTTCCCTTTAAAAAGGAACTGCCAAATATGTAATATACAACTCTTATAATTGCAAGAACACCTGCCTTTACGATAACCGCCGACAACACTGCCGATGCAGGCGCAGGCGCTACCGGATGAGCCGCAGGAAGCCATGCATGCATGGGAAACATACCCGCCTTTACGCCAAACCCAAGAAGCATCAGAAATGCAACCAACAAAAGAATTCCTCCATGGGCGGATGCCGCCTGCTCGCTGATCACCCCTCCTGCACTAAAGGTTAGGGTATTTCCATACCTTTCCACGAAATAAAGCCCAAACAGCGCCATATAAGCACCACACAGGGAATAAAATAAATATTTCAGTCCCGCCATAATTGCTTCTCTGCTTCCGTTATGAAGCACCAAAGGCATGGAAGACAAGGTCAGCATCTCAAAGAACAGGTAAAAGGTGATTAAGTTCCCTGCAAAACACAGCGCAATCAAAACGCCGAGGACCATCAAATAGAACCCGTAATATCTTTTTTCCTTTTCCTCATGCTTCATATATTCAAAGGAGAAGAAACCGGCACACAAAAAGATAATAATTGTCATCACCGAGAAAAGTACGCTGATTTCATCAATCTTAAATATAATTGGAAGCTTGTCCGTCAGACTGAAAAGAGTATACATTCTTCCTCCTGCCAGAAACAAAGCTATAACCACAAGCACAGCCGAGATTATCAGAAAAGCACCTGTACACAGCAATAAATTTTTTCTGTTTTCCGATTCCTTCCTTATCAGGAGATAAAGTCCCGCAGCAATAGGAAAGAATATGGCTAATATGATGTATTGCATAAAAGCAACCCTCCTTAGGAGAACATGGCAAGTCCCTGCTCAATTAAATCTACAACAGGCTGGGAGCTTACACCCAAAATAATATTTAACACAATAAAGCATACCAATGTCACCGCATATAGCTTCATACTGCGAAAAGTGACACAGCTTCCGGTGCCATTCGCCGGCGTATAAATGCGGATCACAGTTTTCATGAAATAAATTGCATTCAATATGGTACTGATACCCAAAACAATCAACGCAGGCAGCATTTTTCCGTTATTCTGCACTGCCGCCTGTGCAAACAAAAGCTTGCTGATAAAGCCTGAAAACAGGGGAACACCTACCATGGAAAGAGAGCCTACCGTAAAAGCAACTCCCGCCCATTTATTTCGATATGCCGCACCGGTCAAATCTACAAATTTCCTGCTGCCGCCTGATACATCCGTAAGACCGATAGCCGCAATAAACAACAGAGACTTGGTCGCTGCATGGGACAAAATATGGAACACACTTGCTGACATACCTGCCGCAGTTCCCATTCCGATACCCATATAAATATAACCAATCTGCGCTACCGAAGAGTAAGCGATCATTCTTCTTATATCATTTTCCTTAATGGCGCTTAAGGAACCAAATATCATTCCCATAAGGCCGAAGACAAACAGCACGTCAATGATTCTGCTGTTATCAAAAATTTCAAAGCCGATTACCCTGTAAATAATCTTAATCAGCAGAAAAATATATCCCTTGGAAACCAGGCTGGACAGGATTGCTGCAGAGGACACCGTGGAATACCCATAGGCATCCGGAAGCCATGCATGGAAGGGGAACAATGCACTTTTAATGGCAAGTCCCACGCTCATCAGCGCAATGGTAACCAAAAGCGGTATTCTGTATTCTCCAGAAGCGGCAAGCAGCGCCACCTGCTCACTGATGTTGCTCATCAGAAGATGCCCTGTCAAATCATAAAGCATACAGATACCCATAAGCAGCATACCTGATCCCAAAAGGCTCATAATCATATATCTGGCCGCTGCTTCAATGGTTCTTCCGTTCTGCCTGATCATAATAAGACCGCAGGCAGCAATAGTATTGATTTCTACAAATACATATGCGGTAAAAAGGTCGTTGGTATAAATCAGCGCAAGCAGGGAGCTTAAAAGCAAATTGGTAAGCACATAGTAAAGAAAGACTTTTCCTTCCTCCACTTCCTCTGTCAGCTTCTTCATACCACCGAACAATGACAGCAGCATAATAATACAGAAGAATAGTGCCATAAAGCTTTCTAGAACGCCTACCCTGATTTCATTTCCCCAGGGTGCGGGAAACTTACCCATCACATAAACATAGGATTCTCCGGTGCCAAGGGTATAAAGCAATGTACACGCACTTAAAACAGTAACTGTTAAAATCAGCACCGTATTCATATATCTTGCTGCCTTTCCCTTAAGACCTGAACTGATAATACCGGCAAACAGACAAAGAAGTATGGAAATAGCCGGAAAGCTCTGTACAAAATCCATTTACAGTCCCTCCTTCTTAAGCCTTATGGAAATCTCATCCAAATCAAGCGTATGATAACGCCGGTACAGACGTATGGTAATGGAAAGCATCAGTGCACTTACCGATACGGAAACCACAATACCGGTAAGAACCAAACCGCTTGGTATAGGGTTGATATATGCCTCCATATCCTGAATGCCATCTACAATAATCGGCGCTTCTCTTCCTGCAATAAAACCCTTCTCTGCAAGAAAAAGATAAATCGCCGTATCCATAATATTGAGACCGATAATCTTCTTAATTAAATTGCTCTGTAAAAGCAGATTTCCAAATCCGATGCCAAACAAAATCATTGCCACTGCCTCACCGTAATTGGCTAACAGATTTGCTCCCATACTACAGTCCCCCTCTCCTGAACAATGCATAAAATGCGTACATGGTACATGCCACCTCAAGTCCTACACAAACATTAATAGGCAGTATAATACCGCTGCTTAAAATATGTCCCGGTGTTCCCAGAGGAATATGATTTTCTATTCCATTAGCGCCTGTAATATAGAAATAAGAACCAATAATTCCATACATGCAAAGTGCAGTTATTTTTGCCACCTTATATATCTGTTCATTAAAAAACTTTTGAGTTCTTTTGAATCCATAAGCGCTGACATATAAAATCAGGCCTGCCCCCAAAATAGCACCGCCGGAAAAGCCGCCACCGGGAGAAAGATGCCCGTTTAAAACCACATAAATACCAAAAATAAAAATAATAGGGCAAAGAACAAAGGCCGTCCCCTGTAAAATCGTGTCGTTTTTGGGCTCAAACCGTCTGTCGTTTTGCGCTTCCTGTTTTTTTAATACCGCATCATCCACCATCAAAAGAATCATGACACAGCAGGTAGCAATAAACAGCACGTTTGTTTCCCCAAAGGTATCAAATGCCCTGTAGGTTAAAATCATTCCCGAAACAATATTTACTGCTCCTGTTTCCTGCAGGCCACTTTCTATATACCGCTCCGATACCTCGTTATTTACCGGTCTGTCTGCACTTCCTGTCTTAGGCAGATAAGATACCGTATACAAAAGAAGTCCTACCAGCACCACGCAAAACAAAATTGCCGATGCCACATAAACCTTATGGAAAAAGGAAAGACCTTTATTATGTTCAATATCATAGACCTTATCCCTGATCATCTGACTTTCATTCATCCGTTCCAAAATGGTAGATTCCGGGACAATTGTTTCCCTTTGAGGCTTCATTTCCACCTCTCCAACATAAGGATCCTTGCTGCCCGACAGCCATCTGAAGAACCGGAATGCCCATGTCTTTTCATATTCCTTTTGAGGCCGTAACTTACTCATGCTCGCCACCCTCCTCTTTTGTCTCTTCTAATTGGCTGCTCTTTTCCTTTTCTATCTGAATGGCGTGAATTTTTTTCAAGGTTGCAAAAAATAAAATACTCGTAACACCAGCGCCCACAGCCGCCTCAGTAATTGCTAAATCCGGAGATTCCAAACATACCCATATCAGTGACATTACCAGGCTATAGGACATATAAATTAAAATGGAATTTAAGAGGTTTCTGGAAAAGCTCACAGAAATTGCACACACAATCAAAAATCCCATTAAAATGCACTGAAACAGCGTCATACAATTTCCCCTCCCTCTTCTGTATCTGCTCTATTTTCTTCAAGCTCTTTTTCAAGCTCCTCAAGCTCTGAATAAACCTTACAGTGTTCCTTCAGATTTTCATTGGTTGTAACCTCAAGTCTGGCAAGCATATGCGAGGATACCGGAGACGCAAACCACAAGAAAATAACTATCAATGCCATTTTCAATGTGGTGAAATTAAAGCCTGAGAAAATCATCAGCCCAACCAAAGAAAAGCTGATACCTAGGGTATCGCCCATAGCTGCAGCGTGCATTCTGTTAAGCACATAGTCTAAATGAAAGATTCCGTATAATTCAATTAAAAAGATACTAAGTCCGCAAAGCAGCAGCGCTCCGCCTACAATTAATCTAATCCACTCCATGATTTCCACCCACAGTACCTCCTTCTTCCTGCATTTTCTCCTGCTCTCTCTTTCCCTCCTGTTCCTTCTCCCTGTATACACCCATGTAAACCTTGGAGATAACAACTACAGCCAGAAAGCTTACCATAGCATAAATCAGACAGATATCCACCAGAAAGCCTTCCTTTAAAAGCAGTGATAAAACCGCAATCATAACCATAACCATGGTTCCCATCATATTAACCGCTACAATACGATCTGCAATTCTTGGTCCCTTTATGGCCCGAATTAAACAGGCAAATAACATCAGTGCAAGAAGTATTAAAATTGTTATGTACATACCATGATAAATTTTGTCCAGCATTGTCATATTCTCTGCTACCTGCATATCAGTCCACCCTTTCCAGTCTCTCTAAAAGCGTCACAAAAAGAGAACTGTCTATTCCTTCCGCCAACTCCTTGTCCAAACAATGAACCACATATTCATCCCCCTCCAGAGAAACCGTAATAGTACCCGGCGTCAGGGTAATGGAATTAGCAAGCATAATTCTTGCTGACGGAGATTTCAGCGTTGTTTTAAACTTTACCACTGCCGGCTCTATTTCGTATCGTGAAGACATAATCATTTTAATAACCGCAAAATTTGCCTTAATAATCTCCTTTACCAGCACAAATACATACTGTATGATTAAAAAGAATTTTTTACATAAAATTAAGTCTGTTCGGGGTTTATAATTCATAAATTTACAAATGAACAAATACATCAGACCTGCAATCACTACTCCGAAAGCGGCAATCTCCCATGTAAACTGTCCATTAAAAATAATCCAAATCAGGAAAAAGACCAGAAACATTTTAACGCCTCCCTCATACCATACATAACAGGTGCGGCCTAAGCCAACACCTGTTTTATTTTTTCCTCTAATGTTGTTTTGGAAACCGCACCTGTCACTGTATCTACAGCCTCTCCATCCTTAAAAAAGACAAAGGTAGGGATAGACATAACCTTAAACTGTGCCGCCACTGCCGGATTATCATCCACATTGCATTTTCCTATTTTACATTTTCCACTGTACTCTTTTGCAAGCTGCTCTACCAAAGGCCCCATCATTTTACAAGGGCCGCACCAATCGGCATAAAAATCTACCATAACAGGCAGCGTGCTTTCCTTTACTTCCATCTCAAAATTTGCATCTGTAATTTTAAGTTCCATATTTGCTCCTTTCTCCCTTCAGCAGGTAACCTTCTGCTGAAAAATCCTTTATCACTAACTTCTACTATTCCCTATCTTTTAATGATATATTTACAAATCGGATTCCCCTGCGCAGAAAACCTTTCCTCGTACTCTGTCATAATGTTCCCTGCCATCATTTCTTCGTCATGATGCAGATCATATGTAACGCTGACAATCTCCCATCCCGCAAAAGGAAGCTCCAAAAGCGCAAAGTCAAACAGTTCGCGATTATCCGTTTTAAACTCCAGCACACCATCCTTTTTCAAAATGCTGTCGTACCGCTTCAAAAATTCTCTGGACGGAAGACGTCTTTTCGCGTAGCGGTCCTTAGGCCATGGATCAGAAAAATTTAAGTATATCCTGTCAACTTCCTCCCTGCCAAATACTTCACTGATCTCCTCCGCATCCATTCGGATAAAGAGAAGATTAGGCAAAGGCTCATCCTCCATCTTCTGTAAGGCACGCAGAAGAACGCTGGAATACTTTTCAATACCTATATAATTAATTTGGGGATTTAACCGGGCAAGCTGATAAATAAACTTTCCTTTTCCCATTCCTACCTCAATCCTGATAGGATGATCATTTCCAAAGGCTTCCTTCCACTCATCCCGGTATTGCCTGGGCTCATGAACTACCAGAGGACTCTGTGCAATCACATCCCTGGAGCCTTGAATATTTCTGAGTCTCATAATTATAACCCTTCCTTAATCTTTGCGACTATTAGTTTACACCTTTTCCATATAAAATGGAAGCATAATTTTATAAAATTCAGACGGCCAATTTCAGGGATTTTTATTTAGATTTTAAAAAAAATAGTGTATGATAATAAGGAACCCCTATTTAATAGGAAGAAAAATTTTATTATGACCAGGAGCAGCCATGAATTTTTATAGATCGCATCAAACAACTGCACGCATTTTATCCATCTTTTTGTGCGCTTTTCTTTTATTTGGGAAAAGCTCCGTAAATGCACTTGCCGCACCCGAAACGCAGGAGGATTATCTTGCGCAGGCGGAGGAACGCAAATCTCTTACCGTACAAAGCAATCAAATAGAAAACTGGCCTTCGGGTCCCGCCATCGGTGCCCAGGCTGCCATACTTATGGAAGCCAACACCGGCGTAATTCTCTATGCTAAAAATATTGACGAAAAGCTTTATCCCGCAAGCACCACCAAGCTTCTTACCTGCCTGATTGCTGCAGAAAACTGCCAATTAAATGAGACGGTTACTTTTTCACATGATGCTGTTTTTAATCTGGAACCGGGAAGCTCCAACATCGGAATTGATGAAGGGCAATCCATGCCCTTAGAAGAATGCCTATATGGTATTTTGGTGGCCTCTGCCAACGAGGTGGCTAATGCGGTAGCTGAACATGTGGCCGGAAGTCAGGAGGCTTTTGCCAAAATGATGAATGAAAAGGCAGCCTCTCTTGGCCGCACCAATTCCCATTTCGTCAATGCGCATGGGCTGTATGATGATGAACACTATGTTTCCGCATACGATCTGGCATTGATTGCAAAGGCATTCTTTCAGGACGAGCTTCTTTCCAAAATTGGAAATACACCCTCCCACCACTTTCAGGCAACCGCCGCCCAGCCTGATGATTTCATTACACGCAACAAGCACCAGCTGATTACCGGAGATATCTCCTATGAGGGAATCAAAGGCGGAAAGACCGGTTATACTGACGAAGCAAGACAGACTCTTGTAACCTGTGCCGAGCAAAACGGCATGAAACTGATCTGTGTTATTTTAAAAGAGGAATCCCCGGATCAGTTCTATGATACTGTCAAGCTTTTTGATTATGGATTTACCAATTTTTCCATAGCAAACGTTTCTGAAAATGAAACCCGGTATTCCATACAAAATTCCAATTTTTTTAATACCTCCAGCGACGTTTTCGGAAATTCAAGCCCTATTTTTTCCTTAAATCCGGACAGCTATCTTATTATGCCGAAAACAGCCAAATTTGAAGACCTTGATTCCGAAATATCCTATGACACAACCGAAGAGAAAGAAATAGCCATAATTCATTACTATTACCATGATACCTATGTGGGAACCGCCACCTTAGATTTCGCACATACCTCCTCGCCTTCCTATGAATTTACGGAAAGCAGCGATGTACCAATTGATGTCAGCCAGAAAAAGGTAATCGTAATAAATGTTAAGCTTGTTCTTTTGGCTGTCGTGGCCGCAGCACTCCTGATTATTGCCGTGATAGTTCTGCGTTCCATTATCAGCAGTTATAATATTTTAGACAACTCCAAAGGTTCCCGGAGAAAAAGACGGTTAGGTAGAAACCCAAAAAACCGGAAAGACGGACCATATTTTTCTTCTTCCCGGTTTAAGGATTTTGACCTTTAAATTTAATTATTTTTTGATTTGTGGTGCTCCTTTGCCATATCCCTTTTTTGAATAATTTTCTGGCAATCCTCCTCTGAAATAAATTTGGAGGTCTTCACCACATAGACGCCGTTATTTTCCGATTTACGGATTCTGATCTTGGATTTCATATATCCGTGTACAGGGCAGCAGGAAATACTGTAATAATGCTTACCGTTAGGCGAAAACCACTTGACCTTTCTCCTATTGTTTTTATGACAAATATAGCATTTGGTACTGATAACCTCCTTATCCTCCAGGGCCTTCTGCTTATCGGGAAACTCTCTGGATATATATTTCATATAATCATGAAACATCACATGCACCTCTTCCTGTCTGTTTGACGGAAGCACATAAGTATCTATAGAGTAATTCTCCAAAATTTCACTCTCCAGATGAGCTAATATTTTGGCTGTATAATACGCGTCGCTAAATGCCCTGTGAAAAGGAATATCCTTATCTATCCCTAAATAATCAATGGCATACTCCAGACTTCTTCGGGATTTTCTGTCCTCATATGCAATACTGAACAACTTCTGTACATCCAAAAAATGAATAGGCCCATCGCTTAAAGCCGGCATCTGATAATACTTCATATTTCTCTGCAGTTCAAATAAGTCAAGAGGTCCCCAGGTACAAAAAATATAATCCTGTCCGCACCAGGAAAGAAATTCCGACATAACCTCTGTAAACGGTCTCCCCTTTTGTAAATCCTTCATATGAAGATGAATCAGATTGCTGGTAATTTTATGCATATGCTGATAAACAGAGGGCTTTACCAGCTGATTAAACTCATCAATCATAGCTCTGCTTTCATTTAATTTAATTGCACCAATATCAATGATTTCAAAGGGAATCTCCTTTACCTCAGGTTCCTCACCGGTATTACTTTGGTTCCATTCAAGATCCACTACAATATAATTCATTTCCGTGCTTCCTCTTTCCTTTCGGTAGTGTCAAATTTACTACCTATTTTTCTTTGTAAAACCTTTATTTTCGGGAGT
>JAUNGK010000073.1 GCA_030524555.1 Bacillota bacterium | reverse complement strand
ATTTCTTGATTTTTCACAAAATTTCTTCTAAGGCTCATCGTGCTTTTATCTATGAGGGACTTTGAGTTTGCCGCTAGGGCAGCTAAAAGGTATTTGAGTCGGCTTGTTTCATTAAATCCCGAAAGCTGTCATAGCCATGGAGAAGAAGCGATACAGTACCGGGACACCGTCTGAAGACTGAATTGCTGCGTAAGAACAGTTCTTTCCGAAAACAGGTTGAAAAAACGGGAAGAAAAAGTATAATGATAAGTAGTAGCAATTGGATTGATCATGCATACGGCAGGAGAAGCAGTACATGATCAGCAGGCAGGCGAGAGGTATGGTATTAAGGTGAAGAATAAATGGTGTGTGACAGCTGCCGCAGTGTTTATGGCAGTGCTGCTTTCAGGCTGTGGTAAGTCCGCAGAGGATCATATAGATGAAGGAATGGAAATGATAGCTGCCCTGGAGTATGATAATGCCCTTAGCAGCTTTCAGGCGGCCAGAGAGGCAGGAGAGGATGAACGACTGATCCTTAGAGGTGAAGGGCTGGCCTATATGGGAAAGACTATGTATGCGGAGGCGGCAGAGGCTTTTGAAAAGACGCTTGATTTAAGTGACGGAAGAATTGGGGCATTGGATTACGATATTAATTATTACCTTGCCACCGCCTACTATAAGCAGGATGAAAAGGACAAGGCAATTGCGGTGTACAATGCCATTACCGGTCTCGAGAAGGGGGCGTGCGATGCCTATTATCTGCGGGGCGTGATTTATGCGGAGCAGGGAAAGCTGGAGGAAGCCAAAGCGGATTTTGATAAAGCGATTGCATTAAACAGCACAGATTATGACAGGCTGATCGATATTTACGGAGTGCTGGCATCAGAGGGGTACCGGGAGGTAGGTCAGGAATACCTTCAGGCGGCAATGGATGCCGGTACCAAGAATATGACCAACTATGAAAAGGGACGTATCTGCTATTATCTGGAGGATTACGAAAATGCCAGAACCTATTTGGAGAAGGCACGGGATGAAAGCGGATATGAGGCGGTTCTGTTTTTGGGAAAGACCTATGAGACGCTGGGAGATAATAATTATGCCATCAGCGTGTACAATACCTATCTGGAGAGCGGAAATACAAGCCCTCAGGTTCTTAATCAGCTGGGATTGTGTAAAATGCAGACGGGAGATTATCAGGGAGCGCTTACTGCATTTCAGACAGCAATGAATATTGAGGATAACGGAATGATGCAGACCCTTAAGATGAATGAGATTATCGCCTATGAATATCTTGGGGAGTACAAGCAGGCGGCGGTGCTGATGGGAAGCTATTTAAAGACCTATCCCGACGACCAGCAGGCCCAGAGGGAAAACACATTCCTAAAGAGCAGATAGGCTTTGGGGTCTATGCAGCATTTATCCTGTAGTATGCAGCATTGCTGCATATTGTAAAGCGTAAACAGAACAACATATATTGCACAACATATTATGTAAATGGTTTTATGTAAACACAATATGTTGTGTTTTTTATTGACTTTTAAATGTGGGAATGGTACACTCATATTAAGCGGCGCTTTTTAAAATTATGTAAACCATATTAAGAAATTACATTTTGATAGTGCTGCAGCCTAGTGGATAGATTTGGAGGGGATTTTCATGTTTCAGGTAATCAAAAGAGAAGGAGAAATAGCAGATTTCACGTTGACCAAAATCAGCGACGCTATTATGAAGGCATTCAATGCCACTGATGTACAGTATAATAATGACGTGGTTGATCTGCTGGCGCTTCGTGTTACGGCTGATTTTCAGGGAAAGGTTAAGGATGAAGGCATCCATGTTGAGGATATTCAGGACAGCGTGGAGAAGGTTTTAGAGCAGGCCGGATATGCAGAAGCTGCCAAGGCATATATTTTGTACAGGAAACAGCGTGAAAAAATGCGTACCATGAAATCCACCATTTTGGACTATAAGGATGTGGTCAACAGCTATGTAAAGGTAGAGGACTGGAGAGTAAAGGAGAATTCTACGGTCACCTATTCCGTAGGAGGACTGATTCTCAGTAATTCCGGTGCAGTTACCGCTAATTACTGGCTTTCTGAGATATATGATGAGGAGATTGCGGAGGCACATCGTAATGCAGATATCCATATTCATGATTTATCCATGCTTACGGGTTACTGTGCTGGCTGGTCCTTAAAGCAGCTGATCACGGAAGGACTTGGCGGAATTACAGGCAAGATTACCTCTGCACCTGCAGCTCATCTTTCCGTGCTGTGTAACCAGATGGTAAACTTCCTTGGCATTATGCAGAATGAATGGGCGGGAGCACAGGCATTTTCCTCCTTTGACACCTATTTAGCCCCCTTTGTTAAGGTGGACAACCTTTCTTATAAGGAAGTGAAGAAATGCATTGAGGCATTTGTCTACGGCGTAAATACACCCAGCAGATGGGGTACACAGGCGCCCTTTTCCAATATCACCTTAGACTGGACGGTACCTGCCGATCTGGCAGAGCTTCCGGCTATCGTTGGCGGCAAAGAGATGGATTTTTGCTATAAGGACTGCAAGAAGGAAATGGATATGATCAATAAGGCCTTCATTGAAACCATGATTGAAGGTGATGCCAACGGAAGAGGCTTTCAGTATCCTATTCCCACTTATTCCATTACCAGAGATTTTGACTGGTCCGATACGGAAAACAACCGCCTGTTATTTGAAATGACAGCAAAGTACGGAACACCGTATTTTTCAAATTATATTAATTCCGACATGGAGCCCAGTGATGTCAGAAGCATGTGCTGCAGACTCCGCCTTGACCTTCGGGAGCTTCGCAAGAAGACAGGAGGGTACTTTGGATCAGGCGAGAGTACCGGAAGCGTGGGCGTTGTTACCATCAATATGCCGAGAATTGCTTATCTTTCCTCCAACAAGGATGATTTTTACAAGCGGCTTAATAAGATGATGGACATTGCGGCAAGATCCCTTAAGATGAAGCGTGATGTTATTACCAGACTGCTGGATGAGGGATTATACCCTTACACCAAGCGTTATCTGGGAACCTTTGACAATCATTTTTCTACCATTGGTCTGATCGGTATGAACGAGGTGGGGCTGAATGCCAACTGGCTTCGCGCAGATATGACGGATAAGAAGACGCAGGAATTTACCAAAGAGGTCTTAAATCATATGAGAAACCGCCTTTCCGATTATCAGGAGCAGTATGGAGACCTGTATAATCTTGAGGCTACACCGGCGGAAAGCACAACCTACCGCCTTGCCAAACATGATAAGAAGAGATGGCCTGCGATCAAAACTGCAGGCAAGCAGGGTGATACCCCTTATTACACCAATTCCTCCCATCTCCCGGTAGATTATTCCGAGGACATTTTTGATGCACTGGATATTCAGGATGAGCTGCAGACCTTATATACGTCAGGAACGGTATTCCATGCGTTTTTGGGGGAGAAGCTTCCCGACTGGAAAGCGGCAGCGGATTTGATCAGAACCATTGCAGAAAATTACAAGCTGCCTTATTATACCCTTTCTCCTACCTATTCTATCTGCAAGGAACATGGATATCTGGCAGGAGAACAGAAGGTTTGTCCTCACTGCGGCAGACAGACGGAAGTTTACAGCCGTATTACAGGCTATTACAGACCGGTACAGAACTGGAACGACGGTAAGCTGCAGGAGTATGCAAACAGAACTACCTACAATATTTCCAAATCGGTTTTGAAAAGGCCTGTTACCAGTGTGGTTACGCTCTCGGACTATGAAAATGATGTGAAGGTTTCTGTAAAGGCTCCGGAGCAGATTGCTTATCTGTTTACCACCAAAACCTGTCCTAACTGCAAGCTGGCCAAGGAATATTTAAAGGATTTTAAATATATTGTGATTGATGCGGAAGAGAATATGGAGCTGGCAGGCAAGTACGGTGTTATGCAGGCGCCTACCCTGGTAGTTGTAGATGGAGGCAAGGTGCATAAATATGTGAATGCATCCCGTATTAAGCAGTTTGCGGACAGCCAGAAGGATGAACAGTTGTTATTTACCGAAAAATAAATACAGGAGACATTGTCATGATTAACAAGCTGATTTCCAAAATTCAAAAAACCGGTGCTCCCATTGTGGTAGGACTTGATCCTATGATGAAGTTTATTCCAGAGCATATTCAAAGCAAGGCGTTTGCAGAGCTTGGGGAGACCTTAGAGGGTGCGGCGGAAGCAATTTGGCAGTATAATAAAGAAATTGTGGACAATATTTATGATATTATTCCTGCCGTAAAACCGCAGATTGCCATGTATGAACAGTTTGGCATTCCTGGACTTATGGCATTTAAGAAAACGGTGGATTACTGCAAGTCAAAGGATCTTATCGTGATTGGTGATATTAAAAGAGGGGATATCGGTTCAACCTCTGAAGCCTATGCTGTAGGACATTTGGGCAAGGTTTTGGTAGGAAGCAAGGCTTATTACGGATTTGATGAAGATTTTGCAACGGTGAACCCTTATCTTGGCTCTGATGGCGTAAAGCCTTTTATCAAGGTATGCAAAGAAGAAAACAAGGGATTGTTTATTTTGGTTAAGACCTCTAATCCAAGCAGCGGTGAGTTTCAGGACCGCCTGATAGATGGCAGACCGCTTTATGAGATTGTGGGTGAGCAGGTTGCCAGGTGGGGTGAGGAGCATATGGGAGATTCCTACAGCTATATCGGTGCAGTTGTGGGTGCAACCTATCCTGAGATGGGCAAGGTGCTCCGCAAGGTTATGCCTAAGAGCTATATTTTAGTGCCCGGCTATGGCGCACAGGGCGGAAAAGGCGCAGATCTGGTTCACTTCTTTAATGAGGACGGACTTGGCGCTATCGTAAATTCCTCCAGAGGAATTATTGCCGCTTACCAGCAGGAGAAATATGCAGCCTTTGGGGCAGAGCACTTTGGAGAAGCTTCCAGAGCTGCGGTGGAGGATATGAGAGAAGATATTGCATCGGCGCTTAATAACAGATAGAATGAGTCAGGAGGAGCATGCAGGTGGAAAGCTACAAGCAGGAATTTATTGAATTTATGGTGGACAGCCAGGTACTTAAGTTTGGCGAGTTTACACTAAAGAGCGGAAGGAAATCTCCCTTTTTCATGAATGCGGGAGGGTATGTAACCGGTACACAGCTTCGCAGGCTGGGCGAATATTATGCTAAGGCGATTCATGACAATTACGGCCTTGATTTTGATGTGCTTTTCGGACCTGCCTACAAGGGGATTCCCCTTACGGTGGCAACAACTATGGCAATCAGCGAGCTGTACGGAAAGGACATCAGATACTGTTCTAACCGTAAGGAGGTAAAGGATCACGGCGATACAGGTATCCTGCTTGGCAGTAAGCTTAAAGACGGCGACAGAGTAGTAATTATTGAGGATGTTACTACCTCCGGTAAATCTATTGAAGAGACCTTTCCGATTATTAAGGCACAGGCAGATGTCGAGGTAAAGGGACTTATGGTTTCCTTAAACCGCATGGAACAGGGACAGTCTGAAAAGAGTGCGCTTGTGGAAATTAAAGAGAAATATGGCTTTGATACAAATGCCATTGTGAATATGCAGGAGGTAGTGGAATATCTTTATAATAGACCCTATCAGGGACAGATTTATATTGATGATGCCATTAAAGCTGCAATTGACGAATATTATAAACAGTACGGTGCAAAATAATATTTAAGAGGTAATTGCCCTAGAAAGGAGCGTATTATGGAAGAAAAGATTTATAAAACCATGAACGGCGCCGGCGCGATGAGCATTGCTGTCGGGGTAGTAACTTTAGTGACAGGAATTGTCTGCGGGATTTTGATGATTATTGGCGGTGCTAAGCTGCTTGCGGGCAAATCGAAAATTTTGTTTTAGACTTTAAGGGGCATTCTTGAAAACAGGATGCCCTCTTTACGGTATATAGGCAGAACCGATAGGAAGCATGGTAATAACGGATGATTAGGGTAAAGGGATATATTTTCACAAATAAGGAATATTCAAGGAAAGGAATTATGTCAACCATTTTAGGCGTGCTGTCCTGTGTGACGATGGGAGTGGCGGTGTTTTTGTCTTATCGAAACGGAGGAGAAAGCTCTCCTCGGTATGGCGCTGCTTCACTGCTGGCGGCGGTTTTTATGCTGGCTGGCTTAATTCTTGGGCTTTATTCTATAACAGAGAAGGATAAATTTAAGCTTTTTAGTGTGCTGGGTATTATTTTTAATGTTTTGGCATTTGGAATGCTCAGTTTAATTTTATTTGCAGGAGCGTATGTAGATTAATGATGGAAGAAAGATTTATATTGGCTAAGGAGCGTTTAGAGGAGATTGTGTCCGATAAGCTGCTTTCTGGCGAATACGGAAAATTTTTTAAAAAAACAGCTGTTTTTTTAAAAATGGTATGCGATTTATATCAGGAGATATCAAGAGGACAGCTTAAGGAATGGTCTTTGGAGGAATTAAAGCAGTGCAATGACAGGCTGTATGAGGATATACTTCCGGGAAATTATAACAGTAGTTATGCTAATCCGGAGTACGCAGTGTCATGCTTTGGAGAGGATTACGGAAAGGTTATATGTTTTCTTGCAGCAGAGCAAAGAAGCGTTATTCCCGCTGCATTTGAAAAACAGCTGGATGCGCTTAACATTCGTCTGGAACTCTTTTTGGAAATTTATGGGTCTTTTTGCTGTGAGCAGGAGGAATGCGGCAAGCTGCCTTCCGTGGAGGCTCTTCGGGAAATCGTTTATTATTATGTCAGTGACTATACAAGAGATGCTTTTGATCGAAAGCTGTATGATATGCTGGAGCCGGCATCTGATTTTGCCCTCAGGATTATTGAGGGGGATCTTTCCGATCCCAGATACCTGTATTATTTCGGAGAATACGTAACTGAAAACGAGATTGCCACATGGCGCTATTTAAATAGGCTGGATCAGGAGACCTTAAAGAAAATGGCTGATACCTATACCGAAGGCTATCGGATTGGCTTTCAGGTGGGAAACAAGGATATCTCCAAAAAGAAAACGGTTAATATCCGGTATTGTCTTGGGTTTGAGCCCATGATCAGGCTGGCTGTAGAGAATTTCCGAAGGATGGGGCTTGAGCCTTCCATTTATCGGGCAGCATCCAGCGTGCTGCAGGGCAAGGGGCTTAGCAGAATTGGCTATTATGGTGCAATCCCCAATAAGCAGTATGATTTTGACCATAAGGATGATCAGGCTCTGGTGCTGGATAAAAAGCTGATACAGGTTCGTATGGAGGCATGGAAGGAAGCTTATGAGAAATACAGGGAGCAGGCGGCTGTATTCGGCGGCCCTGCAGTAGTAGAGGTGTTCGGTGAGGCGCCAGCGGATCTGAAGGAAAAGGCGCAGGCTATTCATATGACGGAGGCACAGCAGAAGCTTACTGTAGAATATATGTCAGCGGCGGGAGAACTGCAAAATCAATATATTAAGGGTGAGGAGAGAAGCTTTACCATTATTGCCTTTCCTACACCGGAGATCGGAAAGGATTTTGAGGAAATTTTTGATCAGGTGGTGAAGATTAATACCCTTGACTATAAGCTTTATCAGAGAATGCAGCAGATTATCATAGATACCCTGGATCAGGGAAGCTATGTGATCATTAAAGGCATGCGGGGAAACCGTACCAATATGAAGGTAATGCTTCATCAGCTTTCCGATAGAAAGAAGCAGACCAATTTTGAAAACTGCGTGGCGGATGTGAATATACCTGTTGGTGAGGTGTTCACCTCTCCCGTACTTACGGGAACAGAAGGTATACTGCATGTAAGCCGGGTGTTTCTAAACGAATTGGAGTATAAGGATATTACCTTAACCTTTAAGGACGGCATGGTGGTGGATTATAATTGTGCAAACCATGACAGCCCGGAGGAAAATAAAAAGTATATCAGGGATAATGTGCTTTTTCATCATGAAAGTCTCCCTCTTGGCGAGTTTGCAATCGGAACCAATACCACTGCCTTTGTGGCGGCAAGAAAATACAGTATAGAGGATAAGCTGCCTATCCTGATTGCGGAAAAGACCGGTCCCCATTTTGCAGTGGGGGATACCTGTTACTCCCATGCGGAGGAGGTTGTTGTATATAACCCTGACGGCAAAGAAATAATTGCAAAGGATAACGAGTGTTCCTTAAAAAGAAAGCAGGGAGACGGCAGTGCATATTTTAACTGCCATACGGATATCACCATTCCCTATGATGAGCTTGGGGAGGTAAGCGTGGTAACGGGAGATGAGAAAGTAATCCCTGTTATTACGGAGGGAAGATTTGTTCTTCCGGGATGTGAAGAACTGAACCTTCCGCTTGATAAGGCAGGCATTTTATAGTATGATGTTATAGAATGACAGGCACAATGAAAGATACTAAAGCCGCAGTGACGGCGGAATGAGAGGTAAGTATGGCACAGGTAGGAATCGTAATGGGCAGTGACTCGGATATGCCGGTAATGTCCAAGGCGGCAGAAATTTTAGAAGAGCTTGGTATCACGTTTGAAATGAAGATTATATCCGCTCACAGAGAGCCGGATGTATTCTTTGAATATGCTAAGACTGCAGAGGAGAAGGGATTTAAGGTTATTATTGCAGGAGCGGGAATGGCGGCTCACCTTCCCGGAATGTGTGCTGCAATCTTTCCCATGCCGGTGATCGGTATTCCTATGCATACCACATCCCTTGGAGGACGGGATTCTCTGTATTCTATCGTACAGATGCCTTCGGGAATTCCGGTGGCCACGGTAGCCATAAACGGAGGAACCAATGCAGGACTTCTTGCAGCCAAAATCCTTGCCACCTCGGATGAAGCACTTCTGGCCAAACTGAAAGCATACAGCCAGAGCTTGAAGGAAAGTGTTCAGAAGAAGGATGCAAGACTGGAAGAGGTTGGTTATAAAAATTATAAATAGGCATTTGCCGGATGCGAAGAGAGGAGCATTGTGAAAATGGATTACAAGAAAGCTGGAGTGGATATTGAGGCGGGTTATCGCAGTGTTGAGCTGATGAAAAAATACGTTAAAGAAACCACGAGACCGGAGGTGCTTGGAGGTCTTGGAGGATTTTCGGGGGCATTTTCCCTTGCAGGTATCAAGAACATGGAAAATCCTACCCTGGTTTCAGGAACGGATGGTGTAGGAACCAAGATTAAGCTTGCATTTCTGATGGATAAGCATGATACAGTGGGAATTGACTGCGTTGCAATGTGTGTCAATGATATTGCCTGCGCAGGCGGAGAACCTCTGTTTTTCCTTGATTACATTGCCTGCGGCAAGAATTACCCTGAAAAGATTGCAACCATTGTTAAGGGTGTGGCAGAAGGCTGTAAGCAGGCAGGCGCAGCACTGATTGGCGGTGAGACCGCAGAGCATCCGGGACTGATGCCGGAGGATGAATATGATCTTGCAGGATTTGCGGTAGGGGTTGTGGATGAGAAGGATTTGATCACAGGGCAGTCCATTAAGCCCGGTGATGTGCTGGTAGGAATTGCTTCCTCCGGTGTTCACAGCAACGGCTTTTCTCTGGTGAGAAAGATCTTTGATATGACGAAGGAAAGCCTGAATACATATTATGACGAGCTTGGAAAAACCTTAGGTGAAGCATTGATTGAGCCTACACGGATTTATGTGAAGGCCTTAAAGAGCGTTAAGGATGCGGGAATTGTTGTGAAGGGCTGCAGCCATATTACCGGCGGAGGCTTCTATGAGAATATTCCCAGAATGCTTCCCGATGGAATTACAGCTGTTGTTGAAAAGAACAGCTACCCAATTCCTCCTATTTTCGAGTTGATGAGGAAAAAGGGAGAGCTTGAAGAGAAGATGATGTACAACACCTACAATATGGGACTTGGCATGATACTTGCTCTTGATCCGGCAGATGCAGATCAGGCAGTAGCGGCGATTGAAAAAGCAGGTGACAAGGCATATATCGTAGGTAAAGCGCAGGCAGGTGAAGAGGGAGTAATCTTATGCTAAACATAGTGGTATGTGTTTCCGGCGGAGGAACCAATCTGCAGGCTATTATAGACGGCGTGAAGTCAGGAACCATCCGAAACACTAAAATAGCGGGTGTTATTAGTAATAATGCAGGAGCATTTGCACTGAAAAGAGCCGAAAATAACGGTATACCTGCTTTTTGTATTTCTCCGAAGAGCTTTCAAAGCCGGGCAGAATTTAATGATGCGTTTTTAGAAAAATTAAATGAGTTAAATCCTGATTTAATTGTTTTGGCAGGCTTTCTTGTCATCCTCCCGGAGAAGATGATAGAGAACTATAGAGATAAAATTATCAATATACACCCTTCCCTGATCCCTTCCTTTTGCGGAACAGGCTTTTATGGATTAAAGGTTCACGAGGAGGCTTTAAAGAGAGGCGTAAAGGTGACAGGCGCCACAGTTCATTATGTGGATGAGGGAACGGATACGGGACGGATTATCAAACAAAGAGCTGTAGAGGTACAGCAGGGAGATACTCCGGAAATTTTGCAAAAGAGAGTTATGGAACAGGCGGAGTGGGTAATACTGCCCCAGGCAATTGATGAGATTGCAGCCGGACATCAATAAGAAAGGAAAATCACAGGTGAAAGTATTAATTGTAGGAAGCGGCGGCAGAGAGCATGCAATAGCCACCAGTGTTGCAAAGAGCAAAAAGGTAGATCAAATTTATTGTGCACCGGGAAATGCGGGGATCGGGATGATTGCAGAGTGTGTTCCCATCGGGGCTATGGAATTTGATAAGTTAGCTGCCTTTGCCAGGGAAAAAGAAATTGACCTTACTATTGTAGGAATGGATGATCCTTTGGTTGGAGGTCTGGTAGATGTGCTGGAGAAGGAAGGGCTTCGTGTATTCGGACCCAGAAAGAATGCGGCAATTCTTGAAGGCAGCAAGGCATTTTCCAAGGATTTAATGAAGAAATACAATATTCCAACAGCAGTTTATGAGACCTTTGACAGTGCAGAGGAGGCGCTTAAGTATCTGGAGAGTGCACAGTTTCCTATTGTGCTGAAGGCAGACGGACTGGCCCTCGGAAAGGGTGTGCTGATCTGTCAGAGCTTGGAGGAAGCAAAGGAAGGCGTTAAGGCCATTATGCTGGATAAGCAGTTTGGAAGCGCCGGAAACCGATTGGTTATAGAGGAGTTTATGACAGGCAGGGAGGTATCCGTTCTTTCTTTTGTGGACGGAAAGACCATTAAGACTATGACATCTGCCCAGGATCATAAACGCGCCGGGGACGGAGATACAGGTCTTAATACAGGCGGAATGGGAACATTTTCTCCCAGTCCCTTCTATACTGAAGAGGTGGATGCCTTTTGTAAGAAATATATTTATCAGGCTACGGTGGACGCTATGGCTAAAGAGGGCAGGGAGTTTAAGGGAATTATATTCTTTGGACTGATGCTTACCGATAAGGGGCCAAGGGTGTTGGAATATAATGCCAGATTTGGTGATCCTGAGGCTCAGGTAGTGCTCCCGCGTATGAAAAATGATATCATAGAGGTTATGGAAGCCTGCATTGACGGAAAACTTGATCAGATAGACCTGCAATTTGAGGATAATGCGGCAGTGTGTGTAGTATTGGCATCAAATGGATATCCTGTTAAATACGAGAAGGGATTTCCTATCCATGGACTTGAAAGGTTCGAAGGGCAGGATTCTTACTTTTGTTTTCATGCAGGAACTAAGCAGACGGATAAGGGGATAGTCACAAGCGGCGGAAGAGTGCTTGGTATCACTGCTAAAGGAAAGGATCTGAAGGAAGCAAGGACCAATGCCTATAAGGCAACGGAATGGATTGAATTTGAAAATAAATATATGCGTCATGATATCGGTAAGGCAATTGATGAAGCATAATTATGAGGAGCGGATAACATATGGCTGAGGAAATGCGCAGATTGCTGCTGACCAATGATTATCACAGACCTACTCTTTGCAGGGAATGCGGAGGCATTATGGTATATAAGGGAGTAGGAGAATATCAGTGTGAGGATTGCGGCGTTAGAGAATATGACGATTACGGAAAGGTTCGCAATTATCTGGAGAAAAACAAGGGAGCCAATGTGGCGGAAATATCCGATCATACCGGTGTAAGCCATAAGGCTATCCGTGAAATGATTAAGGAAAACCGCTTTGAGGTAATCGATAACCGCGGCGGTTATATCCGCTGTGAGATGTGCGGTGTGGATATTAAAAGCGGGCGGCTTTGCAGTAAGTGTGAGATGGCTTACCATCGAAAGCTGGAAGAAAAGGCGCGTAACAGCAGACAGAAGAATTTTACGGGATACGGTGAAGGCACTCACGGAGAAAGCGGAAGTAAACGTTTTACAAGAGAGAGATAAGGAGATAATTAAGGTGAAAAGTTTAAAAACTCTGGCTGGGAAGAGCAGCCTGTTAAAAAATCTGGTTGCAGCTGTAATTGTAATGACAGTATTTTGGATGACTGCATTTAACAGTTTAGCAGCAGAAGGAGAGGTAATTGCCGATACTGCTAAGATCCGGGCACAGGCAAATACCAGCAGTGAAGTAATTGCCAGTACGGTAAAAGGAAAGACAATTGACATTGTAGGTGTGGAGCAGGACAGCTCCGGAATGAAGTGGTATAAGGTGCCTGTGGCTGGAGGCGGCTATGGCTATATCAGAAGTGATCTTGTGAAAACAGCTGAGACACTTGAATTTTACGAGGGTGATGAAACGTCACAGACCGTTTCTCCAACAACTACGGAGGCACAAAAGCCTGCAGATACGGTGCCTACCTCTATTGGTGAGCAGCAGGCAGTGATTAAATGCGATACCAACGTTAAGATCCGTTCAGGAGCATCAACCTCTCATGATGTGGTAACCTCTCTTCCTGACGGGACGGCAATTACCTTGATTGGAGAAGCAAATGACAGTGCAGGAAATAAGTGGTATCAAATGACCTGCAGCTATAACGGCAGATCCATAGAAGGCTATGTGCGTTCAGACCTAATAGCTATCGGTGCGGTATCTGAGGATAATCCTGACAGCGGTGAGGGCGATAATCCGGAAGGCGGCGAAGAGACACCGGAGGGTGAGAATCCTGAAGGGACGGAGAGCGAAGCACCCGAAGAAGAAGAACCTGCAGCTGAGCCGGAAGAGGAGCATAATGACTATGAGATCCGTTGGGCTCAGAATAAGGACAATGAGGACTATGATTATTTCCTGTATGATAATGTTGCAGGAAACAGAATGAGATTGTCTGAAGTTATGAATGCGGTTAACGCTTCTGATGAGAACGTTCAGAAGCTTCAGGATCAGGTTGATAAAGAAAAAATAATTATTATTGTTCTTGCGGCAGTGATTGTTCTGCTCTTTATCGTGGTTACTATCCTCCTGTTTAAGATCAGAAGCCTTTATTATGAGGATTATGATGAAGAGGATGAGGAAGAGGAGGAAGAA
>JAUNGK010000072.1 GCA_030524555.1 Bacillota bacterium | reverse complement strand
GGCGTGGCGGAATGGCAGACGCGGCAGACTCAAAATCTGTTTATGGTGACATAGTATGGGTTCAAGTCCCATCGCCGGCATGAGAAGCATTGTGCATTGCATGATGCTTTTTTTGTGTGGTTATGGAACTGCGGCAGAAAAAGTCAGGTAGTGCGAGAAAAACATTGAAACAGTTACGAAGTGTATTATATAATAGATTAGTGTCGGTGGGTAAGACTGACAGTGAGGTACTGTTATGACTTGTAAGGAAGCAGAAAAGATGATCCCCTACTTTTTGCAGGACGATCTGGATACAGAAGAGCTGCGGGAATTTATGGAGCATATAGAAGGCTGCGACGAATGCAGGGAAGAGCTTTCCATCCAGTTTCTAGTCATGGAAGGAATGACAAGACTGGAGGAGGGAAATGTTTTTGATCTTCAAAATGAGCTGAAATACCGTATGGATATGGCAGGTCATGCGTTAAAGCTTCGTGAAAATATGCAGTGGTTTTTGTATGCCATGGAAGGTCTTGTGGCGGTAGCTCTTATTACATTAATTGCATTGTTGATTTTTTTATAGCAGGGCTGTTAAGACAGCAGAGGGAGAACGGAATTGAAAAAGCTTGTATTGATAGATGGGCACAGTATTTTAAACAGAGCATTTTATGGGGTACCGGATTTAAGCAACAGTGCGGGGCTTCATACCAATGCGATTTATGGATTTTTAAATATTATGTTTAAAATATTGGAGGAGGAGCAGCCGGATTATTTGACGGTGGCCTTTGATGTGCATGCGCCTACCTTCCGCCATGAATTATATAAGGAGTATAAAGGAACCAGAAAGCCTATGCCGGAGGAACTGCGTGAGCAGGTGCCGGTGATGAAAGAGGTTTTGGGCGCCATGGGAATTAAGATCATGGAGCAGGCAGGGCTTGAGGCTGACGATATCTTAGGAACACTGGCAAAGCGTGCCGAGAAAGAGGGCATGGCTGTTTCACTGGTGTCCGGTGACAGAGACCTGTTGCAGATTGCCACCGATACCATCAAAATCCGCATTCCCAAAACCAAAGGCGGCAGGACGGAGATTGAGGACTATTATGCCGGTGACGTGAAAGAAAAGTATCAGGTAACCCCTCTTCAATTTATAGATTTAAAGGCGCTTATGGGTGATACGGCGGATAATATTCCCGGTGTTCCCAAGGTGGGAGAAAAGACAGCAACGGAGCTGATGGTTCAGTTTAGCTCCCTGGAAAACATATATGCCCATGTGGAGGAAATCACCAAAAAGGCAATTCGGGAATCTCTGATTGCCAATAAGGAGCTGGCAGATTTAAGCAAAACACTTGCTACCATCAATGTGGACAGTCCGATTACCTTCACCTTTGAGGAGGCAGCAGTAGGGAATTTCTATACGGAAGATGCCTATGTGTTGTTTAAAAAGCTGGAATTTAAAAATTTGTTATCCCGTTTTGACAAAGGCGTATCCAATGAGAAGGTTACCGCCGGTTTTAAAATGGTGACGGATTTAAATGAGGTGGAGGCTGTCTTTGCAAGGGCTTTAGAGAGCAAAGAGGAGATTGGTCTTGCCATTTTAAAGGAAGCTAAGGCAAAGATGGCAGGTGTGGCACTGTCCTTTTCGGACGGAACAAGCTGTTTTATTCCCGCAAGAGGCTTTATAACGGAAGGATATCTTAAGGATAAGCTGGCACTTCTTGGAGGAAGCTGCCGGATTGCCTGTGCGGATATAAAAAATGCATATCAATATTTAGGCTGTGATGAGGCGGAACGCTTTTTTGATATTATACTGGCAGCGTATCTGCTAAATCCCCTGAAAAATGATTATACCTGTGAGGATATTGCAGGCGAGCAGCTTGGGCTTTTGCTTTCCGAGCGCAGCCAGAGATTTGGAAAGGCTTCTCTTAGGAAAGCCATGGAGGAAAAGGAGGAGGAATTTACAGAGTATGCCTGCTTCCTTTCCTATGTTAGTGCTCAGGCAGCGCCAAAGCTTCGGGAAAAGCTTGCAGAAGCCGGCATGGATCAACTGATGGAGGAGATCGAGATGCCTCTTACCTATGTTCTGTATGACATGGAAAAGGAAGGTATTTTGGTCAAACCTGAACAGTTGAAAGAGTACGGTGAAGCGCTTGCCGGAAGGATCAGTGAACTGGAGCAAAAGATCTATGAGCAGGCAGGAGGAGAGTTTAACATCAATTCTCCCAAGCAGCTGGGGGAGATTTTGTTTGACAGATTAAAGCTTCCCGGCGGCAAAAAGACGAAAACGGGTTATTCCACAGCAGCTGATGTTTTGGAAAAGCTGGCGCCGGACTGTCCCATGGTGGCGGATGTTCTGGAATACAGAGGGCTGGCCAAGCTGAAATCCACCTATGCGGACGGACTTGCTGCCTTTATTGGGGAGGATGAGCGCATTCATTCCACCTTTAATCAGACCATTACAGCTACTGGTCGTCTCAGTTCCACGGATCCTAATCTGCAGAATATTCCCATGCGCATGGAGTTAGGAAGAAGGATCAGAAAGGTGTTTGTGCCTAAGGAAGGATATTGCTTTACGGATGCCGATTACTCACAGATTGAGCTTAGAATCCTGGCCCACATGTCGGGAGACGAGCAGCTTATTAACGCATATAAAATGCATGCCGATATTCACAGGATTACGGCTTCCCAGGTATTTCATATTCCCTTTGATGAGGTGACGGATTTACAAAGACGCAATGCCAAGGCAGTAAATTTCGGAATAGTGTATGGTATCAGCTCCTTTGGACTTAGCCAGGATCTTAGTATTACCAAGAAAGAAGCGGCGGAATATATTGAACAATACTTTGCAACCTATCCGGGGGTTAAGAACTTTCTGGATACAACTGTTTTGGAGGCTAAGGAAAAGGGTTATGTAACAACTCTGTTCGGAAGAAGAAGACCTGTTCCTGAGCTTTCCTCAAGCAATTTTATGCAGCGCTCCTTTGGGGAAAGGGTGGCAATGAACTCCCCGATACAGGGAACTGCAGCAGATATTATTAAAATTGCAATGATCAGGGTGCATCAGAGGCTGAAAAAGGAAAATCTGAAATCCAAACTGATCTTGCAGGTGCATGATGAACTGCTGATTGAGACCTTAAAGGAAGAGAAGGAGCAGGTTAGGATCATATTGGAAGAGGAAATGGCGCAGGCAGCAGAGCTTTCCGTGCGGCTTGAGGTGGATCTTCATACCGGAAGTGATTGGTATGAGGCCAAATAATCCTCATAAGTGGATAATCGGGGATGGTGGTTATGAAGATAATTGGAATAACAGGAGGCGTGGGAAGCGGTAAGTCTGCGCTTCTTGGATACATAAAAGAAAAATATTCCTGCAGAATTATTTTGGCGGATGAGGCCGCTCACAGGGTAAAAGAGCCAGGGCAGCCGTGTTACGATAAGCTGGTTGGGTTATTATCGGCGGATATTTTAAGCGAGGACGGAACCATAAATAAGAACCGCATGGCAGCTAAGATATTCGGGTCAAAGGAATTACTTCAAAAGGTCAATCAAATTATTCATCCTGCCGTCAGGGAATTGATCTTTCGTGAGATTGAGCTTGCAGCCTCGGAGGGGAATATCAAGTTTTTCTTTATAGAGGCAGCGCTCCTGATTGAAGGCGGATATTTGAAAATTGTAGATGAAATGTGGTATATTTACGCAGGAGAGGAAGTGCGCAGACAGCGGCTTAAAGGTATGCGGGGCTATTCTGATGAGAAGATAGATTCGATTATGCAATCTCAGCTTCGTGAAGATGAGTTTAGAAAATATTGTACGGTAGAGATTGATAACAGCGGCAGTCTGGAAGCTGCCTTCAGGCAAATAGATGCAAGGTTGGGGGAATGTGTGTGATGGAGGAAAGAAAATATACGGGTCAGCTTGTATTCGGACTTGATATCGGTACCAGAAGTATTGTGGGAACCGTAGGCTACAAAAGAGGCGATCAGTTTATTGTAGTGGCACAGAGAACCAAAGAGCATGAGACCAGAGCCATGCTGGATGGACAAATTCATGATATTATGAAGGTAGGGGAAACCATTAGAGATGTGAAGGCCCAGCTTGAAAAAGCCACCGGAAGAAAACTTTCCGAAGTGTGTATTGCGGCAGCAGGGCGTGTGCTTAGAACCGTAACGACTCATGTTGAATATCCCTTTACCGGTGATAAGGAGGTTTCCCAGGAGGATATTTACGGGCTGATTGCAGCAGGTGTGGAGAAGGCTTATCAGGAATTTCTGGAAGAACAGCAGGAAGAGGATTTAAAGTTCTATTGTGTAGGGCATTCTGTAGTTCGTTATTACTTAAACGGATATCCTATGGGTAATCTGGAAGGACATAAGGCGAGAACAATAGGTATAGATTTGATAGCAACCTTTCTTCCTGATGATGTGGTAGACGGCCTTTATAAAGCGGTGGAGATAGCGGGGCTTACAGTCAGCAGTCTTACACTGGAGCCGATAGCGGCCATTATGCTGGCTATTCCGGAACGCTTCAGGATGCTGAATATTGCGCTTTTGGATGTGGGAGCGGGAACCTCTGATATTTCTATTACCAATGATGGATGTATTCTGGCATATGGAATGATTCCCATGGCAGGAGATTTGCTTACGGAAGAAATCGCAAAGCATTGTCTGGTTGATTTCGCAGCTGCGGAACAGATTAAAAGAGATGCGGGAGAGATGGAAACTATCTCCTATACGGATATTATGCTGCTGCCCCAGACCATCAGCAGTGAGGAGGTTAAAAGGGTAACCGCTCATGTGATTGAGGATATGGCAGAACAGGCAGCGGATAAGATTAAGGAATTAAACGGCGGCAAACCGGTCAGTGCAGTATTCGTGGTGGGCGGCGGTGGAAAGATTCCGGGCTATACGGAGGCTGTAGCCGACAAGCTTGGTATTGCCAGAGAGCGTGTGGCGCTTAGGGGCGAGGAGGTTATGCAGCAGATTATCTTTGAGGAGGATGTTAAGAAGGACAGCCTTTTGGTAACTCCTATCGGTATCTGCCTGAATTTTTATGAACAAAGCAATAATTTCATTTTCATAAGTTTTAACGATAAGAGAGTGAAGATGTACGACAATAATCGTCTTACAGTGGCGGATGCTGCTATGCAGGTTCAGTTTCCCAATGACGGCCTTTTCCCCAGAAGAGGAAAGGCGCTTGAGTTTACGGTGAACGGCAAGCAGAGGATGGCAAGAGGACAGCTTGGAGAAGCGGCAGTGATTACGATTAATGGTCAGGCGGCGGATATTTATACGCCTATTCATGCCAATGACATTATTAAGGTGATACAGTCCACAGCGGGAGAACCGGGGAAAATGACTGTCGGGGAACTGCCGGAGATGACGGAGAGCCTTAGTGTATATGTAAATGATAAGCGGGTGGAGGTTCCCAGATTTGCCAATGTTAATAAGGTGCTTCAGTCAGGCTACTATGAGATCTGTGAAGGTGATCAGGTAGAAATTCTGAATTATTATACCGTGGAACAGATTGTGGAATTTATGGATGTTGTGCTCGAACCGTCTATGAAGCTGTATGTCAATAATAAGCTTGCAGATAAGGATACGCCGGTGTATGAGAACTTTTCGGTTGTCTGGACGGAGGGGGAGATGGCGGAGTATGCAGGAGAAGCAGAAGGCACAGACAGCTTTGATGAAGCAGAAGAAGAGACGGAAGAAACTGTAGAAACAGCTATGCAGCCCGTTGATGGAAAGCAGGAAGAGGTGCCAAGAACCATTTCCGTAATCGTAAACAAGCAGCCCATTGCACTTACGGGAAAGAGCAGATATGTTTATGTGGATGTGTTTGAATGTATTGATTTTGATCTGTCCAGACCCAGAGGGAAGGGGATTGTAACTACCTTAAACGGGCGTCCCGCAGAATATATGGAGCCGATTAACGATGGTGATGTGATAGAAATTTACTGGCGCTCCTGACAGGCAGCAGCGCTTATATACAATAATGAACAGAAAGAGGCAAAATGAAATGAGACTTTGCAGCATAGCCAGCGGGAGCAGCGGAAACTGTATTTATGTTGGCTCAGATGCCACTCACCTTCTGGTGGATGTGGGAATAAGCGGAAAGAGAGTGGAGGCCGGACTAAAGGAGCTTGATTTGTCCATGAGGGATATTGACGGTATCTTTATCACTCATGAGCATTCGGATCACATTGCAGGTCTGGGCGTATTGGCGAGAAAATATGAAATTCCTATTTATGCCACCAGGGGAACGATTGAAGCGATCAAAGGAATTTCTTCGGTGGGGGAGATACCGGAAGATTTATTTTGTCCTATCCGTGCGGAGGAAAAGATAATCGTTAAGGATTTAATCTGCAATCCCATGAAAATATCCCATGATGCGGCAGAGCCGGTGGCATATCGGATTCAGCACGGAAAGAAGCGGGTGGGAATCGTTACGGATCTTGGAAATTATAATGAATATACAGTGGAGTCTCTGCAGGGAATGGATGCTCTTTTGCTTGAGGCCAATCATGATGTAAACATGCTTCAGGTAGGACCTTATCCTTATTATTTAAAGCAGCGTATTTTGGGGGATCGGGGACATTTATCCAACGAGCGTGCAGGACAACTCCTGTGTAGTCTTTTGCATGACAAAATACAGGCTGTTATGCTGGGACATTTAAGTAAGGAAAATAATCTGCCGGAGCTTGCCTATGAGGCGGTCCGGGTAGAGGTGACCATGGCAAGGATGCATTCTGATTTCCCGATGCATGTGGCGCCCAGAAGTGAAGTATCACCGATTATTCATATTGCATAGAGAAATACCTGATATTTAAAACATTGAGAGGAGAATAAAAGACAAATGGACAAAACAATTATTACGGTAGTAGGAAAGGACACGGTAGGAATAATAGCCAGAGTTTGTACTTATCTGGCCGATCATAAAATCAATATTCTTGATATTTCCCAGACTATCGTGCAGGGATACTTCAATATGATGATGATTGTGGATACCAATGGAATGGACAAGCGTTTTGGAGAGATGGCTGAAGAGATGAAGCAGCTTGGCGAAAGTATTGGTGTTGATATCAAGTGTCAGAAGGAAGAAATTTTTGATAAAATGCACAGAATTTGAGAAAGGACATGGACATTACCATGATTAATTTATTTGAAGTAGTTGAAACCAACGAAATGATTACAAAGGAAAACCTGGATGTACGTACCATTACCCTTGGTATCAGCCTGCTGGATTGTATTGATTCCGATTTAAACAAATTAAATGAAAAGATTTATCACAAGATTTATGATGCTGCAAAGGATCTGGTTAAAACAGGTGAAGAAATATCAGGGGAATTCGGTATACCCATTGTCAATAAAAGAATTTCCGTAACTCCTATTGCACTTGTGGGAGGCACTGCCTGTCAGACAATAGAAGATTATGCATCGATTGCTAAGACATTGGATCGGGTAGCTCATGAGGTTGGCGTGAACTTTATCGGCGGATATTCGGCGCTGGTATCTAAGGGGATGACTTCCGCAGACGAGCTGTTAATCCGGTCTATTCCTTTGGCTCTTTCCTCTACTGAGAGAGTATGCAGCTCAGTAAACTTAGGTTCCACCAAAACGGGAATTAACATGGATGCGGTGAAGCTGATGGGACAGATCGTAAAGCAGACTGCCGAATTTACCAGGGAGCAGGATTCACTTGGGTGTGCAAAGCTGGTGGTGTTCTGCAATGCACCTGACGACAATCCCTTTATGGCAGGAGCATTTCACGGGGTTACGGAGGCGGATAAGATCATTAACGTAGGTGTAAGCGGCCCCGGTGTTGTGAAGAATGCGCTCAGCAAGGTACGGGGAGAAAACTTTGAGGTTCTCTGTGAGACGATTAAGAAGACTGCTTTTAAGGTCACCAGAGTAGGACAGCTTGTAGCCCAGGAGGCTTCTGCACGATTAGGAGTTCCCTTTGGTATTGTTGATTTGTCATTGGCGCCTACTCCGGCAATCGGCGACAGTGTGGCAGATATTTTATGTGAGATCGGATTGGAATATGCCGGTGCGCCGGGGACGACAGCGGCCCTTGCTCTTCTGAATGATCAGGTGAAAAAGGGCGGCGTAATGGCTTCCTCCTATGTAGGAGGATTAAGCGGAGCCTTTATACCGGTCAGTGAGGATCAGGGAATGATTGATGCGGTTGAAGCAGGAGCGCTTACCTTAGAGAAGCTTGAGGCAATGACCTGTGTCTGCTCTGTGGGACTGGATATGATTGCCATTCCCGGAGACACCAGGGACACCACGATTTCCGGGATTATCGCAGATGAGATGGCTATCGGTATGGTTAATCAGAAAACAACCGCAGTCCGTATTATCCCTGTGATCGGAAAGGGTGTGGGAGAAACGGTTGAGTTCGGCGGGCTGCTGGGGTATGCACCGATTATGCCGGTGAATTCCTTCTCCTGTGATGAATTTGTGAACAGAGGTGGAAGAATACCTGCACCAATCCACAGCTTTAAGAATTAATATTAAGTTTAAAAAAGGGGGGCAGCTCCCCTTTTTCTTTTGCACATTTTCAATATATCACATAAAAAATAATAATAAGATGTCAAAAGCTAATTAGGAAAAAATTAAGATTAATCAGGTTGTTTCTTATTATATAGTATGCTATAGTTTGTATGTAATGTTTATTCAAACTACAAGATTATGAGGTGAAGAATGAAAAATAGAAATAATAGATTAACGAGTTTCATAGCTGTTATGCTTTGTGTAATCATGACGGTTTTGACTTTTACAGGCTGCGGCAAATCAGGGGGCGGAGAAACAAGTAAGAAGGAGTTTGTGTATGTTCCGGAGTATGTGCAGGTGGAATTTGAGGTAAATTACATTGATACTGCCGTATCGATTGGTGATACAATCTATTTGTGTGGTAATTCATGGAATGAAGATACAGGTGAAAGCAAATATTATCTATATAAATATAATGCAGCAGACGGAAAGGTGGATACACTTTCGGTAGAGATGGGCGAAAATGACAGCCTTGGAAGAATGGCAGCGACTCCCGACGGAAATCTGGCACTTATAGTCTTTAGTTCTGATTATGAGACAGATGAGAATGGAGAGATTACTGATTATTCGCAAACTATGGAACTGAGAGTGATTTCGGGGGAGGATGGAGCAGTAATAAGCTCCCAGGATTTGTCACCGGTGATGGGAAATGAGGATTCCTATGTTCAGCAGTTTTGTGTTGACGGAAAGGGAAATTACTATCTGTTTGATGGCAATCAGATGCTGCATGTAGTTGGTCCGGAACTGCAAAAGATCTGTGATATATCTGTAGAGGGGTGGATTAATAATCTTTTCACTTCTAAAGAGGGAGATGTATACATGTGCTCCTATGGGGAAACCGGAATGGAAGCGAAAAAGATTGATTTGGAAACCAAAGCGGTTGGAGCAAAGTTAGAGGGGCTTGTTTCGGGATACGGAAATCAGAACTATTATGCAGGTTTAAGCAAGAGCATTTTGGTATCCGGGGATGAGGTATCCTTGTATGATGTGGCAGCAGCAAAGCAGGAAACACTTTTTTCCTGGCTGGATGCGGATCTTAACAGTAATTATATTCAATATACGGGAGAGCTTTCGGACGGGCGTATATGGGCGATATATAATGATTACAGCACATCCGCGCAAGCCAATACCTTTGAATTGATCCTTTTAAAGAAGACCAAGGCTTCTGAAGTGGCAGCCAAGGAGGAAATTACCTATGGCGCACTGTACCTTGACTGGAATGTTAAGCAGAATATCATTAACTTTAACAAAACAAATGAGAAATATCGTATTGTTGTGAAGGAATATGAAACTGATGACTGGGAGACAGGCGTAACACAGTTTAATGCTGATCTGACTACAGGTAACTGTCCCGATATTATTGACCTGTCATCTGTTAACTATACGCAGTATGCCAATAAAGGCGTTTTAGTTGATTTATATCCATATATGGAAAAAAGTGGATTTAACAAAGCGGATTATCTTGAGAACATTTTGGAAGCCTATGAAGTAGATGGTAAGCTGTATGGAATTATTTCTCAATTTTATATTTCAACAACTATGGCAAAGCAGTCCGTAGTAGGTGATATTCAAGGCTGGACACTTTCGGAAATGCTGGATTTCATAGAAACACAAAATCCGGACAATGTATTTCCTTATGGTTACAGAGACAGCATATTCTATTATTGTATTTATAATAATATAGATGAATTCATTGACTGGAAAACAGGAAAATGCAGTTTTGACGGATCTGATTTTATCAGGACGCTGGAATTTGCAGCTAATTTCCCGGACTCCAGTGAAACCATTGCTTATTCGGAGGAAGAAGGTATTTCAGCAAGACTTCGGGCAAACAAAATCCTGCTGATGCAGCAGAGCCTGGGCTCCGTGCAGGAATATCAGATGATGAACGGTTTATTCGGGGAGAAGATTTCTTATGTAGGCTTTCCAAACAATGAACGTGAGGGTAATCTGGTACAGGGATCAGGAGGCTTTTTGGGAATTTCGGCCAAGTCCAAAAACAAGGATGCTGCATGGGAATTCGTTTCAAGTATGATTTCAGAGGAGTATCAGCAATCGCTGGTTGCAGAAAATGGCAGCGGCTGGGGCTTTCCGATTAAAAGATCTGCCCTTGAGAAAATGTTTGAGCAGGATATGACTCCTGAATATTATGAGGATGAAAACGGTGAACAGGTAGAGCAGATGAAGACCAGCTGGGGATATGACGATTTTAATATGGATATCTATGCAGCTACGCAGGAAGAAGTAGATGAAGTGAGAAAACTGATTGAGTCGGTTCACAGGATGAGCGGAAATGTGGATCAGCAGTTAATGAATATTATAACTGAGGAATCTGCAGCGTTCTTCAAAGGACAGAAATCTGCAGCCGATACTGCAGCAGTTATCCAGAATAGAATTCAAATTTATGTGAATGAGAATCGATAATTTGAATGTGGAGAGTGGAAATGCGATTTTTAAAGGGCAAAATGCCCAAAAGCAGTCCTAAGATCATGAGGACAAAGAATAAGAATTTAAACAAAGCGGACAAAAAGAGGCCAAAAGCCGGCAGTAACCGGAGAGATCGCAGAGGGAAGCGGATATCTATTTTGTATCTGCTTCCCAGCGTTGCCGGAGTACTGCTGTTTTTCGTGCTGCCGTTTATGATCGTCATTTACTATTCTGTTATTGATAATCCTATCAGCGGACAGTTTGTGTTCTTTGACAATTTTATTATGGTTTTTCAAAATGCAGCTTTTAAGCAGGCTGCCCGAAATACTATGATGTTTTCAGCAGTGGCAGTTCCGCTTGCGGTGATACTGTCCCTTTTGCTTGCAATGATGCTGGAAAGTAAGATTCCCTTTAAAAGCCAATTTCGCACCTTCTTCTTAAGCCCCATGATGGTACCGATTGCGTCTGTTGTGCTGATCTGGCAGGTGCTGTTTCATTATAACGGTATGATGAATGAGGTATTGGAATGGTTTGGAAAGGGCAAGATCGATTGGCTGAACTCCGGCTATGCACAGGTAGTTATTGTTGTCCTTTTCCTATGGAAAAATCTGGGCTATAATATGATTTTGTTTATGTCTGCGCTAAGCAGTATCCCTAAGGATATTTTGGAGGTGGCGGTGCTGGAAAGTGCTTCGCCTTTTCAGATTTTCTGGCATATCAAACTTCGCTATATGTCTTCCACCCTCCTTTTTGTGACTATTATGTCTCTCATAAATTCATTTAAGGTATTTAGGGAAATCTATTTATTAAAGGGAGACTATCCCTACGATACCATGTATATGTTACAGCATTTTATGAACAATACTTTCGGTAAACTGGATTATCAGAAAATGTCTGCAGCGGCAATCATGATGGCAATCGTGATGGTCATAATCATAGGTATCCTGTTTCTGACTGAAAATTATTTCGGAAAGGATGTGGAAGGATGATGCTGAAAAGAACCAGGGCCGCCTTTGATGGCGTTTCGGAAGAACGCTGGAATAAGCAGATCAAAAGGAAAAAGAAAATTAAGCACACCAGGCAGATAGTAAGGCTTTCCTTTGCAACCTTGTTTGCAGCCTGCTTTGCAGTACTTTTTCTGATGCCTATTGTACTGACGGTTACCAATTCCTTTATGTCAGCCTCAGAAATTTCTGCCAATTACGGACAGGTATTTGCCACTTCGGATACAGGCGGAAAGGTATATATTTCTGAACGGGTGAACCTTAAGTTCATACCGGATATGGTATCCTTCAGCCAGTATATTACAGTGTTGTTTAAAAGCCCGGAATATCTGTTGAAATTTTGGAATTCCGTAATTCTTGTGGTGCCGATTGTGATTTTTCAGCTGCTGGTAGCTGCCGGTGCATCCTTTGGTTTTACCAGATACAGGGGAAGAATAAAGGAAATTATCTTTTTTGTTTATATTATCTTAATGCTGATGCCCTATCAGGTAACGCTGGTTCCAAACTATCTGGTATCTGAATGGCTTCACATACTGGACACTAACTGGGCGATCTGGCTGCCGGGTATCTTTTCACCCTTTGCGGTATATCTGCTGACAAAGTATATGAGAAGAATACCAATTTCCGTTATGGAGGCAGCACAGATAGACGGGGCAGGAGAATGGCATATATTCAGCAGAATCTGTATGCCCCTATGTAAAGGTGCCATGTGCTCCATAGCAATTTTGATTTTTATTGATTACTGGAATATGGTAGAGCAGCCGTTGATTCTTCTTGCAGATTCTGAAAAGCATCCGCTTTCGGTGTTCCTGTCAAAGATTAATGCGGGGGAAATCGGTTTGGCTTTTGCAGTGGCAACGATTTATATGGTGCCGCCCATATTGGTATTTTTGTATGGTGAGGACTATTTGGTGGAAGGGATTACCTATCAGGGCGGTATTAAAGGATAGAGAAAGGATTCGCCCATATTTTTGCCGATATATCAGGATGATTCACTCATGATTTTGCTTTTTAAAGGAGTAAATTCGCTAATTTTTTTGCGAAATGTGTTGTGCTTTTGAAAATTATCGTGTATGCTTGTGGTAAAAAGAATTAGGGGGCGGCGATATGTATCTGAGACGAAAGGTTGATGATTTCTTAGAAGAATGGAAAAATGAAACTGACAGAAATCCTCTGATTATAAAAGGACCCAGGCAGGTTGGCAAGACGGAATCCGTCAGAAGATTTGGGCAGAAAAATTATGACAGTGTTGTTGAAATTAATTTTGTTGAAGAACCCAAGTATAAACTAATTATTGAAGATGGTTATAAAGCAGATTTGATTATCAAGAATATTTCGCGTATAGATCCATCCAAACAATTTATTGAGGGAAAAACGCTTATCTTTTTTGATGAATTACAGGAATTCCCGGAAATTTCAACGGCCTTAAAATTTTTTAGGATGGATGGAAGATTTGATGTAATATGCAGCGGCTCCATGTTAGGGATTCAGTATAAAAGAATAGAAAGCA
>JAUNGK010000297.1 GCA_030524555.1 Bacillota bacterium | reverse complement strand
TTATTTTATTTTTACAGCAGTGGGAACATTTTTAAATGTGGTTCTTGCAATTGCAATTGACCAGTTTGTGTTTAAGAGAGTGGCAAAGGTAATGCAGACTCTGATGATTATCCCTGTATTTATTTCATACGCTGCAGTTCAGTTTATTGTATATGCTTTCATTAGTACAGATACAGGTATTTTAAATAATACTTTTGATATGGGCATAAGGTTCTATTCAACCGCCTCGTGGTGGCCGCTCATCCTGACTATTGTTAAGATATGGAACAGCGTAGGCTATGGTTCCGTTTTGTATATGTCAGTTTTGGCCGGTATTGATACAGAGCTTTATGAAGCAGCTCAGATTGACGGCGCTAACAAGTGGAAACAGATCTGGCACATTACGCTGCCTTCACTGATCCCTATGATTACGGTTATGCTGCTTCTTTCCGTAGGTGGAATTATGAGATCAGACACCGGTTTGTTCTATCAGGTTACACGAAATAGCGGAGTGCTGTATTCAACCACACAGGTTATTGACTCTTATGTACTCAATGCTATCTTTAAGAATTCAAACTTCGGTTTTACCGCTGCAACAAGCTTCTTCCAGTCTGTTGTAGGACTTGTAATGATGTTATTTGCAAACGGCATGGTTCGCAAAATTGCACCGGAAAATGCGTTGTTCTAATTTGAGAGGAGATTGAGAGATGAGTAAAAGAAAAGGTAACGCTGCCGATTTGGCACCATCTAAAAAGGAAAAAAAGGGATTAGGGCAATATATTCTGGGATTTTTCTTACTGCTTTATACATTGTTTTGCGCACTGCCTGTTTTACTTGTATTTATAGCAGCCTTCAGTGATGAAAAGTCTATTACCCAGAACGGATTTAGCTTTTTCCCTGAGAAGTGGTCAATGGCCGGAATTAATTCCGTATTAAGATATGGTTCACAGCTTTTAACCTCTTACGGAATTACAATTTTCGTTACGGTATTCGGAACAGCCTTGGGTCTTTTGGTTATGAGTATGTTTGCTTATTCCATCAGCCGGAAAGAGTTCCGCTTATCCAAGTTTTTATCCATTTACTTATTGATCCCCATGCTGTTTAATGGTGGTCAGCTTTCAGGATATGTAATCTTTACATCCTATTACGGATTGAAGGATAGCTTGTGGCTTTTAATTTTACCCTTGTGCGTATCCACAATGAATGTTATAATCTTGAGGACTTATATTGCAAACAGTATTCCTAACGAGCTCATGGAAGCGGCTAAGATTGACGGCGCCGGTGAATACCGTACCTTCTTCCAGATTACGTTGCCGCTGCTTAAGCCTTCACTTGCAGCCGTAGGCTTTATGATGGCTACCGCATACTGGAATGACTGGCAGAACGCATTGCTCTATATCACAAGCGATAATAAAAAGCCGTTACAGCTTCTGCTTGTAAATATTCAGAAGAGTATTGAGTTCTTATTGAACAACTCCAACGTTCCTGCGTCAGCAAGAGCAGCTATGGGAGGAAATATTCCTCAGTATTCATCAACAATGGCAACGGTTCTGGTAGTTATCGGCCCTATCATGGTAGTATATCCGTTCTTCCAGAAGTACTTCGTTAAAGGTCTTACGGTTGGTTCCGTAAAGGGTTAATTCAGGTTTCAATCCAATGCAATAGTGCGGAGGATTTGAAATAAATAAAAAACAGGGAGGATTTTTAAAATGAAAATCAAGAAACTCTTGGCTTTGGTTTTAGCTGGTGCTATGACAGCAACAC
>JAUNGK010000004.1 GCA_030524555.1 Bacillota bacterium | reverse complement strand
AGGAACTTAAGCACCGGCATATAAAGTATCCCATAATGTCCATAAAGAGATTCCATATTTTCACTGTAGGGTATGAGCCAGCAGACATTTATGATGCTGTTGGTATAGGCATGACTGTGGTAGGTGCCGCCTTGAACATCCTGAAATATATTAGGCGCATAGAACTGAACAGAAGTTCCAACCGTAAACAGCAAAGCAACTATAATCCGCAGTTTTTTTCTGAATTTCAGGGTCTTTTCCTTTGGCTCTTTGCGTAAAACCAAAAGGCAAATTGCAACACCGGCTATCGTAATGGTAATCCATAAAGGAAACGGAAAATACCTGCGGATCAATTCATTTTCTTCCAGCGCATATTCCGTATTTGTCTCATTGATATAAAAAAGGATCATCCAAAGACATAACGCAGCAACCGGTAGCACACTCCATACCTTTTCCACTGTAGAGCTAAAAGATATACACCTTTTATCCATAACGAAATATGCCAAAAGCGTTGATAATACAAAAACAATACATGCCGCCACAAAAAATTCCATATTATGCAGAGGTATATAACTTCGCATCATGGCAAAGATTACGAAAACAAGACTTCCTATAAAGATGCTTTTCCCTTTTAAAGACATACTGCTTCCTTCTTTCATTCTATTCTGCCTTCCGTATATGCATTCAAAATATTCTGGGGTGCCTCATAGTAAAAGCTGCTGTTATAATCATCGATCTTGTCACTGACAAAGGAATTATAAGCTTCAAAAACAGCATCAACCACCGATATTCCTTTTTCCTTCGAAATCCCCAGTACCAGACGCTTATAAACCTTGCCAATATCCCAATAGCTGGGAACAGCATACTTAGCTTCAGAAACATTATCAAAATTTCCTACGGCAATCGAAGCCTTGTTAATAAAATCCTCGCTGACAGTTTCAATATTATCACTATGATAAACATCTGCCAGATCATAGATTTTAGCAACATTGTTTTTTCCAAGCTTATTTACTACCAGCGATCTTTTATTTTTCGTCTTTCTCGCAATATATTCAATCAGACTGCAGGTAAAAAACAAATCATTGTTCTTTTTATTTTCTCTTCCCTGCATCACGATACCTCCTCCCAAGACAAAAATTCCAAGCATTTCAGTGCAGCATCAGAGCAAAAATTAATCTGATGAGTCGGATACTTAAACCTTGCCAAAACCCAAAATTGTTCCCTTGTGATGATGCCATCCATATAATCAGCAATATAATTATAAATCTGGTCATTGGCCATTGCACCAATCACAATATCATAGTCATGAGAAATCCCATGACGGCAATCTATAATAAAATCTAACCAATCTTCCGTCATTTCCTTAAATTCCAATATTTTCAAACTTGTATCCATTCTAACCGCATAAGCATTGACTATACCCTTATCATAACGCTTCGCCCAACGTTCTGCCTGTTCACGAATAATCGTGCAATAAAAACCAGTTCCAAAATCTTTAGTATTTTTACCCTTTATGATTTTAGGCTGCATTACGGCAGTATAGCTACCGTGATAAACCGTCATTTTTCCCATATTCTAAACTCCTTTAGATTTCTAATTACACCCTCTCTGCCTGAGCGGAATGACAAACCTGTCATACAGCCTGACAATTCGATAATATCCACCCGGCATAACCAGTGCCAGCTTCATTCTTACCCTATCCCCTACTGGTACAAATCCCTGTTGGTATACCCGCTTAATCTCGGCTTTTTCACCCTTCAAAAGCTGCATCAGCCTTCCTGCAGCTCCCTTCATTTTTCTATTTCGAAAATCTATATAATAGGTCAGCATTCTTCTATAAAACCGATAGGAAGCCTTCTTAGCCAAATCCTGAAAGCCGAGACCATATAAATAGCCTATCTGCTCCTTCCAAAAAGGAATCTCATCCTGAAACCTGCGCTCCTCCAGACGCACATTCATAATGCTGCCGCTTCGATCAATCATATAATTATAATAGGGCACATCCAAAACAACGCATTTTGATGCTCTTGTAAGCGCCCATGTGGTATACATGATATCCTCGGAAGACTTGCCTTCCGCAAAGCGGATATCCCTTATAATTTCCCGTTTAAACAATTTGCTCCAAACGGAATTAAAAATGTGGTACCTGGAATCCCCATACACGAACAGCTCCAAAGCTTCCTCCATGGACAGCTCCACACAGTCACCTGTAGGCTCTAAATCCCTGGCTCCCTCACCGATCTCCCTGTAGCTGCACGTGGCAATCTGCGCTCCTGCCCGCAGGCAGGCCTTTAGCATTTCCTCGTACATGGATGGTTCCACCCAGTCATCCCCATCCACAAATCCTATAAAATCACCACTTGCAAGCTCTAAGCCGGAGTTTCGTGCCGCAGACAGCCCGCCGTTCTCCCGGTGAAGCACCTTTATATTTTCATTTTCGCCGGCATATCTGTCACAGATTTCAGGGGTTTTGTCAGTGGAACCGTCATCCACCACCACGATTTCCAGAGGACTGTAGGTCTGTGCAAGCAGACTGTCAAGACATCTTGGCAGATATTGTTCAATATTGTATGCCGCAACAATCACCGAAATCAGCTTTTCCCTCTCCATGATATTACCCCCTTTCATAATTTTTTAGATCATTGCGATGTTGGTAAAATTGTTAGAAATCCAGATAATATATTCTGTGAAAAGCCTTATACGCCGTGGAAATGAGACTCATAAAAACGTGGAAGCCTTTGCTGAACACGTTTTTAGGCTCTGAGGCTCATTGGAACGCTTGGCGTAACAGGATTTGAGCGGAATATATTATCTGAATTCCCTTGCGACTTTCTGTTTCGCAATTATCTAAAAACCCTCTCCCCGCAAGGAGAAATCTTAATCATTTCCTGCGTATAAATATCCCTGCACTCCTGATTATTAAGCCATTTAGAGGGGGCAATCACCGTTTTCTCCCGATTGGAATTTAACCACGCTCCCCACCAGCTGAAGCTGGAGTTGGCTATAATATGATGCCGGCATTTGCTCATCAAAAACAAATCCAGATAACCATTATTCTCGTCGGTTCCTTCCACCACAACAAAGGCCTTGTCTTCGCCATACCGCTCCTTAATCCATTCCCCGGTCCATACCGGATCATTGCTGAAAACAAAGAAAACCGCCTGCGGATATTTCTCCCTCATCAATTCAATTGCCTTTTGATAGTATTTCCCGGTACAAATACCACCGTATACTTCACTGCTGTTTAAATAATCGCCCCGGCGCACATGAACCGAAACGGAAAGGAAGCCCTCGATCTTCCCCTGGTATTCCCTGATCCTCTGCACCAGCTGTTCATCCAGTCCTTCCCATATCCTATGGGAAAAGCTAAAGGCCTGCCGCACCTGATTTTCTATATTCTTAAAATACTTTTCACTTTGAAAATAGCCTGTTAAATAGGCCGGATCTCTCTGTAAAACCTGTTCATCAAAATTACAGTCAGCCTCACTGTATTTCAGTGATCTTCTGCCCAAAAGCTTTCTTCGGACCCGATGGCTCAGATTCATAAAACCGTCCGTAAGGCTGTCGATTTCCTGCCGGGAAGCAGCCTCATAGGAGGCGTCAAAGCACCACAGCATATTGGGACGCGCATCCGGCTTCTCGTATTCCGTAAGATCATCTATCTTCACATCTCTTCCCAGAGATTTCAGTTTTAAATACAGAGCGTATTGGAACATTTGATTTCCCAGGCCGCCGGTTATTTTGATTATATTCATAGAAACACCGCTTCTCTTTTATCATAATAAACGCTTCCTGCAGGCACATCCCTGCGCACCACACTTCCGGCTCCGATCACTGCATGATCGCCGATCTTAACCCCCTTCAATATAATGCATCCTGCACCTACCCAAACGTGATTTCCTATCGTAATTTCTTCCCCCGGAAATTCTTCTCCGGTTTCTTTAAAATCATGGTCATGATCAACAATAACCAGATTATTGCCGAATTTGCAGTAATCGCCAATGGTAATCTTTTTCATACAGGTAACGGAAGCATTGGTATTAAAAAAGCAATGAGAGCCTATTTCAAGCCTCCCCTGACCTTTACAGCCCAGATAGAAAGCTCCCCTGTTCTGAATTTTTTCCTTCAAAATAATAACCGCATTTTTATCCTTCTCAAGGGTAACCTTTTCCATTGCCTGTGGAAAAGCTACTTTTATACTGCTCCCGTATTTGATTTTCCATATCAGGGCGGTCCAAACACTCTTAATTGCTTTAAAAATTAACATTTTCATCCTCATTTCCAATCAGGCCTTATTGCCTGAAAGAACCTTTTCATATAATGACAAAAGCTTTTTTACATGACCTTCCATGCTGTAACATCGAACAGCTTTAGCTCTCGCCGCCATCCCCATTTTCCTTCTTCGGTCATCATCCATAAGCAGCTCTCTTATGCTTTGTGCCATTCCTAAAATATCCCCCGGTTCATGGAGATATCCGCTGACACCATGCTCAATTAACCTGGGAATTCCTCCCACCTTTGTTGTAACAATCGCCATTCCATAAGCCATTGCCTCAAGCACCGCCATAGGCATTCCTTCATGGTAAGACGGGAACAGGAACACGCTGCTTTCACAAAGAAGCCCTTCCTTCTCGCTGCCTCTTACCCACCCGGGAAATGATACCGCCGTCTTAATTTGCTTTCCCTCTAAAAGCTCCTTAAGCTGTTCTATGTCGCCGTCTCCCCCAAGAACCACGGAAACATCCAAGGTTCCTTCCAGCGCCCTTTCGCAAATTTCCGGGATGTCAAAGCAGCCCTTTCTTTTCCCGATTTCTCCCAGAAAGAGAATCTGCTTCTTTCTTTCTAAATTAACAGCTTCCGGTATCCTGCAGTAATTTTCTATTACACAGATTTTTTCTTCCGCCACAATCTGCTTCAACTTCTCCTTCCATTCATCTGAAAGGGCAATCAGCATCTGACATTTATCATACACCTTCCTGACCAGATTTTTCTTCCTGGGAGATGCATTTTCATAAAAAACATCAAATTCTGCTCCATGAATATGATTTACTACCGGAACCCGCTTCCATACCGACATATAAATAAAAGGTATTTTCCGATAAAAGCTTGGTCCGAAGGAAGAATGAATGTGCACGATATCCGGCTTATTTATCCTAAGCTCCCGCCAGAAAAGCACATAGCCTTTCAGCGCCTTCATCAGCTTCTGCCATTTTCCTCCGTCCCTGTAAGACTCCACATATGATATTTGGCATTGCCCTCCGAAATCATAGGTACGGTATCCATTTACTACCGATGCAATGCCGCCTTTCACATATACATCCGGCACAATCATGCAGATCTTCATATAATATCCCTTTCCCGCTATTACAATGTCCGTTTTACATTTCCATTTTCATCAAGCAGCGTCATACCCTTAGTATAAACCTCATCACCCTCCATGCCGTTGATCCACCTGCTGGGTGCACAGATCAGCTTGCCGGGATTTTCGTTTAACCACGCTCCCCACCAACTAAAGCTGGAATTACTGATAATATTATGCCTGCATCTGCTCATCAGAAACATATCCAGATATCCCGTATACTCACTGTTTGTTTCCACCATCACAAAGCGGTTTTCCAGATTTTTAATTTCCTGCCTGCTCATGCCCTCCTCAATCTGACTTTTCATCAGAGAGATCACCCAGCCCTTCACCCACTTAGGCTCATTGCTGAAAATAAAGAAAATTGCCTGTGGATACCTTTCCTGTATGTAGCGGACTGCCCCCTCATAGTACTTTTCGGTACAAATTCCGTCATAAAGCTCCTCATTGTTTCTGGAATCTCCCCGATACATATGAAGCGCCACAGCCTCACAGCCTTCTATTCTGTCAAGGTAACCCTTCGTACTGTTATAATGCTTCTGGGGAAGATGCAGCTCCTCAAGCTCAGGAAACTGGTAGGTGCTTCTTACTTCATCCTTAATATCCTCAAAATATTTTTCACTCTGAAAAGCCCCTTTCAGATACATATCTTCAAAGCCAAGCACCTGAGGATCAAAAAATCCCTTCTCTTCATACTCGATAGCTTTACGCCCGAATAAATTTCTGCGTATTCTCTTTCTAAGCTCCATAGAACCATCCGTAAAGGCCGTAATTTCATCCCATGTTGCTTTTGGATAATCCACCCCAAATACGGCAAGCACAATAGGCCTTGTATTTTCCCCACGATATTCATTGATATCATCAAACTTCACTTCTTTTCCCATGGAGCGGAGCTTTAAATACAATGCGTATTGAAACATCTGATTTCCAAGTCCGCCGGACATTCTGATAATATTCACTATTCCGCCTCCAGTTTAAGATATATGGAATCATAATCATAATTCATATAAAAGTCTCTTTCCTCAGAAAGCCTCTGCAGGTAGTTTTCTTCCGTCAAAAGCCCCACATTCCCGGCAATCCAGTTAAGAATCATGGAATTGACCTCCGCACTGTAGTGGGCGGTGTCATTATAATAATCCGTATTGCAGATCACGTCATGCTGGTCAAAGAAATTATACAGTTTTACGTTCGGACATTTAAGCAGCATTTCTGTTGCAGTCCGCTCTGCCTCCGTCTGCTGAACAATAATTTCCTGAAGATTCAATGCATCCCAATAGCAAATGCTGTAGGGAGTATAAAAAAGAATAAACTCCGTATCAGGATACTGGTTAACCACATCAATAATATTCTTCTGAACGGTTTGGGTCACCATCTCATACTCCCTTTCCCCAAATCCGTTTTCCTCCGACGGTTTCTGATCCTCGCGGCTGTAGGAAAACATAATATGCCTAAGTCCGGTCTCATTCACCCAGGCAGAATACTCATCCATGGTGGTGCTGGGCTGCCCTAAAAGAGTCATGATCACATTGGACATTACCCCATGATAAAAAATTGATTTATTAAACACATAAGACACATCGTTAAAGGGATTGTTATCGTACAAATAATCGGGGTACTCCTCGTATTTTTCCCAGTCATAGGCCCTCAGCAGTCCATTATAATCAATCGCCCACAGCACCGTTTTAACATGGCCGTTCCTTTCAAGCGCTCTTTCCAGATTTTCTGACAGCTCCTGATAACCGGCGCCGGATAAGGGCATCTTCACAGACTTTGTTCCAAGCAAAGCATCCATTTCACTGGGTCTGAAGTTCTGGGACATGGAGGTTCCCGTTATAATAGCATCATAATCAAAGTGTCTGCCTATTCCATCATTAGTATAACGCTCCTCATATAAACGGTAGGACATAAAGGAAAACGGTTTGTGATAATGAAAATATGGATCCACAAACACAACTGCAAACACAATCAGCAAAAGCAGTGACACAATCATCCATATGCACTTTTTAAACCACTTCCTTGCAGCCTGCTGCTCCATCCTGATTGTCACCTCTTTTTAAAAATTAAAATAAATAAACTCGCTGATTTCTGCCAATGACATAATACTCCATATCATTAAAACTGCCGTTACAGCCATTTTCCCCATGGAAAGTCTCATGCCTTCCACCTTTTCCTGGGTATTCTTCATAAAGAAGCATGCCAAAAGCAGAACAACTATAAATGCCACCAGCAAAATCCATATATTGCCTCCAAGCAGACTGCCTGCGCCCACCCGGAATAAAACATTGACCTCGATTAAATCCATAAAGCCCTCCGTAATGGGCTTATAAATACTTCCAAAGCCGCCGGTAAAAAGCTGGTTCCACAGCTGCCACACCTGGGACAGGGAATCTGCCCGGAAAATACTCCACGCAAAGGTAGTAACCGCAAAGGTTACCCCCTGCTTTAAAAGCCTTGGCAGTCTCCAGGCCTTCACATCTGCCACACGCTCAAAAACCATAAAAATTCCGTTTAAGGCACCCCACAAAATAAATGTCCAGTTGGCGCCATGCCACAGGCCGCTTAAGAGAAAGACAATCATAATATTAATCAGCGTTCTTGTCCTTCCCCTTCTACTGCCTCCTAAAGGAATGTAAAGATATCTGGTAAAGAATCCGGTCAGAGTAATATGCCATCTGTCCCAAAAATCCGAAATCGTTTCTGCCTTGTAAGGAGAATTAAAGTTAATTGGCAGTTTCATATTCAACATATAACCTATTCCATAGGCCATGTCACAATAGCCGCTGAAGTCAAAATAAATCTGCAGGGAATAACACACCATAACCAAAAGCACATCCCATGAATTCAGGGCTGCTATGTTATTGTACCCAATATTTACTGTTTTGGCCAGCGTATCCGCAATCAGAACCTTTTTGGCAAGTCCCAGGGCAAAGGCATAAATCCCTTTGCACATATTGACATAGTTTATTTTCAGGGAAGACTTATTTCGAAAGCCGTCAATGATCTCACTGTGATGTGCAATAGGCCCCTGAATAAACTTAGGGAAGAAGGAAACAAAAGCAGCATATTCCCCTAACGAATACCCGTCATACCTATCCCCCTTATAGCAATCCGTAAGACAGGCGATCTGGGCAAAGGTGTAAAAGCTGATTCCCAGCGGAAGCGCCAAATCAAGCAAAGGGAGCCTGCTTCCAAATGCCATATTTATATTTTCCGCAATAAAATCAAAGTATTTAAACAGCAGCAATATACCAATGTTAAACACAATTCCCAGAATAAAGATTCCCTTTGAGGTTTTCTTTCCCTCATCCGCCCCGGATACATGCTCCATGCCCTTCAAAAAGCAGAAGTTGATCAGAACACTTCCAAGCAGAACCATCAGACTGTAAACACTCTGATATCCCACAAAGCAAAGGCTTGCCAAAAGCAAAAGCCCTGTTGTGAGCCTGTAATTTCCGTTTTTCCCCAGCGCATAATAGCATACCAGAACAACAGGCAGAAATAATAATATGAAAATATAGGAATTAAACAGCATGATTTCTACCTCTTATATTCTTTCTGTCCACACAGCCATTCCTGAAACATCAATATATACCATATCTGAACTCTCCATATGTCCCTCGTCACAAAATCATCCCATATTCTCCAGACAATATCCGGGTCCAAAAGTCCCTGCTTTGCAAGCAGCTCCCGCTCAATCAAAGCTTCTGCCCACTGGCGGAGCCCCCGCTGCTTCAACCACTTTTTGATGGGTACGGAAAAGCCCTTTTTCGGGCGGTCCAGCATTTCCCTGGGTACATAACGATAGAGCACGTCACGCAGAACCTGCTTTCCCCCATCCTCGCCCTTTAAAAATTCAATAGGAAGAGTCCACGCAAATTCTACCACATCCTTATCCAGCATAGGCACTCTGGTCTCCAAAGAAACCGCCATGGCGGTTCTGTCCACCTTCACCAGAATATCATCAGGATGATACATCAGCATATCCATCAGCATAACATTATGATTGACCTCCTGCAAAAAGCCTTCCCGATATTCACTGTGCTTATAAGGACACTCCTCATGGTACAGGCTGATCCTCCCGGCAAGAGGCTGCTCAACCTGGGGCTTAATTCGATAAAGTTCTGCCGGTCCTTTTACTCCCAGATAGTTTCCCTTTGCTTCATAAACAGGATTGTTCTTAAGAGGACTGTGAAGCACCAGCTCACCGATTGGCTTACGGACCAAATAAGGTACCCCTTTCATCTTATTCCATATTCTTTCCACCGAATCGTAAGCACGATAACCGCAAAACAGCTCGTCCCCGCCGTCTCCGCTAAGAGATACGGTTACATGCTCTCTGGTCATCCTGCTTACCAGATAGGTTGGTATCTGGGAGGAATCCGCAAAAGGCTCCCCAAACATGTATCCAAGCCTGGGAATTACATCGATGGCATCCTGCTCCGAAATATACAGCTCTGTATGCTCCGTCCCAAGGTGTCTGGCAATCTCTCTTGCATAGACCGCTTCGTCATAAGCCTTTTCTTCCATACCTATGGTAAAGCTTCGCACCTTTCCCTGATGTACGGACTGCATCAACGCCACTACAGTGCTGCTGTCTATTCCCGCCGATAAAAATGCGCCCACCGGGACATCCGCTGCCATCTGCTGTGCAATGGATTCCTTCAAAAGCCTTTCAAGCTCATCTGCAGCCTCCCTGCGGCTTCCGGTAAAGAGATTTTCCTGCCCTCTTTTTGCAGCTTCGCTCATGCTCCAATAGGCTTCCGTCTCCCATTTATTAAAAGGCGATTTAATTTTTAATATTGTTCCCGGCTCTAATTTGTATATATTTTCATAAATAGAATACGGGGCAGGAATATATCCATGGAGAAAATAAAGATCCAGCACCCTCCTGTTAATGGGATTTGCAAATCCCTCCAGCACAGAAATACAGCCAATATCCGAAGCAAATACAAAGCTTTGCCCCACCATCCCGTAATACAGGGGCTTTTCCCCCACGCGATCCCGCAGCAAATAAAGAGACTTTTCCTTCTTATCATACAGAGCAATGGCAAACATTCCCTTGCACATGCTGATTGCTTCCTTTATCCCATAATGCTCAAATGCCTCCAGCAGCACCTCTGTATCCGAGGTACCCCGAAAGCTGTCCACCTTTTGATCTGCAAGAAGCTTCTTCGCAACTTCCTTATAATTATAGATCTCTCCATTATAAACGATTACATATCTGCCGCTATGGGAGGTCATAGGTTGAGAACCGTTCTCAGACAAATCTACAATGGAAAGACGTCTGTGTCCCAGCGCCACATCTCCCTCTTCCGAAAAATAACAGCCGCCGGCATCCGGACCCCTGTGGAGCATTCTTTCCATCATGCGTTCTATATTTTCTTTGCCGTTTCCTGCAAAATTACAAAAGCCCGCAATTCCACACATTTTCCTATCTCCTATTTCGGCGTTCAGCCAGTAAATTCAAGTAATTTTCCCATTCCTCAAGGACTTTTTCAGGCCGATAAATTTCACCTGTTATGGTTGCTTTTTCACCCATTGCATCTGCCTGTTGCATGTTTTTTAAGACAAATTGCAAGTTTTCTTTCATCCTATTTTCATCCCCAACAGGCGTCAATAATCCGTTTACTCCATGGTCAATCAGCTCCGCCGGACCTCCGCAGGGACAGTCTGTAGACACTACCGTAAGGCCCATTACCATGGCTTCAATTAATGCATTAGGCATCCCTTCCTTATTGGAGGATAATACAAAAACACGTGTTTTGTAAATCATATCAGGTACATTGTCTATATTTCCCGGAAGTAAAATACGTTCCTGCATGTTCAAGTCCTTTACCAGCTTAAGCAGCTCCTGCCTTTTATCCCCGTCTCCGTAAATAATCAGCTTATAATCAGGAAATTCCTCCGAAAGCTGCACAAAGGCTCCAATCAGCATCCGATGGTTTTTGTTTTCATCCACTCTTCCTACAGTGACAATGGTTTTATCCCTTTCTCCCGTATAACGTTCTTTAAAAAATAAAGGGTTAATGGGATTTTTTAAAATCACTGCCTTTTTTCTTATCCCCTTAGGAAAAAAGTCGAAGCACTCCCTGGTCTGCAATACCACGCCGCTTGCTCTGCAAAACAATGTTCTTGCCAAAAACCGCATTAGCGGGGTGCCATATTCTCTGGCAGGCTCGCTGCGCACAGACACCGCCACCGGAATACCAAGCCCGAAGGATGTAATAATTGCCCTGAAATTGGTTTTCCCGATAAAGGAAAGAATCACATCCGGCTTTTGCTCCTTCCAAATGCTGCGAAGCTTCCCCATCCTTACCAAAAGATTTTTGATCCTGCTCTTTCCAAGCTCGCTTTCATCCGGCTCCGAAATAATTCTGCATACCCCCTCCGAAATGGGATATTCCACCTCCACCTGATAGGTAGTAACCAATATCACCCGATAGCCGCAGTCATTTAAGTAATCGGCCAGATTAGCCATAACCCTTTCCGCTCCGCCTTTTTGCAGGCTTCCAATATATAATGCGATTGTCCTCTTTGATTTGAATGTACTCACAGCTTCCCTCTCGTCCATTTATTTTATCTTAATAACTGTACAGATATCAGTATCATTTTAAATTTCAACCGTTATTGATAAGCCTATTCACAATTTCTTTCCACTCTTCATATATTTTCTCAGGAGAAACCTTAGCCTTAAGTTTGGCCCCGGCCCTTCCCATTTGATCTGCCAGCTTCGGATTTTCCAACAGCTTCTTCATGGCCAGCGCCAGCTCCTTATCATCCCCTACCGGAACCAGGCAGCCGGATATCCCGTTTTCAATTAATTCCGAAGGTCCTTTACAGGGACAATCTGTGGAAATACAGGGTATCCCCATAACCATTGCCTCTATTAAGGCATTGGGCATTCCCTCATAATCCGAAGGTAGTACGAAAAGCGCCGCATCCTTAATTTCCTTCTCAAGGCGGCTGCTTTGTCCCATAAGCCTGACACGCTGCTCCATGCCCTGCTCAGCAATATAATCAAGGAGCCTGTCCTTTGTGCCTGCTTCGCTTTCCTCTCCATAAATTCTAAGCTCATACTCGGGGAATTCATCCATAATCCTGTGAAAGGCTTTTGCTAAAAGCAATTGATTTTTCTGGGAGGAAAGCCTTCCAACCGTAACAATATATTTTGAGCGTTCCGTCGGACTGTCGTCCCCAAATAAATATTTACGATCCACAGGATTCCAAATCACCTTGGATTTTTCTTGAAACTTCCGGTCAAAACAGGACATGGCATCGGCAGTTTGAAACACACAGCCCGATGCTTTCTTTTCCATTCTCTTAACCTCTCGCTTATATGGGAAATAATCCACCCTCGGATCATTTCTGACGGATACCAAAAGGGGAATATTCATTCCCATCATGCTATAGGAGCATCTGAAATTTGCTTTATTGCAAAAGGAGATCACCAGATCGGGCTTTTCTCTCTTCACAACCCTTCTTAAATCCAAAAACCGGCTGCCTGCCAGCTGCGCACGCCCCGGATTCTTTCCCTTCCAGCGGTCTCCCAGATTAATTCTTTTTACGCCTCCTGAAAGCTCAAATTCTTCCCCGGCACGCCACAAGGTTACAATGGTTACCTCATATCCGTCCGCTGCAAAGCATTCGGACAGCACGCTGACCACTCTCTCGGCGCCGCCCTTTCCCATGCTATTAATATGAAACAGCAGCTTTGCTTTTCCCATAGACTTATATCCTCTTTCATCCCTGCACTATTTCTGCAACATATAGGACTCATACCATTTCTGAAACATCAAAAACGCCCAGATAATCGGCGAATAGTTTTCTCCCGTACCGGAGCCCTTATCGCCCTTTTGCATATATCTTCTTATCAGGCCGGTTACATAATCAGCATCAAAAATCCCCTGCCTGTCCAAAAAGCTCTTTTCCGACAATGATAACACCTGTTCTTTAAGTGGCCCGCGCATCCATTTATCCAATGGAACGCTAAATCCCTTCTTTGGCCGCTCAAGCAGCTCTATCGGAATGTACTCATAGGTAATATCCTTCAATATTCTCTTTTTGACGCCTTTATAATATTTAAACTCATGGGGCAGCCCCATGGCATATTCCATAACATCTGTATCTAAAATAGGACATCTGGTTTCCAGCGAATACCGCATGGATGCCCGGTCTACCTTGCACAAGATATCCCCCGGCAGATAGGTTTCCATATCCAAAAGCATTCTTCGCTCCTGCCAGTTTTTCTCCTGATACTTGCTCTCAAATTCATAGAGGCAGGAAAGAGGCGTCCCCCCCTGATGCTTTAATACCATTCCTTCCGCCGTTTTCAGATAATTTCCCATGGCAAACTGTGTTTTGGTTTCCTTATCACGGTTTCCGGCAATGACCCGGATCCGGAACGGATAACGGTCCATAATATGAAACGCATTCCCCAATGCTCCAGCCACGGCGCCCACTCCATCAAGGAGCTGGGCCTGCCTTACCCTGTCATATATCTGATAGCCACAGAAGAACTCGTCTCCTCCGTCTCCCGAAAGAGCCACCGTGACCTTCTGCCTTGCAAGCTTAGACACCAGCATGGAGGGAATTTGAGATGAGTCCGCAAAGGGCTCATCAAAATAGGTGGGAATACTTTCCACCAGTTCAAGCATATCCTTTTCTTCCACATACAGCTCCGTATGGTCGCAGCCGATATGCCGGGCTACTTCCTTTGCATACTTTGCTTCGTTATATTTCTCCTCATAAAATCCAATGGAAAATGTTTTAACCGGCAGGGCAGATACCTGCTGGGCAATGGCGGTAACAAGAGAGGAATCATAGCCTCCGCTAAGGAAGGTTCCCACCGGCACGTCTGCAGCCAGACGATTTTTGACTGCATCCCTTAAAAGCCTCTTAAGCTCCTCCTTAGCCTGCCCGTATTCCTTTGGCGGGGTATTCTTTTTCTCCTTATAAACCTTTGCTAAATCCCAGTAATGCTCCTTCTTTACCTGTCCATGGGTAAAGCTGATAATCTGCCCCGGCTCCACCTTGCTCACATGCTCAAATATGGTGTCAGGCTCACAGATATACTGCTGATACAAAAAGCGGGAAATTACATCACTTCTGATTTTCCCTTTAAATCCGGGACAGCTTAAGATCGGCTTCAGTTCAGAGGCAAATACCAGATTTCCATCCCAAAGCCAGTAATACAACGGCTTTTTCCCTATCCTGTCACGAACCAGATGCAGCGTGTCATTCCTTCTGTCATAAATGGCAATGGCAAACATGCCGTTTAGTCTTTGGATACAGGATATTCCCCATTTTAAGTAGGCTGCCAGTATGACCTCCGTATCACAGGTAGAAATAAAGGGATAGTCGGTAAGCTCTTCCTTCAATCGGTTGAAATTATAAATTTCTCCGTTAAAAACAATGGCTACATCCCCCTTGGGAGAATTCATGGGCTGATGTCCCAGAGGGGAAAGGTCAAAAATGGAAAGTCTTCTCTGGGCAAGTCCTACGCTGTAGCCTTCAACGGCAGGATAAAGCTGCACTCCATGATCGTCGGGTCCACGATGGTACATAGTGTCATTCATTCTGCCAAGCTCATCCTCTGTTATTCTGTTTTTGCTGAAAAAACCACATATCCCGCACATAAAGGTAATCTAAATCCTTTCCGTTACAAACCGTCAGCACAAGGAATTTATACAGGAAACCAGTCCCTCCAGGTACTTTCCCTGTGAAAAATCCTCTGCTCTTCCTGCCGCCGCCCTTTGATATTTCTCATAAAGCTCTTTATCATTTAACATCATAAGCACTGCTTCTGCAAGGGCTTCTTCCCCTTCCTCCAGCTTAATACTCTTAGCTTCCTGATCCTCAAACTCTGCCTGAAGGTTCTTCTCAGCACACAGCACCGGTGTCAGTATGCCGTAATCCGCCTTAAAAACATCCTTCTGCTTCTCTGCTTCCTTCCAGTTCCGGTGCAGAATTTCTGCCGGACCGGACAAACAATTGACGGAAACAATAGGCAGGGAGACCGCCAATGACTCCACCAATGCATTGGGAAGCCCCTCGCTGATTGAAGTAAGCAGATACAAGTCGCTTGCCTTCAAATAAGGAAAGGGATTTCTTTTAAGCCCGGTGAACCATACCTTTTCCTCTATGCCAAGGCTGGAAACCAGCTCCTTATATTCCCTAAACTCACCGCTCCCGATAATGACAAGTCTTGTGTCCGGATGTTTCTCATAAACTCTTTTAAAAACCTTAATTAAGTGCCAATAGCCCTTAATATCATCCTCTCTTCCCATGGACACTAAAACCTTATCCTTCGTATCAAAGAAGGAAAGCTCCTCATCCGTTTGATTGCTTTGCTCCCGGATTTTCCTGGTGTCACAAGGATTCCACAGTGCTGTCACATTGGAAAACCCATACTTCTCTTCTACCAGATCAGCCATTTTTTTAGCACAGCACAAAACCTGGTCAGAATGCCTGCTGATCAGCTTCATATAAAAGGCATCCTTAATTTCCTCAAAGGAATGGCATGCGGTAATCTTTCTTTTGGCTCCCCACGTCAGAGCATTGGCTATATTGGCAGTCATACCAAAGCTGTAGGAGACGTCGATCTTAAGCTCCTTTTGCAGACGGCTTAACTTAACGCATCTTTTCAGCACATTTATAATCTTATGCAGCTTCCCGTCTCTGGCCTTCAGCTTTAAATCGATTACACGAAGCCCCGAAATGTCATATGCAATATCATCCATGGAAAAGACGGCAATTACCACCTCATATTTTCCCTGAAGCAGGCGGGCCGTCATCACACATATTCTCTCAAAGCCCCCCTGATGAAGCATGGGGGAAATCAACATAATCCTCTTCATACCTGACCTCACTTCAGAAATTTGTGAATATATTCATCCCACTTCCGGTATATCTCCTGGGGATAAAATTCCTTCATTCTTTCAATTGCCCGCTCCGCCATCTGCTCCGCCGCCTCCGGATTTTCAATCAGCTCCGTGATAGCGGCTGAAAGCGCCTCCTGATCCCCTACCGGCACCAGCCTTCCGCATTTGCCATTTTCCATCAGGTAAGCCGGACCTTTGCAGGGACAATCCGTAGACACAGCGGGAATGCCGGCAGCCATGGCCTCCATTAAAGCATTGGGAATACCTTCATAATCCGAGGAAAGCACAAAAACCGCTGCATCCTGTATCCGGTCCTTTAAATCAGCTACATTGCCGCATAACCTGACCTTATCCGTAAGCTCCAGTTCCCCAATCAGCCGCTCCAGCTCTCCCTGCAGCTTCCCGTCCCCATACATTTCCAGAATATACTCCGGGTGCTTTGCAAAAACATCCTTACAGGCTCTAAGAAGCATTGCCTGATTCTTCTGTGGATCCATGCGCCCCACATGGACGATTTTTTTCTCCCTGCTATCTGCCTTTCTAAGCTCCAGATAGTCCCTGCCAAGAGGATTGGGAATAATCTCCATGCGCTCCGTAATATGCCTGGAAAAGGCAAAATACTCCCCTGCCTGGCTGGTCTGGAACACATACCCGTCGGCCTTGGGATACCAATACCGCATCAACGCATAGTATACCTTGTTTCCATACTCCCGTTTTGGATCATTGCGCACGGATATAATCATTGGAAATTGATATTTCCCGAAAACCTTTCCTTTTAAGCTTAATGCCAGAAAATTGGGCTCCGGCAGAAAGCTGATTAACAAATCAGGAGCCAACTTATCAAGCACAAGCGCTAAACGCTTTCTCCTTTTCAGAAAACGTTCCCCCATGTTTCGATAAACCGCTCCCTCATTCTCTAAACATATTAATTCTATTGCCTGATCTAACGAATATTCCACAGGGCAGTTCATACAAGTTACAATCGTAATCCGGTAATGAAGACGCAGATAGTCATTGCACAGCCTTGCAATAACCCCTTCCGCCCCGCCTCTCATCATAGAAAGCGTAAAAAACACAATATGTTTCACTGGTATACTCCTTATAAGTTGTTCTTATACCAATCAATAGCCAGATTGATTCCGCTTGCAAAGTCGTATTCAGGATCATATCCCAAAAGCTCTCTTGCTTTGCTGATATCCGCATTGGAGTCCTTAATATCTCCGGCACGATCAGGTCCAAAATCAGGCTCCACATCCTTGCCAAGGGCCTTGCACAGATCATGGTACACATCAATCAAATATTCTCTTCCGCCTGCCCCGATATTAAATGCCTCGCCTGCTGCCTCTGAAGACGCCAGACATGCCTTCAAATTTGCTTCGATTACATTGTCAATATAGGTAAAGTCTCTGGACTGTCTTCCGTCCCCGTTAATGGTAGGCACCTCGCCGTCCATCAGCTGCTTAATAAACTTGGGGATGACTGCCGCATACATTCCGTTAGGATCCTGACGTCTGCCGAAAACGTTAAAATACCTCATGCCGTAGGTATCCAGACCATATAACACCTTATACAGTCTGCCATATTCCTCATCAACCCTCTTGGTCAGCGCATAGGGAGAAAGAAGCTTTCCCTCATGCCCTTCCTTCTTGGGAAGCACCGGATGATCTCCATAAACAGAAGAGCTGGAGGCATAAACGAATTTCTTCACGCCGTTTTGTCTGGCAGCCTCCATCATATTTAAGGTTCCCCTGATATTGATCTCCTCATACAAAAGGGGCATCTCAATGCTTCTTGGCACGCTTCCCCATGCCGCCTGATTCAGCACATAATCCACACCCTTAGATGCCTCCATACAGGTATCAAGCTCCCTGATATCACCCTTAATAAAGGTAAACCTGGAATTTCCCGTAAACGGCTCTATATTCTCGTATTTTCCGGTAGAAAGATTGTCAAGGCACCTTACCGTATATCCCATGGAAAGAATGGCCTCACACAGGTTAGACCCAATAAATCCGGCTCCGCCTGTCACCAAAAATACACTGTCAGCATCAAACTTCAAATCTTTGTAGCCCATGTTCTGCTCCCTTTACTCCTACATGCTCTGTGAAACTTACTCTATAATCTCCAATAAATATAATCCTCTGTCAGATATTCATTTCTGTCAAACAATCCCTTGATATCCATAAATACCTTTTTCTTATGCCCGGTACTAAAAAATCCATTCACCGCCGCCTTATCCAGTCCCAAAAACTGGGTATGTGCCACCGCAACAATCACTGCATCCATATCCTTCACTGCATCCATTCCCTCAAAGGTAATGCCGTAAAGACGCTTAGCCTCATCCGCATCTGCTGCAGGATCTACTACAATGGGATTGATCCCGTATTCTCCAAGCTCCTTATAAATATCAATCACCTTGGTATTGCGGGTATCAGGGCAGTTTTCCTTAAAGGTAAAGCCTAAAATCGCCACCTTGGCGCCCTTCACGGGAATATCGGCTTTAATCAAATTCTTAACCATAGACTCTGCCACATATTTCCCCATATCATCATTGATTCGGCGCCCCGCAAGGATAATCTGGGAATGATACCCCAATTCCTCCGCCTTATAAGTAAGATAATACGGATCCACACCGATACAGTGGCCGCCCACCAGTCCGGGATAGAATTTCAGGAAATTCCATTTGGTTCCCGCTGCCTCCAAAACCGATTTGGTATCGATGCCCATTTTATTGAAAATAATGGAAAGCTCATTCATAAAAGCAATGTTAATATCTCTCTGGCTGTTCTCAATAACCTTGGCAGCCTCCGCAACCTTGATGGACTGCGCCCTGTAAACGCCTGCCTCCACCACCAGCTCATAGACCTTAGCAACCGTATCTAAGGTTTCCTGATCCATACCGGATACAATCTTTACGATAGTCTCTAACCGGTGTACCTTATCGCCGGGATTGATACGCTCAGGAGAATATCCGATCTTAAAATCCACTCCGCATGTAAGGCCTGATTCCTTTTCCAGAATCGGAACACAGATATCCTCTGTCACTCCCGGATAAACCGTGGATTCAAACACTACCACAGAGCCTTTGGTCAGGTTCTGTCCCAAGATTCTGCTGGCTCCCTCTACCGGGGTTAAGTCCGGTGTATGATCGTCATTAACCGGTGTGGGAACCGCCACAATATGGAATTTGGCCTCCCGAAGCTTTGCAGGGTCTGCCGTAAACTCCACCCTGGTATCCTTAATCACATCATTTCCCACCTCATTGGTAGGGTCAATGCCGTTTTTATACAGCTCAATTTTCTTTTCATTTAAGTCAAAGCCTACCACCTTGATCTTCCTTGCAAAGGCAACCGCGATGGGCATGCCCACATACCCAAGACCTACCAATGACAGTTTTTCTTCACCGCTTACAAGCTTTTCAAATAAGTTCATTTTCTTATCCTTCCTTTATCATTCTTCAAATTATACCATATTGGTACCATTCGGACAAATATTTATGCCAGAAATCTATCAATCTCCTCCATATAGGAAGCTGTTACCAGTCTTCTGTCAAATTCCTTCTCCATCTTCCGCCTTGCCGCTATCCCCATTTGCACCCTTTCCTCCACTGTCAGCTTCAGAAATTTTCTAATGGCCTGTATTAAGCTTTCCGCATTTTCAGGCTCGCATCCAAATCCCGTAACGCCCTCTTCAAAAATTTCCTTACATCCGCTGATATTGGATGCAATGACAGGACGGGCTGATGCAGAAGCCTCCATAAGCACATTGGACATGCCCTCATGGTAGGTGGGAAGTATTAATGCCGAAGCCTGTTTTAAAAACGGCTGAACATCCGTGTGAAAACCGTGCTGTATAATAATTCCTTGGCTTTCATACGCATCCAAAAGCTCCTGATAGTCGTCATCACAGTACCCTAACAGCTCAAAGCTGACGTTTTCACCATGCAGGGCCTTTGCTGCCGCAAGCAGCTCCTCAATTCCCTTTTCCTTCATGATGCGCCCCACGAACAAAAACCGGGTGGTTTCATCTACAGGATACTCCTCCGCATGATGTACCTCCAGGTTCACTCCCGATCCGCTTACCAGCTTGTCCTTTTTGCCGGTAATCTTATATCCTCTGAATATATTCCTGTTTTGGCTGTTTTGAAAAAAGACACATTCGGCTCCCCGAAGACCCATTCTGTACATACGGATAATCATGCTCTTTAACAAGCCATTTTTCTGAAACGCGCTTCCAAGTCCTGTAATCGTGGTGATATAGGGAATCTTCTGCCATCTGCAGGCAAAGCCACCGTATATGTTGGGCTTAATGGTGTAAGTCAGAACCAGATCAGGCTTCACTTCTTTCAGAAGCCTTCCATAGGACAAAAATAAGCCTGCATCCTTTTTGGGGTTCATCCCTCTTCTGTCTAAAGGCGTATGAATAATTTCACACCCCTCTGCTTCCAGTTCCCTGATGCAGAGCTCATCCGGGACCGATACCACTACTTTATATTTTTTTAATAATGCAAGCATTAATTCATTTCTAAAATCATATACGCCGGTTGATGCATTGGCCAAAATCAATACTGTTTTCATACCGATTACACTTCACCTTTCATCATGCCCGATATGCCGGAAAAAATCCGGTTTCCTTTTTCTTATTGTTAAGCTCCCACAGCCGCTTGTATACCTGCTCGTTGACAATCAGCTTACCAATGGAAAACTGAAAGTCCTGCGCTCTGTTAAACTGTTTCTTAAAACTGTATAAATGATCCTGCCTGCTGCCAAGACCGCCTCCCAAATGAAAGGTCCCTGCTCCGATATTACAGCCAAAGCAGGCTGCCTCATACAGAAGCAGATTGGTAGGTGCAAGGTTCTGATATTCACGCCTGGATGCGGAAAGATGATAATGCAGCTGCCCGTTTCCATACAGAATAATGGACATGGCAATGATCTCATCCTTAAGCTTTGCATAAAATACAAGTGCATTATCTTTTAAATCATATAAAATACTGTCATAAAATTCTTTCTTAAAATAATAGTAGCTGTCAGCCCCAACCTTATCCATAGTAGCGTTATAAATCTGTTCAAATTCGGTAAAAAGCCTCTCTTCCCTTCCCCAGTAAATCTGAACACCGGACTTTTGCGCCTTTCTGATCATATTGCGGTTTTTGCTGGAAAGGTTTTCCCAAATCCTTTCCCTGGAGCTTAAATCCATGCAAACTGTATTTCCAAGGTCAACCACCTGATACAGACATTCCATATCGTGGGCATTATTAATCACCGGATGATAACGGTTAAATTCCGCTACAATCTTATGATCCCGGCAAAAATCCAGATAAGCATGCTTAAGCTGCTGCTTTGCTTCTTCGCCTGTATTTCCCTTTAGCAGAAAACCGCCGTAGCCGTAAGGTGTTACGAAATCAAAATACTCCCCTAAGGCTTCATCCTCAGGACATTCTGTCCTTAAAACCGGAACCGGGCGCTTCATGACAATGTTCACCGCCTGCATATCCCTGCCATTATAATACAATAATACCGGCTCTCCGTCTCCGTTTATGTGAAACGCCTTTACATATCCCGGAGTAAAATACACATCATGCTGTGGGAACTGTGCAATAATTTTATTCCATTCTTCTTCCTGCGCAAGCTCAATCATCTTAATTCCTGCCATAAGATATGATCCTTTCTGCCAAGACTTCTTACTATCTTCTTGTGTTACTGCATCTGCCCTTCTGTCTTTGCGGCACGAATTTCTGCCAGATTGCCTTCTATGACATCGGTATCCTCCGCAATATCATCATGTACAAATACCGCTTTAATGGTGGCAAAAAATATTTTAACATCCAGCCCAAAGGATAAGTTCTCCACATATTCCGCATCCTTCTCAAGCCGCTTATCCCATTCCAGAAAGTTTCTGCCGCTTACCTGGGCAAGCCCCGTAAGTCCCGGGCGAACCGTGTGGCGCAGCTGCTCCCTTTCCGTATAGTAGGGCAGATAGCTTACCAGCAAAGGTCTGGGGCCAATCAGGCTCATATCACCGCAGAAAATGTTCCACAGCTCCGGCAGCTCGTCAAGGCTGGTTCTGCGAAGCAGCCTTCCGAATCCGGTAAGCCTCCTGGCATCGGGAAGAAGATTTCCCTGCTCATCCCGCTCGTCCGTCATGGTGCGGAATTTCTTTAAGGTAAAAATCCTGGTCCGGTATCCCGGCCTTTCCTGCTTGAAAATTACAGGGCTTCCCAATTTCATCCGGACTAACAGCGCAAGGATTGCTATCACAGGGCTTAAAACCACCAGTGCAGCGCCAGACAGAACGATATCCAACCATCTTTTTACAAACCGTTTATACATGCCTTATTCAGCCCTCTTCTTGTCAAAAACGCTTCTTACGGTATCAATGATCAATTTCATGTCTTCTTCCGTATTCTTAATATCACTGGAAAGACAAAGCCCCCTGCTAAAAATATCCTCCGATAGGCTTTCCATCCTTTCACCTGCAGGCAGATCACTTTTACATCCTGATTCCGTTACAAAATCATAACCTTCAAATACGGGCTGTAAATGCATGGGCTTCCAGATAGGTCTGGATTCTATGTTTTCCTCATCCAGGGCGTCCATAATCTGATCCGGCGTTATATTGCTGTCCTTGGAAATGGTAATGCAGGACAGCCAGCAGTTGGCATCTCCGTCCGGATTTAAAGGGTTCATTGAAATTTCCTCCATATCCGCAAAGCCTTCCATATATCTGTTATGGATTGCCTTTTTCAGCTGTTTATGCTCCTCTAAATGAAGCAGCTGTCCTCTTCCTATTCCGGCAGTAATATTGCTCATTCTGTAATTATACCCGATCTGGGAATGCTGATAATATCTTGCAGGATCTCTGGCCTGTGTGGCAAGGAAGGTAGCCTTCTTTGTGATCTCCCCATCCTCCGATACCAGCATACCACCGCCGGAGGTGGTAATAATCTTATTTCCGTTAAAGGAATAAATACCGATTTTTCCGAAGGTTCCAGTATGTTTACCCTTATAGGTACTGCCAAGGGATTCCGCTGCATCCTCAATCAATGGAACCTGGTGCTTTTGGCAGATTTCCAGAATTTCATCCAGCTTCGCAGGCGTTCCATACAGGTGCACCACGATCACCGCCTTAGGGTTAGGATACTTCTCAAACGCCTTTTCAAGGGCTTTCGGACTCATATTCCAGGTATCCTTCTCGGAATCAATAAATACCGGCGCAGCCTTTTCGTATAAAATGGGATTACAGGTTGCGCTAAAGGTCAGGCTGGGAGCAAACACAATATCTCCTTCCCCGATCCCCAATATTTTAAGCGCAAGATGAATTGCCGCTGTTCCCGCACTTAACGCTGCAGCATGCCCGATCTGCACATATTCAGCCAGTTCCTTCTCAAAATTATTTACATTAGGACCAAGAGGCGCCACCCAGTTGGTATCAAAAGCCTCCTTAATAAATTCCTGCTCCTCACTATGCGTGGTGGGCGATGATAAATAAATCTTTTTTCGTGACATTCCTGTTCATCCCTTCCTTAAGCTTATTTTCCCTCTTCATCACTGTAATGATAGGTAGGCACAATCGCCTTTACCAGCGGTCTGATATCGTTACTTTCATTTTTGGAAGCCTCCTTCAGCTCCTTTAACTGGACGAAAAACTGCATTTCATCTATTTCTATAGGCTTCCCGATATGAATTAATTTATTTTCTGTATCCGTAAGCCCCTCCTCAGCCATAAGAAGCTCCTCATACAGCTTTTCACCGGGGCGAAGGCCTGTAAATTCGATCTTGATATCCTCCCCAACCCGGTAGCCGGATAAACGGATCAGGTTCTTTGCCAGATCCAGAATTTTCACCGGCTTTCCCATATCCAGCACAAAGATTTCACCGCCCTTGCAGTAGGCCCCTGCCTGAAGCACTAAGGACACTGCCTCAGGAATGGTCATAAAGTAGCGGATGATATCGGGATGAGTCACCGTAACCGGGCCGCCGGACATAATCTGCTTTTTAAATAACGGAATTACGCTTCCGTTGCTGCCTAAAACATTTCCAAAACGCACCGCCACAAATTCCGTATCATAGTGTTTGTTAAAGGTTTGAATAATCATCTCACAGATTCGTTTGCTGGCTCCCATGATATTGGTAGGGTTTACCGCCTTATCGGTGGAAATCATAACAAATCTTTGAGCTCCGTTCATAGCCGCCGCCTGTGCGGTTTTCCATGTGCCGAATACATTATTCTTAATGGCCTCATTGGGACTTGTCTCCATAAGCGGCACATGCTTATGGGCTGCGGCATGATAAATAATCTCCGGTTTATAATGCTCAAATATCCAATTCATTCGATTGGTATTTCGAACGGAGGCAATCAGCACCGCCATCTCAAGATCAGGATATCTGGCGGCAAGCTCCTGCTGCACATCATAAACACTGTTTTCATAGATATCAAGAATAATCAATAGCGCTGGCTGATGAGAGGCAATCTGACGGCACAGCTCGCTTCCGATAGAGCCGCCTCCGCCTGTAACCAAAACTCTTTTCCCTTTCACATAGCCCAGAATAGAATCCATATCTACTTCAATGGGATCTCTTCCAAGCAGGTCCTCCACTTCCACATCACGCAGCTTGCTTACACTGACCTCTCCGTTTACCAGCTGATACATTCCGGGAAGGGAGCGAAGCTTACAGCTTGTCTCCTTGCAGATATCAAGAATGGCGGAAAGCTCTGCCCTGCTGATAGAAGGCATAGCCACAATAATCTCATCAATACTGTAAATATCGGCACATTCAATAATCTTATCCCTGCCGCCTACCACCTTAATGCCCTGTATAAACCTTCCCCACTTTCCGGGATCATCATCAATAATGCAGCGGATCACCATGGTGGAGAAGTTACTGTTGACAATTTCCTTTACAATTACATTGGCTGCTTCCCCGGCTCCGATCACCATAACGGAAATACTGTTATTCTTATTCTGCTTCCTGTGCTTAAGACTTCTAAAAAAGCGGTAGGAAAATCTGCTGCAAAAGATAAAGCTGATCAGCAGGAAGGTATACAAAAAATAATAGCTGCTGGGCACGGCCAGCTCCCCCGGCGTTTTAAAAAACTGGATTCCCACTGCCTGAAGCAGAGAGGAAATTACACTTGCAAGCACCAGATTTTGAAGCTCTGTTTCCCCCGCAAACGCCCATAAGCTGTTGTACATACGGAACAGGTACAAAACCACCAGTGTAATCACAATATTCAGGGGCAGAAATCTGTTGATGGGGCCCAGAAAGTGCTCCGGAATCTCCGACATTTCAAAGCTGTAACGCATCAAAAGCGCTATATAGCTTGCCAAAATAACGCTGATAATGTCGTAAATAATCAAACAGGTTCTTCTGTAAAAAAGCTTTACGTTAAAGGTTTTTTTCTTTTTTTTCATTTCTTCACTCATAGCTTTGTCCTTCACAAAATACAAGCGGCGAGATGACCAGCATCAGGATCAAACCGCATGGATGGCTTAAATGGAATATCCACTCCACCATACCGGCAGCGGCAACCGAAATCGTGACTACCGCAGGCATAGCCGCATAAGTTATTTTATCCTTTTTTCTGTTATAATAAATACATGCTTTTATAAAGGTTACAAGCCCAACCAAAACAAACAAAATTCCTACAGGGATACCATGGTCATAGGCTGCCTGTAAATAAATATTATGCGCATGGGTGGCAATAGAGCCGTCCTTAAGAAGGGCTCCCATCCCCTCATGCCCTGTCATGTTCAACTGCTCAATGTAGGATCTAAAAATATCCAGCCTTCCATTGGTATAATCCGACTCTTCCTCCGAAGGCTCCTCGGGAACATAATCTGCGGATGCCACAAACTCCTGTGTTTCAAGTACGCCGGGAATATCAATTGCCGTATCAATCGCACCGCTTTCCTCTTCCCCGGAATCACTGTGGGTTCTCTCATACTCTGCTATCTCTCCGTACAAGTCGAAGGTTCCCGCCGGAATATCAAAAATTTTATCTGCAAACAGATCAATAAATCTCCCCACACGCATACAGTCTACGGAGTTTAACTTTCTTCCCCGAAGCGTATCATCCCTGAAATCTTCGATTTCGTACATATAAGGATCGCTGACCAGCGTAGGAACGGTTCTCTGCACCGTAAAGGTTACGGGGAAGCACACGATTACTGCCAGCGCCATAATGCCAACCGTTTTGCCTATGTTTGCAAGCTTTTCCCTGCCTTTACCGCCGCTCATAACAATGATAGCAAAAATCCCGGTTACTCCCACTGCCAAAAATCCTGTTCTGGCCATGGTGAAGAGCATATAAGCATTAACCACGCCAAACAAAAGCAGCTCCTTCCAGGTATCCTTAAGCTTCCGGCTTTTGCGGAATTTCGCAAGAAGAATGACAAAGGCAGCGCACTCCACAATGGTCAGGTAAGCGGCTGTGGTAGTCACTGTATGGAATATATGAGGGTATCTGGCTGTTCTGTAGGTGGTGTAAGGCCTGTGCAGCAACGCATAGCCGGTGGCAAGCATAAACTGCAGAATAATGCCCCTGCACACATTCACAAGAAACCGTCCCCTGTGCTCCCACATTCCATAGTTTAGATAAAACAGGGTAAAGCTGACCGCCATTACCACCGTCCACCATCTGCCGTTTCTGAAAATAATAATGGCCGCAAAAAATACCAGCATTAGACCCGCATAAACAAAATCGAGTCTGGAAAGCTTTTTTTTCACAAGGCCTATCACTGTGCGGATCAAAATCAAGCCAAGCAGAATTCCAATCAGCGTCGTATGGCGGATCACCTGCAGTTTCCAGGGAATTTCTGCCTCTTTAATGGTTTTCTCTGCTAAAAGCGCCACCTGGTTTTGGTAGTAGAAACAGCCTGCAATTCCTGCCCCGATTACATAAACCAAATTATATAAATTAAAGATTTCCTTCCACTTAAACATCACAATAATGGCAAGCGCAAACCAAAGCATTTCCTTTCGCTCTGCCATAGCATGATGGATGTCATAAAGTCCTGCCATATATTCGCAGCAGCCACCGATTGCTCCCGCAATACAAACAGACTGAAGCAGATCCTGAAAATGGCTTTTCAGATACTCCATAGTAAACACTGGCGGCTGGCCGTTTCTGTTGTGATTAATTGCATAAAACAAGATCATGGCAAGAAGCAGCACACTGATAAAGAAAAAGGTATTGTCAAGCATGTATTTACTGCATGCTCCCATAAGCACCGCCGCCAGACAGACAACCGTAAACACTGCTACAATGGGATTCCCCACGCACTTTACTACCCGTTCCACGGTAATCAGCTTATCCCTGCCTGTTTTGCGGTAGTATACTCTGCAGCCTGCAATCAGCAATGCTGCCAAAAGCACGGTAAGCCCTCCAAACAGAACCACCTTTCCTTTCCTTAAAGGAACACTGTAATTATAGTCAGCAGCCAGATTTACCCCCTCTACCGTACTGCTGTCGTAATACATTTCCCCGGCATAGGGCAGATCCGTCATGTATATCATTTCGCAGCCAAGGAAAACCTCCGAATCATTTCCCTGAACAATCAGATGATACAGCTGCCCCACTTCCATGTCCACGTCAATAAGCACCCTCACATAACCCGGAAGCTTATCCTGATCGATCTTCACTTCCTCCTCTGCAATCATTACCTGAGCTTCATTCAGAAGGCGGACATAAAAGCTTTCTCCTACAGTTCCCTGCTCCAAATACAAATCAATGGTGCTCATATGATCGTACTGTGCCACGAAGCTTTGAAGAATAGTGTGATCATTATCTACCTTCTCTGTCATCATACCGCTTGTCGATTCCACCGAAGCCGTTACCGTCTCATGGAAAATACGGATCGGCCACAGGGACACCAATATCACCGCTGCCAATATCAAAATAATTCTCTCTATTGCTTTACTTTTATATAGTATCTTTTTCATTTTCCCTCATTCCTTACCAGAAATCATGGGTAAGTATATCACAGTTGCTTTCAATTATCAAATTCTGCCAGAAGAAGCGGCAGGACTGCCCAAAAATAAACCACGTACCTCACCAGATAAGTAGGCCCGAAAAGCACCGTTGCATAGCAGCATATCACCGGAAGATACGGCACCACCTTTTCCATACGCTTCTGATAAGCCCAAAAGCACAGACAAAATGCCGTTACCCAAAACAGAAATCCGGGGGAAAACAACATAGACACCACCGGAACCTTCTGCTGAAAAATTTCCAGGGACATTCTTCGGTAAATCTCATTCAACTGAGGAAACAAGCTTTGTCTACTTCCCGGCTGCTCCACCTCATAGCCAAAATAGGAGCTGTCCTCATAGGTATAGGTAAAAACCGTATTTCCTCTGTAAACATCAATCACCGTATCGGGATACCAGAAGCCATAGGAGGTCATAAACCATGCATTTAAATAAGTAAAGGGATTTCTGGTTCCCCACTTAAGCCACAGCTTAAGGAAGCTCCCTTTATCCTGGGCAAAAGCCTGATTATTAAAATGTACCTTCACGCCGTCGGAAACCTTGGGCGTATACTGCTTTAGCGCCTCCTCAGTAAGATACCGATATAAGATTTCCGTTTCCTCCTCGGGCAGGCTGTCTTTATTATTCTGATAAACTCTTGCCATCTGACTGATAGGCACTGTAAGCACTTCCTGATTTTCCGAAGCGTCTGCCGATAAGATCAGCGTCAGTGCATTATGAACAATCAAATATGCCCCAAAAACCAGCACCAGATATACTGACAGCTTTTTCCAATATTTTCTAAGATATCCCAACAAGACTGCTGCCGAGAGAACAAATGCAATCACCCCGTTATGCCGAAGCAGCATCATAAGGAGGCTTGCACCTGCCAAAAGCGCCATCTTCCCTTTAGACGTCATAAAGCCCTCCGGATTCTTATACAGCTCCGAAAGCAGCACAACCATAACAAGCAGCATTCCCGCAAAAAGCCCGTCCTTGGCAGAGCATAAGGAAAACATTACCAATACGGGACACAGGCCGAAATATAAAACCGTAAGTGCCACATAGCCCTTTTTAAGTCCCCTGCTTTTCAGTTTTCCCACGCACCAGCCGAAGATACCTGCCATAATCCCCATTTGAATGACGGTATAGCAGGCAATCCCCAGATTATAGGAGCCTGTAAGCTTGTGAACAAGGGAAATAATCCCTCCAAGAAACAGCACATGGACAAGGGGATGATGAGTGGTAAAGCTTCTGGTCATCACCTGTAACAGCTCATCCTGCGCATCATAAACAAAAAATCCCGGGTATACCGCAAGAAAAACCGGTATATACAAGAGAAAAATAATTCCCGAAAAACGAAGCCAGCCAAAGGGCTTTCCTGTACTTTCCGGCTTTTGGGTACCCTTTTTTTGCAGCTCCATTAGCTTTTCCCAAAAATATCTGGTAAGCAAAGAAAAGACCACCGCCAGTACCAGTATCGCTGCCCACATCCTCACATTGTTAAAGGGGACGCTTCCCTGCTCATCCAGACAGGTTCCCATTACCATACAGAGAGAAAAAGCAGTTCCGAAAGCTGCCGGAAGCCCCCATCTCTTAAAGCCTCCCGGGAAGGAAATGCTAACCGCCTTGTGAAGAAGGCAGAAAAGACCCAAAAACACAAACACGGAAAGAATGCTGTTGGTAAAGCCAAGAGCAGTGCCACCGGATTTTACCATCCACGGCAGTGCACAAGTACCTGCAAACGCCAGCGCTGCGGCATATACTTTTTTCAATACAGGAATTTTCTTTTCCTTATGATTTAAATTATGCTTGTTCATGAAAAGCTTCCTCTTTTGATACTACCTCGCGGATCACATACTGAGGAGACCTGTTCATGGAAATATACATCCTTCCCATATATTCTCCTACCATTCCCATCATCAGCATCAGCATGCCGCCCATAAATACCAGCACCGACATCAGTGCACTAAAGCCTGTCACCAGCCCCGGCGGATTAACAAATATCTTTTTAATGATGGTATAAATTCCATAAAGAAATCCCGCACCCGCACAGACCACGCCGCTCACCGTTGCAATCCGAAGAGGCTTAACACTGAAGGCGGTAAAACCGTTAAACCACAGATTAAGCAGTTTACCGATAGTATATCCGGATTCCCCCGTCCATCTGTCTCTATGATTTACCTCCACATTCACAATATTTTTCGTGGTGCGGAGAATAAGCCCTATCACATAAGGATAGGCATATTCATAATTCACTACTTCATCAATAATAAACCTTCTTGCTGCAAAATAGCTGGAAAGATACAGCTCCTTAGGTTTTCCCAGCATAACTCTGGTCATCAGCTCATTGATATGGCTACCCCAATTTCTAAAGCCCGAATGGTGTTTATGACTATATTTGGCATATGCTACATCCGCTCCGTCTTCAACAGCCTTAATCAGCTTGTCTGCTTCATCTGCAGGGGTCTGCCCATCATCATCCAGACACACAATAATATCTCCCTTCGCATACCGAAATCCCGCCATCAGGGCACTATGCTGACCAAAGTTTTTCGCCAGATTAATTCCTGTAATATTGTGATTTTCCCGGCACAGCTCCTTAATCCTTTCGAAGGTGTGATCCGGTGAACAGTCATTCACCAATATCACCTCGTAAGCATAGTCTGCCATTTGTTTCATTTTTTCCTTAATTTCCCCTATCACGCCGGGTAATGTCTCCTCTGATCTATAACAGGGAATTACAAAACTGACCATCTTTGCCATACTTTTTCAAACGCCTCCCGAAATCACCGCCATCAAAATTACATCCTTATATTCCTGATCCAGAAAAACCTCATCCTTTAAATAAGCCTCCTGCACAAATCCTGCCTTCTCGTAGCTTCTTCTTGCCTGAAGGTTATCTGCCAAAACCCGCAGCATCAGCTTATGAAGTCCAAGGGTATCAAAAGCATATGAAAGCATCAGCTTAGCCGCCTGCGTCCCATAGCCCTTTCCTGTTGCATCCTTTTCTCCTATGAAAATTCCATATTCCGCCTTGTTATGAACCGGATCAATATCCCGAAGATATACGCTTCCTACCGGTCTGTCCGTATCCTTCTCGCAAATAATAAACTGAACCGCCCTTCCCGTTTCTATCATATTCCTGGTCCAGGCTTCATGCCCCTGTCTGGTAAAGGGCTGCCGGTAAATAAAATTTTTGCGGACAAAATCGGTATTTCTCCACATAATAATATTGTCCGTATCCTCCGGTCCCATCATCCTAAGATAAATATCCCGCCCCACAAGAGGCGAAAGACTGCTTTTACTGTCCATATTTAATGCCCTTCCGTTATCCTGCATTGCATTCTGCCTTATTTTAGCTTAGGCCTTACAGAATAAATCTCAAACTCCCCTGCTACCGTCTTTTCAAGTACTGCCTCCACAGGGGTTCCATGCTCCTCATAATAGGCGCAAAGCCACTCCATATCCTCACTGGTTTTTCTCACGAAATACACATCTTCCCTGTCCTTTAACGCCTGCTCCACGCTGTCAATTCCAAAAGCGGCAAGCTTCTTTTTCCAAAGCGGGCTTTTGCATGCCCAGCCGCCCATAATATCGTAATTATCCAGCGAATTATCTACATTCTCAAACATTTTCTCCGAATAAGCCACAGAGGAATACACATCAATAAAATAGAAATTATCCTTATTCTCCGGCTCCGAAAGATAATCGTACAGCTCCCTGTAGGAAGCATTCACTTCCTCACGCCGCTGCTGCTCTGTAGTAACCTTGTATACACTTTCCGGCCAAACCGTTCCGAGCAATAACAGCGCTGCCGCCAGCGAAATTCCTGCAAGTATTCGCCCCGTTTGGGCCTTTTCTATCTGCTTCCACTGCTCAAAGGCCATGGCCGCAAGAATGGAAAGCTCCATCAGATACAGGGAATGTGTGATCCTCACAGGATCTCTTTCTCCCCACAATATATACATCCAAAGACCGGTGCGCACCAGAAACAAAAGCGCCAGCTTCCATACAATGTTCCATACATTTTTAAGGTTCCTGCCAGATGGCTTTCCATATCCGTTTTCCCCAAAAGGCTGATCTTCCTTTCTTCCTGGAAGCGCCATTAAAAACACTGACGCATACCCCCAGATCACGATATAATTCCATGGATAGTCACTTCCTTCGGCTTTTGCTCCGTGGGTAAACCGGTAACAATAGGCTTTCAGCTTCTCTATGAGGTTTTCCGAAAAGGAAGTTCTCTCCTTTCGAAGCATTCCTGCATACCGTGCAATCTCGCCCACCATTTTTTCATCAATTTCATCATCTATGCCGAAATTATAATTATCCAGCAGTATTTTTTCACTTTCCGAAAGTCCTATGCTTTCATAAAAATCTTTGTTTTCCTCATAAACAGGAGGTGCCTGAAAATCGTAAAGCTCAGTGCGGTTATTAAAAAACTCGGTAAAGGTTCTCCATTCCCCGGAGCCATAAGCAATCATGTGAAGTGCCTGTCCCAGAAGCAGGCCAGCCAGAATCAGGCCGATCACGCCAAAATATTTGATGGCATTTTCCCTGGTGAAAATTTTCTTTTCTCCTCCCCATCTGGCCACTCCCGCCACACAGATCATGGGCAGAATAAGAAGCAGCATCTCCGTGCGGATCAGATAAGCCAAAGCCACCAGCAAAACAGACGGAATATTCCTTCTGATAAACAGGGAAGGCTCTTCGCACCTTTCCGTGGTATAAAACAAAAATGCCGCTGCAGCCCCCAGCAGGGTGCAGGTCACAGTGTACTGCGCAAAAATAAGATGCTCCAAAAAAACAGTTCCAAAAAAAAGCCCTATAGTCAAGGCAATGACAGCCTTTCCCCAAATTCCCCGGCAAAGAGAAACCGCCCTTTTTACAATCAGAAAAATACATCCGAAATGGCACAAGCACAAAAACAAACCATACCAGGGCAGCCCTCTTGCAATACGGTAAAACAGACTGATCAAGGCGCTGACCGGCCAAAGCATCTGTATGTTATGGCCCTCCGGTGTTCCTGTATATACTCCTGCAAGAATATCCTTCATCAGCACATCATCATTCAGATCATAATAATAATCAAAAAATACTCCTGCACACAGTCCTAATATAACCACTGCCGCAAGGGCAGCTATCCAGTTTTCCCATTTCCCAAATCGCTCTTTAAACGCCATAAAATTCTTTTACCTTGCCTGCAATATAATCTACCTGTTTGGCGGTCAGCTGATAAAACATGGGGAGACGCACAAGCCGTTCACTTTCCCTGGTGGTATAGCGGTCCTCCCCATGGAAACGCCCGAATTTCAGTCCCGCAGGTGCAGAGTGAAGAGGAACATAATGAAACACCGTCAAAATATCATTATCTTTCATAAACTGAATCAGCTCAGTTCTCTCCTTAAGATCCTTAGTCTTAATATAAAACATATGAGCATTATGCACACATCCTTCCGGAATTACCGGAAGCTCAATCTTCCCTGCTTCCTGAAGGGGCTTTAAAAGCTCATAATACTGGTTCCACCTGGAAAGCCGGGTGTCATTGATCTGGTCTGCCACTTCAAACTGGGCGTACAAATATGCCGCATTCATGTCACTGGGAAGAAAAGACGAACCGTAATTCATCCAACGGTATTTATCCACCTGTCCCCGGAAATATTTGCTCCGGTCCGTTCCCTTTTCTCTCAAAATCTCTGCATCCTCAATATGCCTGGGATCTCTGATTAAAAGAGCGCCGCCCTCTCCCATACTGAAATTCTTGGTCTCATGAAAGCTAAGACATCCAAAATCTCCAATGGTGCCAAGCGGCCTTCCCTTATAGGTACTCATAATCGCCTGGGCTGCATCTTCTACCACCATAAGATGATACTTATCTGCAATTTCCATAATTCGATCCATTTCACAGGCAACTCCTGCATAATGAACTACGCAAATAACCTTGGTCTTTTCCGTAATTGCCCCTTCAATCAGATTTTCGTCTATGTTCATGGTATCCGGTCTCACATCAACAAACACCGGCACTGCACCGCGAAGCACAAACGCATTTGCGGTGGACACAAAGGTATAGGAGGGAAGAATAACCTCATCACCGGGCTTAATATCGCACAAAAGCGCCGCCATTTCCAGGGCCTGCGTGCAGGATGTGGTAAGAAGACACTTGGCTGTCCCCGTGGTTTTCTCCAGATATTCGCTGCACTTTCTGGTAAACTCCCCGTCGCCGCAGATATGCATATTCTCCACTGCCTTCTGCACATTTTTCATTTCTGTCCCCGTATAAGGAGGTACATTAAATCTTATCATCTCTAAAGACTCCTTTCTCTACCTATAAATAACAAAAGCTTCATTTGCAAAAACCTGTTCATATTTATTTTCAGCAAGGAACCCGCCAATTGCCGAAAGCTTCTTATCCTGCTCACAAAATGCCACATCCGTTCCCCAAAAGCTCATAGCCTGTTCATTTCCCGCAAGATATGCGTCCAGCTGAGGGGTGATAATCACCAGGGGCCTCTCTTTTTGGTCACTTCCCATGCTTTCCGTTATCTCAGAAAGCTCCTCCAAAAGCCGATTAAGAGAATTGGTATCAAGATCCGCCCATGTGGTATAGATTGCAGGCGGCATATCCAGATAATAGGAAAGACCGGGAATATTTCCATACAAAATTAATTCCTTCTGGCCGTATTCTAACTGATTTTCCGTCATGAAAGCGGTAATCTCCTCCAAAACCTCCGCATTCAGACTGGTTGTAAGCATTCCGTCCAAAACCCTGTTTTCAGCAATGCGGTAGCTTCTGGGCTCTCCCATTTCACCGTCAAAAAATACATAACCAAATCCAAGCCCCACAGCCTGAATAAAAAATGCAATTAAAATACCGGAGCACATTGCCTTTACCGGAAACAGCGGAACCTTCCCCGTTCCGTCCAGATAAACCCTTCCCCAACGCACAAACCGGTAAATCACCCACAAAATAACCGGTGCAATAAAAAACAGGTTATTCAGAACAGGCCAGATATGATTATTGCTTCCAAGGGGTGAAATCAATATCATGATAAGCGCAATACATCCGATCAGCCTCCACTCATCATCCATCCTTCTCGTAAACAGTACCCAGAAAAGCGCCATAAAGGCAAGCAGCAGGAAAACTGCCCCCCATTGAAGCGCCGACTCCTTCTGGTAGTATTTAAAATTATACATCCCCCATTTGCCGAGAACGAAGAACAAAACCGGAATACATACACAATATATGACCTTGCGAAGCATCTGATATTTTCCTTCCCACATAACCAAAAAGGGGATTCCCGGCAGAATACACAAAAACATATAAAGCATCCATTTAAACCCATGGCTATAGGCGCTTAAAATAGCCAAAAGCATTTCTCCCAACGTATAGTCCGAATCGCTGCCCGCCATTCCGAAAACACCCGTTACCATATCCCCGAACGCTCCCGCTCCGTAAAGCAGGGACACAATTCCCACCATCACCAGAAGGGCCGAAAGATACCCTGCAATGCACAACCCTGTTTCCTGTGCAATCTTCTTTACCGGCTTCTTTTTCAGTCCGCCGTAATACCAAAGCGCCAAGATAAGACCTGCCTCCAAAATGTTATTGGGAAAGCGCACCATCACATTGATTCCCAGTATTACTCCAGCAATCACAAGGCAGACATTCCGGCATCCCGCAAGACCCCGGAACAGAAAGACCGCCCCCAGAAGGAACAACAGATAAGTTAAATAATTATAAAGTATTACCGTAGGACACCAGCAAAAACCAATTGCCGCCAGTTCCCCCGCAAAAGCCAGCCACGCAGGCATCTTGGTCATAAAGAAACGATACCCTAAAAGGGCCAAAATGCTGACAATCAGCCCTGTATACACCTTCATGCCAAGCATGGTATCTCCAAAGGGCAGAAGGGAAAACAGATGGCCTGTCACGTTGGCTAAAAAGGTAAGAAGGTTCCACACACCCCCCTGTATACTGAAAAAGCGGTAATTTCCCAGACTGTAGCCCGTATCCACCAAATCAACGCCCTGGTTGGCCTTGACCAGTGGAAAGCACAGCAATACCAAAGGAAATACAACATTTTGAAGACCTTTTTGCAGCCAGGGTATCTTCTCCATCCTGACTATGAATTTTTCATATCTATCCCTGATTTTGCCCATATGCCTTATCCTTTCCTTCTTTTACCGCCATTTCTCTATCACAGCCGTCCAAGAAACGGCTGATTCTTGTATTTTTCAACCATAAAGCTGCCCCCGCAAACAAACGGCTTCTGATATAATCAACGAAAATACCTGCGGCAAAAAGAATTACCACACAGCAGGCCAGTTCTCCTAAAAATACCCCGATCCCCTCTTTCCGGGAAGGATTAATTAATGCCCTGATCCAGCCATACCAGCTATACCGCAGATCAATGTGCTCATGTAAAAGATAAACGCCAAAGCACAGTCCTCCGATCCGTCTGATTGCCTCTGCAACCTTACCTTCCTTAATGTGAAGCTTTGAAAATCCATAAAACAAACCAATCGCCGCAGTCAGGCAAAAAATATAATTATAGTGATAAGGCACTGTGAAATAATAACGAAAGCTGTCCCACCTCTGTGCCAGAGCATACATTCCCATGTTCACCAAAAGACAAACCAGGCTGCTTCCCGCATACAGAAACCAGCTCCACTTTTCAAAAAACGGAAAGCCGTATAAGCCCAAATACGCTGCCACAAGATATACGCAGATAAACCACGGCAGATCGTAGCCATACCGGTCAAAAGCAAACATCACAGGACTGATACTCTTAATGCCGCTAAACAGAATCAGAAGCCCGCCAAGCACAAGCTGCAGCTGCCGTCTGGACATAGCCCTTACGGCTGCATTTAAAACCGGCGTCAGCAGATACAGCATGAAATAAGAGGTTGCAAACCAGTAATGCTCTGTCTCTACCGGAAATAAATACTGTATCCATCCATATATTCCCAGCTCCGCTCCCTTGGTGGGCAGCCCCGCCGCCATTAAAACGCAGGGGATAAGCAGTGCATAGAACCATATCTGCAAAAGCAGCGCCACTGCCTTAGAAGGGCGAAAGCTGCTCTTTACTCCAAAATAGCCGCTGATTAACACATAGGTATTCACCGCCGCTATAGCCAAAAACTCCAACACCGTACCCGCAAGCCTGCTGCCCGTAACAGGCTCATCAAGTTCAACCAGATTTTCGGAACGGGCAACAAAATGCAGAATGACTACCATGACCATAGCCACAGCTCTAAGCAGCTCATAATTTGCCATACGTTTGTTTTCCGTCATTCCGCTCACCTGCCTTTTCTAATTTCAGCGTTCTCTGGCTACCTTCCCATGCTCTACCCGATATACCATGTCACACTTTTCAATGGTTTGGAGTCTATGGGCGATGATAATAAGCGTCTTTTTCCCGTGCAGCCTGTTGATGGAATCCATAATAGCCGCCTCTGTATCGTTATCCAGGGCAGAGGTAGCCTCGTCAAGCACCAATACCTCCGGATCCTCAAACAAAGCTCTGGCAATGCCAATTCTCTGACGCTGCCCGCCTGAGATGCGAATTCCTCTTTCCCCGATGCTGGTATCAAGCCCCTCAGGAAGCCCTCTTACAAATTCATCCAGCTGTGCTTCCCTAAGTGCACGCCACACCTTCTCATCATCAATATCCTCATCCGCATATCCAAAAGCCACATTCTTTCGAATGCTGGAATCCACCATAAAAATAGTCTGGGGAATATAACCGATATTCTTAAGCCACGACTGATAATGCTCCCTTACTTCTATTCCATCTGCCAGAATCTCCCCTTCCTGCAGCTGTAAAAGTCCAAGAAGAATATCCACCACCGTAGTCTTTCCCGCGCCGGAGGTTCCCACAATTCCCACAGATTTTCCTATAGGGATCTCCATATCCGCATGATCAAAAATAAGCACCTCCGAGTTGGGATATTTATACACAATATCCTTAAGCTGAATGCTGCTTCTGATTTCAAGCTTCTCTACTTCTATTTTATGCTTATATGCCTCTTCATCATAATTAATATTTTCATCCCTGATCTCATCCTGTAAATTATCGCTGACTCCCATAAAGAACGGTTCAAAATAAGCAATGGAGGTTAAATAATTGTTAATTCTGTTGGCACAGGGAATCAGTCTCATTGCCGCTACCGCAAGCGCCGCCACCTGAGGCATGATATTTTCCACTGCGGTTCCGTTAAGGAGCTGAATCATCATATACAAAAGCATACCCACAATTGCTACCGTTTCAATCAAAAGCCGGGGAGTTGCATTATACAGATTGTATCTCTGTACAGCGCCTACATAACCGGCTCCGCACTTGGCATATTCATTAATGAAATAATTTTCTTTACCTGCTACCTTAATTTCCTTAATGCCCATAACAGACTGTTCAATCCATTTATAAAGTCCGCTGTAATAATCCTGATTTTCCTCACCGGCTCTTTTCATAATGGGTTTTAAAATGCATTTAATCACAGCAAGCACTACCACCAGCAGCACTGTTACGGTAACCGTCATCCAGACATCCGTAGCAAAGCTCACTGCCACCAGACACACAAACACAATTGCCTCGCTGCACAGCTGCAGCAGTGCCAAAATCAATCCATACATATTGTTTACATCAGAGGTAATACTTCTCTGAATGACGGAGGTATCCGCATTCAAATAATATTCGTAAGGCCGTTCCATAAAATTGATCATCATTTTTCTGGATGTGGCAAACTGATTGGTATAAACAAACTTAAGCTGCGCTTTCTGCTGAAAAAACAAAAATGCATTCTTTATGACAAACACCGCCGCTAAAGCCAGTACGGTGACTATAATCAGCATCCTCGTATCATCATAGCCTATATGCAGCACGTCGCAAAGCACCTGAAGATATTTCTTGTTTTCCACCGCATGCTCGTCCGTCACCACATACATAACAGGCATAACCAGTGAAACACCCAATGTCTCCAAAACTGCGCCTATCAGCATCAGCACAACCAAAAGTACCATAATTCTTTTTTGCTGCTTATCAAGCAGCACCATCAGCTTTTTAATAATTTTCTTCATTATTGATCCCTGTACCTTCCTCCCTGACTAATTCCAGGCAGAAATTCAGTCTTACATCTTCCTATTAAAATGTCATTATATTCTACCACAGCATAAGTAAGGTGGTCAAATCGGTTTTGCGCCCGAAAGATTTGTAGTCATCCGGGCAGGCTTGTGGTATACTGTACGAAGAAGATTAGGGATTATTACACAGAATATTATAAGCTATAAGCTATAAAATGGTGGATAAAAAATATGAAATTAAGTATTATTGTACCGGTCTATAATATGGCAGCAGAGGGTAAATTAGAATACTGCCTTAACTCACTGGTAAACCAGACAATAGACGATTACGAAATCATTGGGGTGGATGACTGTTCCACGGACAATTCCTTTGATATCCTGAAAAACTTTGAAGCTCGTTTCCCTGACAAATTTTACGCCGTCCACTCTCCCGTAAATAAGCATCAGGGCGGTGCCAAAAATATTGGTTTAAAGCTTGCCAAGGGCGATTGGATCGGCTTTATCGACAGCGATGACTGGATTGCTCCCGACATGTATGAAAGGTTAATCAGAAAGGCAGAAAAAACCGGCGCCGATCTGGTGGGATGCGATTACTGCCTGACCGCTGAACACTCCATGAAGGCAGGACAGATCGTTCCCAATAACAAAAAGGAGCAGTGCGGCATTCTGGATATAGAAAAGAGGCGCAGCCTGATCCTGGACGGCGGCAGTCTGGTTGTCAAAATATTTCGGCGATCCATGATTCTTGAAAATGAGCTTTGGTTCCCGGAAAATATATTTTACGAAGATAATGCTTTAGGCAATTCCTATCTGGTTCTGGCAAAGCATTTTGAATATATAGAGGAGCCGCTGTATTACTACTATCAGCATGATGCCTCTACCGTTCACACCATTTCATCCAAAAGATGCGAAGACCGTATGGAAGCGGGACGCCTTATGCTTGCACAGGCGCACATACATCATTATTTTGAGGATTTTAAGCCGGAGCTTGAGTACAGCTTTACCCTGCTGTTTTACATCAATACACTTTTTACCTATATGGCAGGAGTTGAAAGAACAAGATACAGTTTTGTTAAGGCAATGGGAAAGGAAATGAAAAGAACCTTCCCCAATTTTGAAAGCAATTCATATTATCAGGAAAGAACCCACTCAGAGGAAAAAAAGCTAATTCGGATGCAGCAGAAATCCACGCTGTTTTTCATGCTGTACTATAAGCTGCTGTGGACGTACAGAAAATGGCGGAAATCCCGCCAATAATAAAGGAAGGTTCTGTCATGGAAATAGGAAGTATTTATGAAATAAATCCCCAGGCCGTTACCTTAGACCCACCGGGAGGCAAAGAGGTATTCAGCCTTTCGGAGGTAGAAAAATACGGCAAAAACCACCATCGTTTTACAGCCTCGGGAAGAGAGGCAATTGCACTGGCTTTAAAAAGCATTGAACAAAACAACCCCTCCGTGAAAAAGAGCTGCCTGCTTCCGGCCTATATGTGCGACACCGTGTTTTTCCCCTTTGAGCGGGCCGGATGGGAGATTCATTTTTATCATATCAATAAAAATTTAAAAGCAGATGAACATGAGCTTTGCAGCCAAATAAATTCTCTAAAACCGGGTCTTATTTTTGTTCATCCCTATTATGGCGTTGATACCCTCAGCGCAGTGCGCCCCTTGCTAAAGGAATGGCGCATGCAGGGAATTTGTGTTATGGAGGACGTATCCCAGTCCTACTACCTTAAGGATGCCGGACAAAATGCAGATTATATTATCGGCAGCCTGCGGAAATGGTATCCCATACCTGACGGCGGGTTTGTAACCTCCAATGAACCGCTTTTTCAGGAAAAGCTTACTCCAAACGAAAGCTTTACCTCCGGAAAGCTGAAGCTTCTTACGACAAAATGGAATTATCTATACGAGGAAGGAAGTTCGGATGAAAAGAAGCATTTAAAGTCAGAGTATCTGCGTAAAAACCGGGAAATGGAAAACTGGCTGGATAACTTTAGCGGCATAGGCGCCCTGTCACGGGAATCCATGAACATTTTATCCTCCACAGACGAAGCGCTCTGCCAAAACAGAAGAAATGCCAATTACCGCTACTTATGTGAGAGGCTGAAAGGGAAAACGCAGCTTGTACCAATCCTCTCCGAGGAGGATATCCCGGTATCTTCAAAAGCTGCACCTGATACCCGGACAGCGCCCTTATATTTTCCAATATACGCCGTAAACAGAGATGATCTTCAAAAGTTTCTTACGGATCATGATATCTATGCTCCGGTGCTTTGGCCCATAGGAAAGGAAAATGAAGGCTGCCTTACCAGATCAGAGCGTTATATCTATGACCATATGCTGGCTCTTCCTATGGATCAGCGCTACGGTCAAGCAGAAATGGCGCATATGGCAGAGGTTCTTGACCAATATGAAAAACTGAAAAATAAAGACCTTGAAAGCACTCCCGATGCCAAATCCGAAATCATAGCCATTCGCGCAGACGCCAATGACATTATTGCCACAGGACATATCATGCGCTGCATTACCATAGCAAAACAGCTTAAGGCCAAAGGAAAGCGGGTGCTGTTTTTTACCGCTGATGAATACCCCAGGGCTATGTTAGAAAATGCCGGAATGGAATATATATGCCTTCATACCGCCTTTGACAAGATGACTCTGGAGGTACCGGCTCTTCGTAAGGAGCTTAAAAGATTAAATTGTAAAAAGCTGTTGGTAGACTCCTATCAGGCAACCAAAGAATATTTTGACAGCTTAGCGGATCTCTGTAAAATAATTTATATAGACGACTGCTTTGAGGCCGTTTATCCGGTTGACATGGTCATTAATTACAATGCCTATCATGTGCGTTTTCCTTACAGGGAAGCTTATGAAGGAACGGCAAGGCTGCTGCTGGGAACCGCTTATGTACCTTTGCGGGAAGAATTTTGCAGCCGCTCTTTTCCTGACATTTCCCCGGATAAGGCCTCCGGCACAGGCAGGCATATACTTATAAGCTCCGGCGGCGGAGATGTTTACAACGCTCTTTGCGGTATCCTTACCGAAGCTGTGAAAAGAGAAGAAAGCTCCCAAAATATTTTCCATGTGATTGTCGGGAGCTTTAACAAAAATGCAAGAGAGCTGGAACAATTAGCCGAAAGCCATCCTAATATCCGGCTTCATTATAATGTTGCCAACATGGCAGAGCTGATGCAGCAATGCACCATTGCCATATCCGCTGCAGGAACTATGCTGTTTGAATTATGTGCCATGCAGATACCTGCTATATTTTTTGTCTGTGCGGACAACCAGCAATATGACAGCGAATTTTTCGCCAGGGAAAACCGAATGCTTTTTGCCGGTGATATCCGCATTAACCGCAGAGAATGCATAGACAGTATCATTTTAAATATGGAAGCCCTCTTAAAAAACCGTAAAATGCAGGAGCGGATGAAATGCAGTCTGCATGAGGTAACTGACGGAAAAGGCGCATTACGCATTGCAGAGGAAATCATAAAGCTATAGATATATTTTCAGATATCGGAAAGGAATACGAGGATCAGACATGAATGCTATTTCCATAATTACCGCCCGGGGCGGCAGTAAACGTATCCCCGGCAAGAACAAAAAACTATTTTTAGGCAAACCCATTATCTGTTATTCCATAGAGGCTGCATTAGCTTCCGGCCTGTTTGAGGAGGTTATGGTCTCCACGGATGATGAAGAAATTGCTGAAATTGCCAAAAGGGCAGGTGCAAGCGTTCCCTTTATGAGAAGCGAAGCTGCCGCTAACGACTATGCCACCACGGATGATGTTTTAATGGAGGTACTGGAGGAATACGAAAAAAGAGGCCAGGTTTTTGAATATATGGCATGCATTTATCCCACTGCGCCTTTTGTAACCGCAGATAAGCTTCAGGCTGCTTTCCGCCTTTTGATTGAAAATAATGCCTCCGGCGTCATGCCGGTAGTTGGCTTTTCCTTCCCGCCTCAGCGTGGCATGGCTGTCCGAAACGGACGGCTTCAATACTGCTTTCCCGAAAATGCCATGAAGCGCTCACAGGATCTGGAAACCATGTATCACGACTGCGGGCAGTTCTACTTCTATCAGGTGGAGCGATACCTGGCCTGCAGGGGTGATCTCAAGGACGGATATGTGCCTGTTATCATGCCGGAGACAGAGGTTCAGGACATTGATAACCTGTCGGACTGGGAGTTAGCTGAAATAAAATATAAAATGATGAATCAAAAAAATAATTAAATGGAAAAGAAAGGCATATCCAAATGGAAAAGAAAATAAAAATCGGAAACCGCTATATAGGAGAAGGCGAAAAAAACTTTATTGTGGCAGAGGTATCGGCCAATCATTTGCAGGATTACAACCGGGCAGAGGCAATCATAAGAGCGGCTAAGGAAGCCGGAGCTGATGCAGTCAAATTACAGACCTATACCCCCGATACCATTACCTTAGACTGCGATAATGACTATTTCCAGATTACACAGGGAACCATATGGGACGGCACAACCCTTCATAAGCTTTACGAAACCGCATATACCCCCTGGGAATGGCAGCCGAAGCTGATGAAATTAGCAAACGAACTGGGAATGGAATGCTTTTCTTCCCCCTTTGATGATACGGCAGTGGATTTTATGCAAAAGATGAATATGCCTGCCTACAAGGTGGCTTCCTTTGAAATAAATGATATTCCCCTGATTCGCAAGATTGCAAGAATCGGAAAGCCTGTCATTTTGGCCACAGGCATCGCTTATCTGGAGGATCTGGAAAGAGCCCTCAGAGTATGTAAGGAAGAAGGAAACCAGCAGGTGATACTGCTGAAATGCACTTCCGCCTACCCCTCTCCCTATGAAGACATGAACCTTAAGGTGATCCCCAATATGGCACAGGTTTTTGACTGCATTACCGGATTGTCTGATCACAGTATGGGAACTGCAGCGGCGGTGGCAAGCGTTGCGCTGGGCGCAAAGATGATAGAAAAGCATTTTACCTTATCCCGTGCAGACGGAGGACCGGATGCAGCCTTTTCCATGGAGCCTGGGGAATTTAAACAAATGGTAAGCGACATCCGCATTGTGGAAAAGGCCCTCGGCAGGGTGACCTACGAATTAACCGACAAGCAGCAAAAAAGCCGGGAGGACGGACGCTCCCTGTTCGTAGTAAAGGACATGAAGGCAGGAGAAGCATTCACAAAGGAAAATGTACGCTCCATCCGTCCGGCGTTTGGCATGCATACCATGTATTATAACGAAATTCTAGGGAAAAAGGCCAAAACCGACATTTCCAGGGGCACGCCTCTTGACTGGAAATATATTGACTGACAAAAGGAATGATGACTAATATGTCCAAAAAAATGATGATCCTGGGAGCCAGTGCACTTCAGGTTCCCGCAATTCAAAAAGCTAAAGAACTGGGATATCAAATTATACTTGTGGATTATGATGAAAATGCCGTAGGATTCCCCCTTGCTGATGTCAAGCTGGTAGTCAGCACGCTGGACCAGGAGGAGGTATATAAGCAGGCTCTGATTTATCAGCCCGATGTTGTGATTACTTCCACCAGTGACGGTCCTGTCAGAACCGCCGCATACGTAAACGAAAAATTAGGAAAGCAGCCCGATTTGTCCTATGCCGATTCCTTATGCGCCACAATCAAAAGCTATATGCGCAACCGGCTTAAGGAGCATCACGTACCTATTCCTGAGTATTATGCCGTACACGATTTCAATGAATTTAAAAGCGCCGTAGAACAGTTAAAGGGCTATTGTATTGTAAAGCCTGCGGACAATGCCGGCAGCCGGGGTGTGGTACTTTTGGACGAAAAGCAGCTGCCCGAAGAAAAAGACCTGCTGCAAACCTATGAGTACAGTAAGGGCTGCTCCAGAAACGGCATTGTTATGGTGGAGGAATTTATGACCGGGGCCGAAGTAAGCGTTGAGGCAATGACGGTAAATGAGGAAACCACCATCATAACCATTACCGATAAATTTATTACCCCGCCTCCCTATTTTGTGGAAGTCGGTCATAGTGAACCAAGCTGCTTAGATGCAAAGACAAAGGAACAAATTGCAGGGATTACCAAGCAGGCAGTAAAAGCAATCCATCTTCTCAACGGCCCATCACATACAGAGGTTAAGGTGACAAAGGACGGACCTAAAATCGTAGAACTGGCTGCAAGGCTTGGAGGAGACTTTATCACCTCTAAGCTGGTTCCCCTTTCTACAGGAGTAGATATGGTAGGCAGCTCCGTGCTTTTAGCCACCGGAGCCAAAATAGATTTAACCCGCAGGCGTGAAAACGGCGCCGCCATCCGTTTTATTCAGGGAACAGAAGGCGTTATCAAGAATATTTCCGTAGACGATAAAGTCTATCAGCTGGAAGGAATTGAAGAGGTATCAATCTATAAAAAAGCCGGGGATACGGTTCATCAAACCAAGTCCAGCAACGACAGAATCGGACACGTCATTGCCACCGGCAAAACTGCTGCGCAAGCCGCAAGCCGGGCCCAAAATGCCCTTTCCTATATCAGTATTCAATATGAATAGCGCTGTCAAAAGCGGAATAAACGCAAAGGAAACGTAGAAATGAGGACGAAATGAAGGATAGAGTTTATGTCTGCCATACCTATTATCATGTATATGTAGCTTGCTTAAAAGAATTAAATCTTCCGATCCAAAAGCGGAAAAATGCTGATCTTATACTCAGCACCATGTCCAACGACTTTGGCGACTTAAAAACCCGGGCAGAAAAGTGCGGTCTTTTTGACCATGTGTACATGTTTGATGAGAAGGAAGATGTGACTTTTCCAGAGGTTATGAAATATCATAAGGATCACGGAAATCTTATTTTAAATATGCTGGATCGAATAAAATATACCAGGCTTTTAGGAAAAATGCAGCAGGATTATGTTCCGGTAGACTTTAAACAATATCATGATATTTATGTATTCTGCGATTCCGATCCCATCGGATATTACTTAAGCTATAAAAAAATACCTTATCATGCTTTGGAGGATGGACTGGACTGCATCAGCACTTATGATACGGCAAGATATGATAACAGAGGACACTTTAAACTGAAAGCCTTTCTTGCATCCTTAAATCTGATTTTCATTCAGAACGGCTGGGCGAAATACTGTATTGATATGGAAGTCAATGATATATCGATCCTGCCCTATCCTTGTCCCAAGTACATTGAAAAACCCAGAAAAGACCTGGTAGACGGGCTTGATAAGGAGGGAAAGGATATATTGGTGCATCTGTTTATTGCAGATATGGATGAGATCAGCCAAATCTTAACCGCCGGCAAAAGAAAGAATAAGATTCTCCTGTTAACAGAGCCCTTATGCTCTCTGGATGTAAGGGAAAAAATATTCCACGACTGCATAGAACAATACGGAAATATACCCGGGGAGGATTCCGTGATTTTTATCAAGCCTCATCCAAGGGATGTACTGGACTATCACAAGATATTTCCCGAATATATTGTACTGGACGGCAAATTTCCCATGGAAGTACTTAATTTTATTCCCGATCTTATGTTCCGCCGGGTGATATCGGTATTTACAGTGGTGCATTCCATCAAATTTGCACAGGAGATCGTATATCTCGGAGAAGATTTTATGGACAATTATGAGCCGCCGGAAATGCACAGGCAAAATGATGCAATATAAAATACTTATAAGAGGCACAATATCATGAAAAAACCACTTGCTCTCATTTTCGGCTTTACCTTCATAGTACTGTTTTTGACCGGCTGCACCAGCGAAAAGACCAGAACTACCATTCTATCTAAGCTCAGCTCCTCCGGAATTATTGAAGATGACTGGGAATATATTGACAGCGATGTAACCTCGGCAGCTCCCATTCCCGGCATTTCCAGCTATGAATACTATTACCAGGATGAATCCGGCAATATTTATGAAATATCTATTTCCGGCAGCCAGACTGAAACGGATCGAAATGAAAAGTACTATCCTGTATATCTCTCAGACCATATGAAGGCCAAAGAAAAAACAGAAACTTATACCGATCCCGAAACCAAAGTGTCCAAGGAAATACTGGAAACAGATTATTATCAAACGGAGGAAACCGCAACTGTTTCATACAGAATATATAAGCATAAGTTCCTGTTCTGGAGTTTCTGGGAACTGCAAAAGGAAGAAGGTTAACCATCCACACGATAATACTCTGCTATTTTGGTCACTGCATGGATTACGTCCTGCACGTCCTTCTCTGACATTGCATAATAAAGGGGCAGGCTGATGATCTCTTCATACAGCTTCTCAGCCTTCGGGCAGAGCCCCTTCTTATATCCCAGTTTCTCATAATAGGGGAAATAGTAAATGGGGATATAATGAACATTACAGCAGATATTTTCCGCACCTAACGCTTCAAAAAATGTCCTCCTGTCAATGCTTAATTTTTTCGTATTCAATCTTAAAATATACAAGTGCCTTGTGGTGTCCGATTCCGGTATCTCCTTCTGCACGATAATCTGGGGCAGCTTAGAAAATGCCTCATTATACGCCTTCACAATTTCCTTCCGCCTTGCTGAAAACATGGGAAGCTTGTCCAGCTGACTGATCAGAAGCGCCGCCTGCATATCTGTTAAACGGTAATTCATGCCAAGAGCAATCTGCTCATAATACCATGGTCCGTCCGATTCGTGCTCCATCTGCTGTAAATCCCTGGTAATACCGTGTGACCGGTACAAAAGCAGCTTCCTGTAATATTCCCCACTGTTGGTCAGAACTGCGCCGCCCTCCCCACAGGTCACCGTTTTAACAGGATGAAAGCTTAAGGTAGTCATATCTGCAATGGAACCGTTACATTGGCCTTTATAGCGTGTTCCGATTACATGAGCCCCGTCCTCAATCAAGACCAGATTATTTTGACGGCAATGCCGAAGCAGCCTGTCAAGCTCTACCGACTGTCCGGTAAAATCAACAGCCACAACCGCTTTCGTGCGCTCATTGGTTAGCGCTTCAACACAAGCCGGATCAATATTGTAGGTTTCCTCATTAATATCGGCAAACACCGGAACTGCACCGCAGTAAAGAGCGCAGTTAGCTGACGCTGCAAAGGTGATCGGTGTTGTAATCACCTCATCCCCTTCCTTAATCCCGGCGGCCAGCGCTGCTATATGAAGCGCCGCCGTGCCATTACTGCACACAACCGCATATTTGGCACCGGTTACCCGGCACAGCTTCTCCTCCAACTCCCTGATCTTAGGCCCGCAGGTCAGATAGTCGCTTTTCATCACATCAACTACTGCCTTAATATCAGCGTCATCAATGTATTGATGTCCGTAATAAATTTTGGTATCCCGTACCGGAGTACCTCCGCATATTGCAGGTTTTTCCATAAAAATAACCATGCCTTTCTCTATATTTACCAATCAAAAATGGTATATGCATTCAATGATTCATCTGTATTCTGACTGCATCGGCTACAGCTGCTATGTATTCACTGTTGGTTGGTCTGCCTTGTCCGCTCTCCGCACAGTATCCAAACAGCCTCTCAAATGTGCTTCGATTGCCTCTTTCCCATGATACCTCTATAGCGTTCCTGATCGCACGCTCAACCTTACCATCAGTCGTATTATAACGCTTGGCTAATTCTGGATAAAGAAGCTTCGTTACACTTCCCACTACCCGCATATCTTCCTCAACCATAACAACTGCCGCTCTCACATAGCGATATCCCTTCAAATGAGCAGGCATACCCATGTCAAGCAACATTTGTGTAGCAAGTTTTTCTGCTTTTTTAACCATTTCATCCTGCATACCCGGAGTCTCCTATCAAAAAATCCATTGATCTCCTTCAAGTATAGAGGATGCATATTTGTGTGAATAGTTGTAAGTTATCGCGTAAAATATCTGTTATTATAACATAATTTTACATTTTTCCAGAAAAAGAATGCAAATCCGTCAAAAAGATTTATTTTACCGGACGATATTCGACCTCATCTGCGATATATCGCCATAAGATATCTCTGTACTCAGGTGTTGCATAATCAATTCCCACTCTCTTATCTGCTCTGACAATCGGCTTATAACCATCATCTTCCAGCCATAATCTGGCGGAAGATACCATATCCTCACCGTTTAATTCCTTATCAATCGCCATGGCCCTGGTAAGCTTGCCTGGCCCGTTATAGCCCATAACACCTCTGATCAGCACTGCCTCCGGATGACCCTCCGGTCCGGTAACCACATTAAACAGGGAATGTATGCCATAACAGAGATAAACATAAGCAGTTCCACCCTTCCCGTACAAAATGCTCGTCCGCTCCGTCTTACCCCTGCTTGCATGGCACGCAGTGTCCTCTTCTCCATAATAGCATTCCGTTTCCATAATACGGTATCGCATAACTCCGTCTTCCATCTGCCGACAGAGAAGCTTTCCCACCAATTCCTTTGCCAACAACGTAGCCGGCTGGCTAAGATATTTCCTTCCCAGTCGTTTTGCCATTAACTAATCCTCCAGCGCCCCATAAATAATCTGCCGCATTTTCCGTCTGAGTGAAAGATCTGCTCCCTGCTCAATCTGCTGCATGTAAATAAAGGTAAGCTCTTCCTTAGGATCCACCATGAAATAAGTGCCGGGCAGTCCATCCCAGCCGTACTCGCCAACACTGCCGTTGCTTCCCGCCATTTCAGGCGACAACATTACACGCATAAAATTTCCATAACCGTATCCGTCAATGCTGTCAAAATCCACCCACTTCATCTGCAGGTCATTCAGCTGATTTTTGGAGATAAACTCCACCGTTTTTCTGCCGATAAGCTGTTTTCCCTTATAGCATCCGTTTGAAGCAAGCATTTGAACAAAATGCCTGTAATCCTCCAAAGTGGAATACAAACCGCCCCCGCCGGATTCAATATAAGGCGGCCTTGTAGGCGCATACAAATTAAGCCACTCCAAAGCCTTTTCGTCCGCTTCCCTCAAATGCCCTTCACTGTCAATTCTGGAATACATGGTAGCAAGCCTTCCAATCTGGCTTTCCTCCACATAAAAACCTGTATCCTTCATCTCCAGAGGCTCAAATATTTCCTTCTTCAAAAACTCTCCATAGGGAACTTTAGTCACCACCTCAACTACTGCCGCTGCAATATCCGCAGAAATTCCGTAATGCCATCCTTCTCCCGGATGGAACAGAAGAGGCGCCTTGGCAAGCTCATTACAAATATCAATATTGCTGAAATTTGCTCCGTTCACCGCCCTCTCATGAAGCTCAATCTGAATCTGCTGCATGATCCGCTCAGGTTCGGACATTTCACCGGGATACACAAGCCCCGATGTCATATTAAGGAGCTGTCTTAATGTAATTTTGGATTTGGCATCCACCAGACCTTTGGCTGTGGCTACCTTCATATGGGCAAATGCGTCCAGGTACTTATCTACCGGATCGTACAGATCAATTAACCCCTGCTCATACAGCATCATCACTGCTGTAGTCGTAATCGGCTTAGTCATGGAATAGATTTTATAAATGCTGTTCTCCTTATCTGTTCCGTAAACGCCATGAAATTCCTGCTTTCCCTTATGTTCCACTATGAGGGAAGCGCCTTTAATCCTTTCTGCTTTAATCTCCTTAGCAAAAAGGTCATCTAACCTTTTCAACTTATCCCTGTTCATCTTCAACCTCATTTCCGCGCTGCTTATTATGCATATTAAATATGCACTCTATTCTGTCCATATAAGTATACACCATATATCATCTGTTTTCCAGATAATCCATATAATCTTCCTCACTGGCAAACAACATATATCTGCCCTCTACCATTCCCATATAACCCTCATTCACAAAATATCCTTTCATAATTCTGCCTCCTGCTGTTCTGATCTATTTTCTTTCTACTATCAGAATAACATTATGGCAGTCCAATAAAACGGACTTTTGTTTACTCTTTATTTTCCGAAAAAGTATTAAAAACAACGGTAATTAAAGTTCCTTCTCCCTCCTTGCTTTCCAGAGAAATTTCAGCCCCCAGCCTGATTAGTATATGCTTTACAATAGCAAGTCCCAGACCTGTGCCGCCTGTAGATTTACTTCTTCCTTTATCCACCCGGTAGAAACGTTCAAAAATTCTCTCCTGATGCTCCTTAGGAATTCCTATCCCCGTATCCGCCACCGTAAGAATCACTGCGTCAGTCTTCTTCTTCACACCCACGCAGACACGCCCTCCCTCTTTGTTATAGCGGATCGCATTATCGCACAGATTGTAAAGCACCTCATCAATCATGTGCCTGTTAGACATAATGACAGCGCTTTCCCCTTCAAAACAAAGCTGCACCTTATGCTTGTCCGCACTGATCTGCAGCATATCCACACAAGTCTGGGCCGCATCACCCAGATCAACCATCTCAAGTACATCCTTGGTTTCATCATCATCCAGCTCTGAAAGGCGTATCACATCATTAATCAGCACCAGCAGACGATTGGCATTACTTCGTATTTCCCTGGCAAACCTTTTCACCTCATCCTGCGAGGATGCCATGCCGTTTTCTATCAGTTCAGAATAGCCTGAAATTGCCGTAAGAGGCGTCTTTAATTCATGGGAGACATTGGCTGTAAATTCCTGCCGCATTTTGGCATTTAACAGCACATCATTCTGCTTGCTTTTAATGGCATCAATGTAGGGCTCCAGCTCCTCATAGGCCTGCGTTTTTCCAATGTTATCAATATTTTCCGCAATCAGACGCACCGGCCTTATCAGGCTCTCCGAGAGAAAATAAGAAAAAATACAGCAGATCACAAACAAAAGACCTGAAAGCCCTGCCAGATAGGGAAGCGTTCTCCCCATAATCATATAAATACTGTCAGCATTCTTTGACACTCTGAGTATCTGTCCGTTCTCAAGCCTTACCGCATAATAATAGGTGTTTGCACCAAGCGTAGATGACTGCCTCACGCTTCTTCCTGTCCCCGAAGAAGCGGCATCCCTGACCTCCGGCCTGTCTCCATGATTTTCCATTACAGAAGTATTGGCCTGCGTATCCCCCAGCACACTGCCATCTGTATCTATAAGCGTAATCCTGACCGTACCCGCTGCCAGTGTTTTGAAATCCTGCCCCCAAAAATCATACTGCTCCCGAAGCACCGCATATCTTACAATTTCCGCATACTCCTTCAGATCCTCCATAATCTGATCCTTAAATATTTTGTAGCAAGAAGCTGCCGTTAGCAATAATGTTGTAATAATTGCCATGGCAGCTATCTGTATCAAACGATAATTAATTTTTCTTTTCATAAGAGCAATTGCACTGTCCTTTCCTTAATCAGTCAGACTATGCCTCCAGGATATATCCTACATTTCGAACTGTCCTGATCATGCTGCCTGATTCCTTTAACTTCTGACGAAGCGTTTTAATGTGCATATCCAAAGTTCTGCTCTCACCTTCAAAGTCTGTTCCCCAGACCTTTTCAAGTATTTCCTCTCTGGATGTTACAATTCCTGCATTCATCATCAGCAGCTTAAGAAGCTCATATTCCTTGTAGGTAAGCTCACAGCCTTTTCCCTCAACAGTTACCCTGTGCTTCTCCTCATCAAGGCAGACTTTTCCGATAGAAAAGATCTTTTCAGACCCTAAATCTCCCATTCTGCGAAGCAACGCCTTTACTCTTGAGATCAGCTCCATAATCCCAAAGGGCTTTGTCAAATAATCATCAGCCCCCATATCCAGGCCTCTCACCTTATCAATTTCTGTTGTCTTAGCCGTCACCATAATAATAGGAAGGCGCTTTGCTGCGGGATCCATCCTGAGCTTTTCCAAAATCTGCAGCCCGTCCATATCAGGAAGCATAATATCCAAAAGCACCAGATCCGGAAGCTTCTCCCTGACCGCCTCAAAAAATTCTCCTGCCAGCGCAAAGGCTTCCACCTGGTAGCCGGAATTTTTTAAAGCAATATTTTCTATTTCCTGAATATTCTTATCATCTTCCACTATATAAATCAATGACATAACCTAACACCCTTTACCCTTAGGGCAGCCGATAATGCTCGCTAAGCCGCTTTACTTCTGCCACAAAGGCCACATTATCCTTCCCGGATATGCTGTCCTGATATTCATGAGTTTCAAAATTCTCCTCATTCAGCTGCAGCAGACAAAGCGCTATATTGGAGCAATGATCCGACACTCTCTCAAAATTGGTGGTCAAATCGGAAAGAATAAATCCCATCTCGATTGTACACTTTCCTTTCCTAAGCCTCTTAATATGACGTTTTTTCACCTCTGAATTCAGGTAATCAATCACTTCCTCAAGAGGCTCTATCATACCGGCAAGCTTAAGATCCTCCTCCTGAAATACCAGAAGGGAGGTATTAACGATATCCTTTACTGCACCTGTAAAAACTGCCAGCTCCTCCTCCGCCTTTTTGGAGAAGGACAGTTCCTTTTCATGCATTTCCTTTGCAGATTCCATAATATTAATAGCATGATCGGAAATCCTCTCAAAATCTCCGATACAATGTAAAAGCACTGACAGCCCCTGACTGTCCTTTTCCGTCAGATGCTTGCTGCTGACCTTTACAAGATAAGAGCCAAGCTCGTCCTCATAGTGATCCACAAGCTCCTCAAGCTCAATCACCTTGCCTGCTGCTTTTTCATTGTATTTATCAATCAGCTGTATCGCAAGAAAAAGAGCTTCTCTTGCGTAACCGGCCATATCCACCGCCGCATTTTTACAATGTTCCAACGCCAACCCCGGAGTATTCAAAAATCTGGCGTCCAAAATCTGGATCTCCCTTTTTTCGCTCTCTGTATCTTCCATTTCCTTCTCACTAATCGGAATGGTCATATAAGCCAGCTTTTCAAGTATGGAACTGATAGGGAAAATAACAATCACTGCAGCCACATTAAATGATGTATGAATAATTGCAACTCCTAACGCAGTTGCTGCTTTATCCATAAAAGAAAATTGCAGCACCGCATTAAGTGCATAAAAGATCGCCATAAACGCTACCGTTTTAATAATATTATAATACAGATGAATTAAAGCCGCTCTCTTTGCATTTTTATTAGCTCCTGCACTTGAAATCAAGGCTGTCACGCAGGTTCCCACATTTTGTCCCATAATAATGGGAATGGCTGTTGAATAGCTTACAACACCCGACGCACATAAAGCCTGCAAAATACCGATAGACGCAGAGGAAGACTGAATAATTGCCGTAAACACCAGACCTACCAGCATACCCAAAACAGGATTGGAAAACATCAACAGTATATTCGTAAACTCCGGCACCCCTGCAAGAGGCTTCACTGCCCCCGACATAGTCTCCATTCCAAACATCAGCACTGCAAAGCCCAACATGATAGCAGCTGTATCCTTTTGACGTTCCTTTTTGCCCATGGTTAAAAGCGCCACACCTACAATGGCCAATATAGGCGAAAAGGAGGATGGCTTTAACAGCTGTAAGACAAAATTTGACCCCTCCACGCCAGTGAGGCTTAAAAGCCATGCAGTAATAGTCGTACCTACATTCGCCCCCAGAATAACCCCCACTGCCTGCGACAGCTTCATAATTCCCGAATTTACAAAGCCTACTACCATAACTGTGGTAGCCGAGGAGGATTGGATAACCGCTGTTACTCCTGCACCCAGAAGAACTGCCATAAGCTTGTTGGAGGTAAGCTTCTCCAAAATCATCTCCAGCTTACCGCCTGATGCTTTCTTTAATCCATCTCCCAGTACTTCCATTCCATACAGGAACAGCGCTAAACCACCTATCATGGTCAGTATACTAAATATATCCATTGTGTTATCCCTCCGGGTGAGTTGTAAAAACTGCCTGTTTTCTATTTTACACTATTTCCACCCTTTTGGGTATAACTATTTTTATAGCAATCTCATATCACTGATATTGCCGGTTTCCTGAAATACCTCCCACTCTCCGATATTTACTGCATGATCACCTATTTTTTCCAGATATTTGGCAATCATCAGGATATCCACACATTCATCTGCGTCCTTAACCTCTCTTTTCAGTGATTCAATTAAATCCTTTTTAACCTTATTAAAGCATTCATCCACCACGTCATCCGATTTAATGACCTGCTTTGCACTTTCCAGATCCCTTGTCGTAAAGGCTTCTGCCGATTTATAAATCATTTCCTTTACCGCCAGTATCATAGTATCAATATGAACGGAAAAAAGAGATAAATCCTTCATATTAAGACGCAGCAGAAGCTCTGCCATATCCGCCACATGATCTCCGATCCGCTCAATATCGGTAACCACCTTAAGGCTGGCCGTTACCACTCTCAAATCTCCTATAACAGGCTGCTGCTTTGTGATCAGAAACAGGCACTGCGACTCTATCTCTCTTTGTCTTTTGTTTACATTTTTATCAATATTTTTAAGACGGTACAAAACATCCTCCGACTGCTTCTCTAATGCTTCGAAAAGCTCTTCGTAGCTTTCTAAAACCCGGCCTGCCATATCGGAAACATTTTCCCTTAACGCCTTAAGCTCATTGTCAAACGTATTTCTGGGTGACATTCCTGCTCCTCCTTAACCAAATCTTCCAGTTATATAATCTTCCGTACGTTTATCCGCCGGCCTTGAAAAGATATTATCGGTAGTATTAAATTCTACCACCTCTCCTACCAGGAAAAACGCCGTATAATCGGAAACCCTGGCTGCCTGCTGCATATTGTGGGTCACTACAACTACAGTGTATTTCTTTTTCAGTTCCTCCATCAGCTCCTCAATTTTTAATGTGGAAATAGGATCAAGTGCTGAGGTCGGTTCGTCCATAAGCAAAACCTCCGGCTCCACTGCCAGCGCTCTGGCTATACATAATCTTTGCTGCTGTCCACCGGATAATCCAAGCGCTGAGGTTTTCAGCCGATCCTTCACCTCGTCAAAAATTGCTGCGCCGATCAGTGAGCTTTCTACAATTTCATCCAGTCTGGCCTTATTTTTGACTCCATGGATTCTCGGTCCATAGGCTATGTTGTCATAAATACTCATAGGAAAGGGATTGGGCTGTTGAAACACCATGCCTACCTTCTTGCGAAGCAGGGTTGTGTCCACACCCGGATCATAAATATCCTCACCATCCAGATAAACCTTTCCTTCAATCCGCACACAGTCTACAAGATCATTCATTCTGTTTAATGTCTTTAAAAAGGTGGATTTTCCACAGCCCGAAGGACCAATGAACGCAGTCACCGCCCCGGGGGAAATCCTCATATTGATATCCTTTAGTGCATGATTTTCACCATAATAAAGCTCAAGATGCTCCGTTATGATCTTATACTGATTATCACTCATCTATTGGCTCCTATTCTTCATCCTTTATTCAGTATTTTATTTCTTATGATGCTTTGTTTACATCCAGCCGCCTTGCCATAAATTTAGTCAGCGCATTAATACAAAGGACGATCAAAAGCAGTATTACCGCAATTCCAAATGCAGTGGAATATTCTGCCTTTGCCATGCTTAAATAGAGCTGAATCGTCAGGGTGCCGCCTGACTCCAAAACCTTTTTCAATATCCCTGCCCCCGCTTTAGGCAGCAGATAACCGCTTCCTGCAGTAAACAAAAGCGCTGCGGATTCTCCTACAATTCTTCCGATTGCAAGAATAACTCCCGTAAGGATACCCGGCATTGCCGAAGGCAGTAAAATGGTTCTTACCATATGCCATTTCGCCGCTCCCATTCCCAACGCTCCGCTTCTATAGCTGTCCGGAACTGTCTTTAGCGCCTCCTGGGTATTTCTTGTAATCAGGGGCAGAATCATTAATGTCAATGTCAGGCTCCCTGTCAGAATTGAATAACCAAGGCCAAGCACGTTTCCGAAGAATACCATACCAAACAAGCCAAATAAAATAGAGGGGATTCCTGACAGAATTTCTGTGGTAAACTCTATTGCACGTACCAGTCTGCCCTGCTTTGCATATTCATTTAAGTAAATTGCCGATCCGATCCCCACAGGTGTTGCAATAAGCAGCGTAATGACAATAATGTACAATGTATTAACAATATTTCCTGCAATTCCTACCGTTCCGTTCAGCGTACTGGTTACAGTAGTCAGGAAGGTTAAGTTGACGCTTCCTATGCCCCTGGAAAACACATATAATAAAATTCCTACAAGAAGCAGCACCGATACCATGGCGGCCATATAAATCAAAAGCCTGACTACCAGCTCCGAAAGCCTGATTCTTTTATTCATAATACTGCTCACTGCCCCTTATCCTCCTTTTTCAGTATTTTGGTGAGAGAAATATTAATCACCATAATAAACAGGAACAATACCAATCCTATTGTAAACAATACCTGTCTGTGCGTTCCTGCCGCATATCCCATCTCACTGACAATTGCCGTAGTCAGGAACCTGACGGAATTGAAGGGAAGCGGTACATTTACAGAGCTTCCCGATACCAGTGTAATTGCCATTGCCTCACCTATCGCACGGCCTACTCCCAAAACAATTGCCGTAATAATACCGGACCTGGCCGCCGGAATGATCACCTTAAAAATGGTCTGTATGTGAGAAGCCCCCAGTGCCAGGGAAGCTGATTTGATCTGGGGCTGCACTGCCCGCAGCGCCGCTTCGCTGATGTTGATTACCGTAGGCAAAATCATTATGGCAAGTACCAGAACCGCTGAAAGCAAGTTAGCGCCTCCGGTAAACTGATGAGTCTGTGAGTTTTTAAAAATTGCCAGCTCCAGCTTATACATCAGCGGATTTAATACCATAAGTCCCAGCAGTCCGTATATCACAGAGGGGATTCCTGCCAAAAGCTCTACCGCCGGCTTTACCACCGCCGCAAGTCGTTTAGGCGCTGTCTCCGCCAGAAAAACCGCTGTAAGAAGCCCTATGGGCACTCCGAGGAAAACCGCAAGAGTCGTTCCAACTATGGACGTCAAAATAACATACAGTATTCCAAAAGAAGGCTCTGCGGATGCAGGCTTCCAAACCGTACCGAATAAAATTTCCTTTATCCCTACATGAAATAATGCAGGCGTACCGTTTATGAGCATATATATTGTGATGGAAGCTACCGCTAATATTGCAAGAAATCCGCACAGGGTAAAAATTCCCTGTGCAGTTTTCTCTACTATAGATACGGTTCTCCTGCTTCCTATAATTGAAAAGCTGTCCTGTTCCTTCACCTTTAACCTCATTTCCATTCCAGGAAAAGCTGCCTTTTCATGCATCAGTCCTAGTCTACCGTAATAAGTCCTACCTTTTTGATTACTTCTTTACCTTCATCTGATGCAAGGTATTCAAACAATGCCTTAACTGCATCGCTCTGCTCTGAGATTTCACCCATCGTTCCCATAACAAACGGTCTGCTTAAGAAATAATTTCCGGCTTTAATGTTTTCGGAAGTTGCCTCTACTCCTTCCAGAGACGCTGCAATAACCGTGTCATCAATTGCATCTAAGGATGCATATCCGATTGCACCGGGTGTGGAAGCCACCTTGGCAATCACCGCTCCTGTACTGTCAAGCTCACTTGCATAAACGCACTGATCCTCGATCTCAAGCAGTTCTTCAAAGGCTCCCCTTGTACCTGAACCGGCCTCTCTGCCTACCACTACAATGGGGGTATCGCTTCCGCCAAGCTCGTTCCAGTTTCTGATCTCACCTTTATAGATGGAAATCAGCTGATCCTTTGTTAGGTCTGCCACCGTGTTGGCCGGATCAAGAACCACTGCAATACCGTCAATCGCTACAATGTTTTCAGCCACTCCCGCTGACTTCTCCTCTTCCTTTAATGCCCTGGAAGAATTTCCAATATCAACGCTGCCTGCTATTACTGCCTCAATACCTGCCGATGAACCGGTAAATTCTGCTGTTACCGTCACATCAGGATACTTCTCCATAAAGCTCTCCGCAACCGCATTGGCAAGCTTCTCCATAGATGTACTTCCTGCCATGGAAATGCTTCCACTGATCTTTGTACTATCACCCGAAGCTGCTTCCTCACCATTTTCAGACGCTGTTTCCTCACCAGAAGCCGCTTCCCCATCTTCTGAAGCTGCTGTCCCACTGCCCGTTGCTGCTGCATCCTCACCGGAGCCGCATGCCACCAATCCTGCTGTCATTACCGCTGCACATATCATTGCAACAATTTTCTTTTTCATTTTCTCCTCCATTCCGAAGCATTATTAAATTTTCGTAATATATCATCTGTTAATGCTCCCCGTTTCTGATTGCATAATAGCATTTCAAATAAAACTTAAATATCACAATCAGGTAAGTTGTTTGTAAAAACTATGTAAGGCGCAAAAACAGCCATGAAGTTTTTCTTCATGACTGTTTACCTCTCACCGTTATTCTTTTCTGCTGGCTCAGCATACACCAGCCCTATCCAATAATATCTCTTCCATAGCTGCAAGAAGCTCCTCCGTATATGCAAGCAGCATTTGGGAATCCTGTTCAACCACACCGCACCTTTTGTACCGGAACAGGAAAAACGGCGTTCCCTTATGATTAAAGGAAAGCTTTTCATATTTTTGCAGAAGCACCGGTATCTGTTCCGGCCTGATGCCTGCATCAGGCTTTAATGTAAATCTTATTTCCCCATTTCGTCCCTTAAGCTCTGTAATATACAGGTTATGGGCGCTGACCCTGATAAGTGCAATGCGGAGAAGATTTTCAACCGCCACCGGCGTATTTCCAAACCGGTCAAGCAGCTCCTCTCTCATATCATCACATTCGCCTTTATTTTCTATACCCGCAATCCTTTTATAAATATCAAGCTTCTGTACCTCATTGACAATATAAGCCGGCGGAATAAAAGCATCCACATCCAGGTCCACCAGAGTTTCGAAATCTTCTATGGTACTGATGCCCTTTAGGCTCTTAACCGCCTCATTGAGCATCTTGCAGTACAGATCATAGCCCACGGCCTGCATATGGCCATGCTGCTTTGCGCCCAGAAGATTTCCTGCCCCGCGGATCTCCAGATCCCGCATGGCAATCTTAAAGCCGCTGCCAAGATCCGTAAACTCCTTAATAGCCGCCAGACGCTTTTCCGCCACCTCCTTAAGCATCTTATCTCTTTTATACATCAAAAATGCATAGGCGGTGCGGTTACTTCTCCCCACACGCCCTCTAAGCTGATAAAGCTGAGACAGCCCCATATTATCAGAATCATGTATGATCATGGTGTTAACGTTGGAAATATCCAATCCGGTTTCAATAATAGTGGTAGACACCAGCACATCAATCTCACCGTTAATGAAATCGTACATAATGCGCTCCAGCTCCCTTTCCTGCATCTGTCCGTGGGCAAAGGCTACATTTGCTTCCGGCACCAGCGCCTGAATGGAAGCAGTCACATCCGCAATATTGTTTACCCTGTTATAAACATAGTAAACCTGACCATTTCTGGACAATTCCCTGACAATGGCTTCTCTGACCATCTCTTCATTATATTCCATCACATAGGTTTGAATAGGCATTCTATCACTGGGCGCTTCCTCCAAAACGCTCATATCCCTGATCCCGATAAGACTCATATGAAGCGTTCTGGGAATAGGCGTTGCAGTCAATGTAAGCACATCCACATTTTCCTTCATCTTTTTGATTTTTTCCTTATGAGCAACACCAAAGCGCTGTTCCTCATCAATGATCAGCAATCCTAAATCTTTATAAATGACATCCGCAGAAAGCACCCTATGCGTTCCTATTACGATATCAACAAACCCCTTCTTTAAATCCTCCACCGTTTTTTTCTGTTCGGCAGCAGTTCTAAATCTGGAAAGCAGATCCACTCTCACTGGGAAATCCTTCATTCTCTGGACAAAGGTATTATAGTGCTGCTGTGCAAGTATCGTAGTAGGGACGAGATAAACCACCTGCTTGCCCTCCTGCACTGCCTTAAATGCCGCTCTGATGGCTATCTCGGTCTTTCCGTATCCCACATCACCGCAGATCAGGCGGTCCATGATCTTTACGCTTTCCATATCCTTTTTGGTGGCTTCAATGGCTGCAAGCTGATCCTCCGTCTCCTCAAAGGGAAACATTTCCTCAAATTCCTTCTGCCAGACCGTATCCTTTCCGTATTGATATCCGTTTTTCTGCTGACGCGCCGCATATAATGCCACCAGATCCTTTGCAACCTCACCGGTAGCCTCCCTGACCTTACTTTTGGTTCTGGTCCACTCCTGGGTTCCAAGCTTGTTCAGCTTGGGCCGTTTTGCATCTGCGGAGGCATACTTTTGAATCACATCAAGCCCTGTTGCCAAAACATACAGGTTACCGCCGTCCCGATACTCAATTTTGATGTAATCCTTTACTACCTTTTCCACCTCTACCTTTTCAATGCCTCGGTAAATTCCAAGTCCGTGATTTTCATGAACCACATAATCTCCGATTTTCAACTCATTAAAATCATTGATCTTACGGCCTTCATAGGTTTTTTTCTTTTTCTTCTTCTTTTGATCGTTTCCAAAAATATCGCTCTCTGAAATAACCGCAAATTTAATCAGCGGATACTCAAAGCCCTTCAGGACCCTGCCGTAAAAGGTCATAACCTCCCCCGGCTGCAATTCCCGGTCAGGATCCTCCGTATAAAAAGCCGTCAGATCATTGTCTCTAAGATCTGCTGCCAGCCTTGACGCCCTGGTTCTGGATCCTGATAAAAGCAGTACCCTGTACCCGTTCTTACGGTATCGCTTTAAATCCTGAACCAATGCCTCAAAGCTGTTATGGTAGGAGGATATGCTCTTTACGGAAATATCCGCCTTTTTATCCGGCTTAAAGAGAGAATTTTTAAGCTCCAGCGCCGCCAGGGTAACCACACGGCCAAGCTCCATTTTGGCGGCGATCTCTTTAACAGGGCATAAAAGCTCCATCTGCCCCGGAAGAATATATCCCTTTTCCAGCCGGTGCATCATGCTTTCCCTAAATTCCAGCTCCACTGCCTCGGCATGCTCCCTGACTCTTGCCGGCTCATCTACAAAAACACAGGTTTTTTCCCTGTCAAATAAATCAAGAAAGGACACTGTATCCTGGTAAAAATAATGAATATAGGAATCAAGATTCACCAGATTCTGAAATTCAAAAATCTGTTCCTTCAGCTCCTTTATCTGCACCTCTACACGGCGGGCTTCCTCCGTATGGAACTCTGCCCGAAGCTTTTCGGCAAAGCTTTTCCCTTCCTTCTCAATTTTAATCATTCCTGCTTTTAGCTGCTGACCGGAAAGGAACATCTCACCTGCCGGATAAATGGTGATACCGGAAAGCTTCTCTATGGAACGCTGGCTAAGCACATCAAAGCTCCGAATGGACTCCACCTCGTCCCCCCACAGCTCAATACGATAGGGGTTTTCCTCTGTCAAATCAAAAATATCCACTATTCCGCCACGAATACTGAACTGTCCCGGTGCCTCCACCTGATAGCTTTTCTCATAGCCCATTTCCACTAATCTTTCCGCAAGCCTTCTTTCATCTACCGCTGCGCGGGTGTTAATCTTCAGAAGATGCTCCTCCCAGGCCGACAAGGGTATTTGCGGGGCAAGCAGACTGGAAAATGTAGTGATCACTGTTACAGGCTTTCCTTCCAGCATGCGCCGCAGACATTTAATTCTTTCGGTCACAAGCTTGTTGCCGTGAATATCTGCCTGATAAAAAATCAAATCTCTGGCAGGATAAGCCGCCACATTTCTGTCATAAAAGCGGTACTCCTCCATAAGCTCCTTTACTCTCAAATCACTGAAAGTAACGATGAGCTTATTCTTAAACCCATCGCTAAGTCCGTATATCATATGAAGCTTCTGTGATTCCACACAGCCGGTAAATGCTACACAGGTACTTTCCTTGGAAAGCTGCTTTTTTATTTCCTCAAATTCCCCCAATTCCTGTAGGGGTGCGCTTAACGCTCTCATGCCAAATTTTCCTTTCTTTCTCTAAAGAGAAACCTTTCGGTTGAATTCGTTCATAGCGCCGTCAATATCTCCATCCAACATCATTTCTATTGCGCCAATCGCCTTTTCTATTCCTTCTTTCATAAAAGGCTGTTCTTCCTTTGAAAAATGTCCCAACACATAATCCGCCAGATCGTATCCCTTGGGCTTTTCTCCTACGCCGATTCTGACTCTTTGAAACTCCTCACTGCCAAGCTGCTGAATAATATTTTTAAGTCCGTTATGCCCTCCGGCGCTTCCCCGCTTTCGAACCCTGATCTGTCCGGGCGGCAGACTGATATCATCAGAAACCACAATCAGCTCGGTGGAAGCATCTATCTTAAAATAATCCGCCAACGGCCTGATACTTTCCCCGCTTAAATTCATAAAGGTAAGCGGCTTAACCAAAAGCACCTTATGTCCGCCGATCATGCCCTTTCCGGTCAATGCCTTATGCTTAATATCCATAACTGAAATATTATATTTATCGGCCAGCTCATCAATAAGTGCAAAGCCTATATTATGCCTGGTATTATCATATTCCTTTTTGGGATTTCCGAGTCCTGCAATAATATACATTTTTAATCCTTCCTATATTAATATGATTTATTCATCAATCAGCGAATTGTAACCATAATAGCATATTTGGCGACGTTTTTGCAGAGGTATTTTAACTTTTTGCTCCTACACTTTAAAATAATAAGAGACCGCCCTGTAGGCGGTCTCCTTATTAATCCTTTACTCCTCATCCGGCTCCAGCAGTGCCTGCTGGTATCTGTCCAGGATCAGGTTTTGAATTCGCTCCCTTGTAGATGAATTGA
>JAUNGK010000071.1 GCA_030524555.1 Bacillota bacterium | reverse complement strand
ATCTTACGAAAGACTGTCCTAAGCTTTTATCAAAGAAGCAGTGAGATATCCGGGACGGCGAGGCTGAACTGTTACGTAGCATCTAAAACTTGTGTGAATGAATATTGACACTGCTGATTATTTCATGTACCATAATAAGAGCAGCTGGCAGAAGCCGGCGTGAGGATGCAGAAGCATTCTGTTTCTTTAGGTGATAGAAGCAAGGCAGGTATACTAAGAAGGTATGCGATTTCTCAGAGGAGAAATTACATATCTTTTTGTGCTTCTTAATAAGCAAAAATTTATAAGCAAGGAGGATCATTAAAATGGGTTGTTTTTTAGTTCCAACAACAGAAGCAATCGTGACAACGGTTGCAGCTAAGGTACAGGGGTCAAAGGAAAAGGAGTCTGAGAGCAAAAGAACTCCCTTTACGGGAAAGGTGAAATGGCTGACCAAACTGCTTTGGGGCGGTTCCGCTCTTCTTGCATTTGAGCATGTATGGCATGGTGAGGTTGTGCCGTGGTTTCCGTTCCTGACGGCGGCATCCAATCCCACAGATGCATCCGTAATGGTTCACGAAATGGCAACTGCAGGGGTTGGCATGGCTGTACTGGTAACTGCGGTATGGCTTGGTATGGTAGCTGCTTCGCATGTGATTGAAAACAGAGATGAGCAGCCGGAAGTACAGGCGGCGTCTAAATAGAGAAGGGCGGATATCAAAATGACATTACTTACGACTGTATTTGCAGCGATTATTTCCACCATTGTCTGGTATAAGCAGGCACCGAAGAACGAAATGAAGGTCAGTGTGCTTTGCTGGATGTACTGGGGTGCATCTATCATGTGGTTTGTGGATGCAATTTTTGAGTATGCAGAGCTTCATGCGGAGTATTTTACACCTGCACCTGCAGATATGCTGAATGATTTATATCTGGGGCTGTCAGTGGTTGCATTGGGGTTAATCATCTGGCTGGTGTATTTGCTGATTAAGGATCCCAAGGGCGTTGTTCGAGCATCCCTGAAAAAGAAACAGATATAGGTATTATTGGCTTGCATAAAGGAAAGATGATGAAATTAGAGCAATTTTTTGTTGAAAATAGAAGGGCGGCCATTGCCTTTTCCGGCGGTGTAGATTCCGCCTATCTGCTCTATACGGCAATAAAGAGTGAGGCCGTGGTGAAGGCATATTATGTGAAAACAGCCTTTCAGCCGCAGTTTGAGCTTAAGGATGCCATGCGGCTGGGGGAGGAGCTTGGTGCTGATATCAGCGTGCTGGAGCTTGATATACTGGCAGATGAGAAGGTGGTCTTAAATCCTGCTGGCCGCTGTTATTACTGCAAAAGAACTATTTTTACTGCAATGATGGAGGCCGCCTTAAAGGACGGCTTTTCCTTACTTCTTGACGGAACCAATGCATCGGATGATGTGCATGACAGACCGGGAATGCGTGCTCTTAAGGAGCTTTCGGTGCGTTCGCCCCTTCGGGAGTGCGGTCTTACCAAGCAGCAGATCAGGAAGCTTTCCCAAGAGGCAGGGCTTTTTACCTGGGATAAGCCGGCCTATGCCTGCCTGGCAACGAGAGTTCCCACAGGAACCCCGATTACCTCGGAAATGTTAGAGCGAACAGAGTGGGCGGAGGATTATCTGTTCAGCCTGGGATTTACCGATTTTCGTGTGAGAATGCTGGGAGATGCGGCAAGACTTCAATTTCCTGCCGGTCAGCTTGAAAAGGTGCTTGCAGAAAGAGAAAGAATTACAGGGGAGTTAAAGAAGCATTATAGCGCTGTTTTGCTGGATCTGGAGGTGAGAAAATGAACAGTGAGATCAGAAGAACGCTGGAAGCGGTACAAAAGGGACAGCTTTCGGTGGATGATGCGCTGATCAGGATTAAGGCGGAGCCTTTTGAAGATATCGGTTATGCCAAGGTGGATCTGCACCGTAAGATTAGGCAGGGAGCTGCAGAGGTTATTTATGGCAGCGGCAAAACGCCGGAGCAGATCAGTGGAATTATTGATGTGATGAAAAGGAACGGTCAGGAGACGATATTGATAACCAGATTATCCCGGGAAAAGGCGGATGAGGTTAGTGCCAGACATCCCCTTACTTATTATGAGGAGGCCAGGATCGGAATGACCGGAGAGCTTCCTGTTCCCGACGGGATTGGCAAGGTCGTGGTATCTACCGGCGGAACAAGCGATATTCCGGTGGCGGAGGAAGCAGCACTTACGGCGCAGGCCTTGGGCAATGAGGTGATAAGGCTGTATGATGTGGGAGTTGCCGGATTACACCGACTGTTAGCTCACAAGGAAGAGATTATGAGTGCCAGCGTGATTATTGCCATTGCAGGGATGGAGGGCGCTCTTGCCAGTGTGATTGGAGGACTGGCTGACTGTCCTGTAATAGCGGTTCCCACAAGCGTGGGCTATGGTGCCTCCTTTCACGGACTTTCTGCGCTGCTTTCCATGCTGAATTCCTGCGCAAGCGGTGTCAGCGTGGTCAATATTGACAATGGCTTTGGGGCAGGCTATCTGGCAAGTATGATCAATCACATGACTTCCAAATAAGAAAGGAGCCGAAATCATTATGAAAACATTATATCTTGACTGCGGCATGGGAGCGGCAGGGGATATGCTTACAGCAGCTCTTTTAGAGCTTTGGCCGGATCAGGATGCTTTTCTTGCGGAAATGAACGGACTTGGCATCCCTGATATCTGCATGGAGAAGGAAACAGTTACCAAATGCGGCATTTTGGGAACTCATATTTCTGTGAAGGTAAAGGGCATGGAGGAGGATGAGCATATGCACGATCATTCTCTTAAGGACGGGCATGATGAACCACACAGCCATCACCATCACAGCGGAATGCATGAGATTGAACATATTATTTCGCACCTGCAGCTTACGGAAAAGGTAAAGCAGGATATCCTTGCGGTTTATGAATTGATTGCAGAGGCGGAAAGCAGTGTTCATGGAGTTTCAGTTACAGACGTTCATTTTCATGAGGTGGGAACCATGGATGCAATTGCCGATATTACTGCAGTATGCTTATTGATGAATTATATTGCACCTGATGAGGTGATAGTATCTCCGGTGCATGTGGGAAGCGGACATGTCAGGTGTGCTCATGGAATTTTGCCGGTTCCGGCACCTGCAACAGCCTATATATTGAAGGATATCCCTGTTTATGGCGGAAGTATTTCAGGGGAGCTTTGTACACCCACCGGTGCGGCGCTGCTTAAATATTTCGCAACAAGGTTCGGAGAAATGCCCATGATGCGGGTATCTTCTATCGGCTATGGAATGGGGAAAAAGGATTTTGAAAAAGCCAACTGTGTCCGTGCTATGCTAGGAGAGACAAAGCGGCAGGAGGATAGGATGATTGAGCTTTCCTGCAATGTGGATGATATGACTGCAGAGGACATTGGATTTGCTATGGAACGGCTGTTTGAAGGTGGTGCACTGGAGGTTTATACCGTTCCGATTGGCATGAAAAAATCCAGACCCGGCATATTGCTTCGGGTCATGTGTACGGAGCAGAAGCGGGAGGAAATAACAGAGCTGATATTCCGTCATACCACAACGATTGGCATCAGGGAGGCGGTAGTCAGAAGATATGTGCTTGACAGAAAGCTGGATACTGTTGAGACACCCTATGGCCAGGTTAGATGTAAGATATCCTCAGGCTATGGCGTGAAAAAATCCAAGTATGAATATGAGGATATCTCCCGGATTGCAAGGGAAAAAGGTATTGGTATGGAGGAAGTGCGAAGGCTGCTTCATGAATTGTGATCAGGTATGATTTATAGGAAAAGGTGCTGCTCCTTTGGCTTATTGGATAGCTAATTATAAAAATATACATTGACTTTAAAGTAACTTTAATGTTATAATCTCGATTAAGATAAGTCGATGGAGATTTAGAAATCTCTGTCGGCTTTTTTATTTTAAAGAAAGGATGTGAGAAGAATGGAGTTTTCTTTTTCCCTGCCTACAAAGATTGAATTTGGATGCGGGGCATTGGAAAGAACCGGTATTCTGGCAAAAGCAGCAGGAGCAAAGAAGGTTATGCTGGTGGCAGATCAGGGAGTTATCAGAACAGGTCTTCCGGGCAGAGTCAGAAAAAGGCTGGAGGAGGAGCAGCTTCCGGTAGTTGAATTTAGTCAGATAGTGGCTAATCCCAGAATAAAGGACTGTGAGAAGGGAGCGCAGCTTGCAATAGACGAGGGTGTGGATTTCCTGGTTGCAGTGGGAGGCGGCAGCAGTATGGATACGGCGAAAGCAATTGCTGGAATGCTTGGGCACCACACCACGGATTTTAAGGTGATACAGTATCCGCAGGCATATACCGAGGATTCCTTTCCGCTAATCTGTATACCAACCACTGCAGGAACGGGAAGTGAGATGAGTATCTGTGGTGTAGTAACGGATGAGGAGACCAGGACAAAGGTCTTTTGCTTTGATCCGAAATGTCATGCCACAATTGCAATATGTGACCCTGAGGTTCTCTATGGATTGCCCGGACAGGTGGCTGCGGCAACGGCGGTTGATGCATTGACTCATGCGATAGAAGGATTTGTTGCAAAATGTACCAATGCTGTGACAGAAAGCTTTGGTATACGGGCTGTCAAGCTGATTTCAGAAAACATCCGGGAATTTGTGTATGAGAGAACACCACAGAGTTGTGAGGCAGTTATGCTTGGGAGTATGTTTGCGGGAATTGCATTCGGCTATTCGGATACCTGTGCGGTTCACAGTCTTTCAGAAACGATTGGCGGTGCTTACGATACGCCTCATGGCGTGGCAAATGCAATTTTTCTTGCTAATGTGACAGAATACAGCATACCGGGAAATATGAAAAAGTATGAGCAGATAGCGGAAGCTATGGGAATAACAGGCAGCGGGCTTTCCCGGCGTGAGCTATGTGAACGGCTGGTGGGAGAGTTAAAGAGCATGGTTAAGGATCTGGATATTCCGCTCTTTCGGGAGCTGCCCGGTGTAAATCCGGAAGATTTCCCCATGCTGGCACAAAAATGCTCTGTACATTTGTCGGCACCGGACAATCCAAGGGAAATTGGGTATGAGGATTTCTTAAAAATATTAAAAACAACCTATAATGAAACAGGGAGGTAGCAGTAATGAGAAAAGATTTTTCAGAGGTTATTGAATATTCCAGGCATGCCCTTGACATGATTGCAACAAAGGACATGCCTCAGGAAAAGCGGGATGAGTTTACCAATGAGGTGGTGGAGAATTTTGAGCAGTATGTCAATCCGGGGCAGCTGGAATACAGAAAGTCTGCGGCTACAAATTATAAATCCATTGAGTGGATCGATGAAGAGGATGGTTTCTATGATTTAAACGGCAGGAAATATATTGACTGGCTGGGAGGATTTGGTGTTTTTAATCATGGACATAGACATCCCAAGGTGATAGAAGCAGTCAGGAATCAGCTTGATAAGCAGGCTCTCGGCAGTGCAGAGCTTTTGGACGGCAACCGCTCCATGCTGGCAAGGCTGCTGGCAGAAATGACGCCCGGCGATCTGCAGTTTTCCTTTTTTACAAGCTCAGGTACGGAGAGCGTGGAATGTGCAATGAAAATGGCAATGATGGCAACGGACAGACATTATTTCATCACTGCTACCAAGGATTTTCACGGTAAAACATTAGGGGCTCTTTCCCTGACAGGTAAAGGTGTTTACAGGAAACCTTTTATTCCCATGCTTCAGGGAATACGTCATGTGCCCTTTGGTGATTTTGACTATCTGAAAAAGACGGTGGAATCTATGGCGTATATCGGAGAACTGCCTGCAGCAATGATTTTTGAGCCTATTGAGGGAGAAATCGGCGTTATTATTCCTCCTGACGATTATTTTCCGAAGATTCGGGCATTGTGTGACGAATATGATATTCTGCTGATTGCAGATGAGGTTCAGACTGGTATGGGAAGAACCGGAAAGGTGTTTGCCGTGGATCATTGGGGAGTAGCACCCGATATTCTCTGTCTGGCTAAGGCTATGGGCGGCGGCGTTATGCCTCTGTCGGCTACGGTGTGCACCAAACGCTGCTATGAAAAATATATGTTTGGAAATCCATGGATGCACAGTACTACCACTGGAGGAAATCCTTTGGCATGTGCTGCCGGAATAGCAGGAATCAATGTGCTTCTGGAGGAAGATTTACCCCGCCAGGCCAGAGAAAAAGGTGAATATTTCATGGAAAAGCTGGCTGTTTTGCAGGAAAAGTATAAGGAGCTTTTGGTGGAGGTGAGAGGAAAAGGACTTTTGATTGCCATGGAATTTTGCGATGATGCCAAAGGCTATCAGGTGGTAACAGAAATGTTTGGTAAGGGCGTGCTGTTATCGGGTACGGAGACAAATGCCCATGTAATCAGGATTGAGCCGCCTCTTACAATATCCTATGAGCATATTGATGAGGGACTTGCAAGGCTTGATGAGTCCTTAAAAGCGGTTTACGAAAAGATGAAATAACTTTCCGAAATCCTCTTCTTATGATAAGATAGCATTATGGAAATATTGTGAAGGAGAGGAACGAAATGGAGCATAGATATACAGTGGGCGAGGTTCAGAAAAGAACGGGAATTCCTACATCAGCCCTGAGATTTTATGACGATATCGGCCTGGTCAAACCAAGCTATACGGACGAAAATACAGGATACCGATATTATGGATATACGGAATTTTGGCAGCTGGAGATCGTTAAAATCTGCAAGAGTATGGGGATATCCTTAAAAGAACTGAAAAAGGTGCTGGAAAGCAATGATCCTTCCAGGTTTGTTGACCTGATGATGCGTCAAAGAGACACTGCCAGACAAAAGCTGGAGGCCATGCAGAAGATGCTGGATGATCTGAATTGGATGACTGAGCGGTATGAGGCGATTGAAGCTTACCAGCCGGGAACCTGTGAGGTCAGGCATATGGAAGAAAGATACATACTCTCCGTAAGTGCGGACAGCGGGCTTGATTCGGATTCCCTTCACTTTGCGCTGCAGTGTAAAGCTGAGGATGCACTTTCAAGCAGAATGAGCATTAAGCGGGAATATGGCTACGAGTTTGATCCCGATGCCTTTATGAAGAAGGAGATACTCTGGATGAAAGAGTTTCTTGTGGTTGAGGAAGGTGAATACAGGCACGACTGTTTTGTGGAGAAGCTTCCGGCAGGGGATTATGTTTGTTTTATGTGTAAGCCTTTTAGCGAGTCCGGTGAATGGACATCGATGCTTGACCAGGTTCAAAAGGCATGCGGCGATCGGAAAATGGGGCGTATTATCGCTATGGAGGCCGCATTGTATTTCTATGATTGGCGTGATGAAGTTTACGAGATTCAGATACAGCTGATTTAATTATTGAAAATTTTCTCAAAAAATTTATTTTCCATATTGACTTTAAAGTTACTTTAAGGTAAAATTTCCGAAAAGCAGATCGAAGGCGATTAAGCACCTTCGGTCTGCTTTTTATTTTATAAAAGTATGAGGAGGAGAAGAAATGGATTACAGAGATTACAAGCTTGGTGATGAAAAATTCGGTGTTATCGGCTTTGGGTCCGAGCGTTTGGAGGACGTCTCTTTGGAGGAGACAATTCAGATGTTTGATTATGCAATTGAAAATGGAATAAATATTTTGGACATGTATATTCCCAATCCAATTGTAAGAGACCATGTAGGGATAGCGCTGGAAGGCAGAAGAGAGAAGATGTACATTCAGGGACATCTGGGAACAATTCACAAGAACGATCAGTATGAGAGAACCAGAAATATGGACGAGGTCAAGTTTTCTTTTGATGATATGCTGACCAGAATGAAAACAGACTATATTGACTTCGGCATGATCCATTATGTAGACACGGAGGCCGACTTTCAGAAGGTTATGGATAATGGCGTATATGATTATGCCGTGGAACTTATGAAGCAGGGAGTTATCAAAAAGCTGGGCTTTTCCTCTCATGATCCGGTGATTGCAACAAAGATGGCAGCTCTTCCTCATATGGCGCTTTGCATGTTCAGTATCAATCCTGCTTATGACATGGAGAATTCACCGGATACGGATATCTGGAAAATGATGGAGCATGAGGGCTTTGATGTGGATAAGGCCAAAATGAACCCGGCACGCCTTAATTTTTATAACTTCTGTGAGGCAAAGGGGATTGCGGTTACCGTTATGAAAGCTTTCGGAGGCGGAACGCTTCTTTCCGAAGGAACTTCCCCTTTTGGAAAGGCAATGTCTATCTATCAGTGTATGAAGTATGCGTTGGATAAACCGGCGGTAGTGTCCACTCTTTTAGGCTATGCTTCCCTGGAGGAAATGAAAATGGCCATGAAATATTTGGAAGTCAGTGAGTCGGAAAAGGATTATTCAGATATTTTGACGATTAAGGATTTCGGAGTGACCGGCAGGTGCATGTATTGTGGTCATTGTCAGCCTTGTCCTTCTAATATTACCATTGCCTATGTAAATAAATTTCTTGATCTTGCACTTGTAGGTGATACGGTTCCTGATACAGTAAGAGACCATTACATGGCGCTTCCGCATCATGCATCCGAGTGCTTAAAGTGCGGAAGGTGTGAAGGAAATTGTCCTTTCTCGGTAAAGATCCGTGAAAGAATGCAAAAGGCAGTGGAAGTGTTTGGAGTTTAAACATAGAGGCAGCACAGAATAGCTTAGGAGGAGAAAATTATGGAAAACAAAAGATTAACCAGGAAGCAGATGTGGGGATTTTCGGTAGGAACGCTGGGAGAGTATTTTGTATACTTTTTGTTCTACAATTACTTCACATATTATTTGACGGATATAGTAGGCATTCAGGCAGCAGTAGCCAGCACCATATTGTCTTTGGCGATGATCTGGGATGCAGTAACAGACCCGGTAGTAGGCTTTGTGAATGATGTCAGCAAGAAGAAATGGAGAAGAAGAGCTATGATGAAGAAGTTCTTCATTCCGTTCTGTATCACATTTGCACTGTGTTACATTAGACCTCATCTGGAGGTGGGACCGGCACTTTATGTATATTATGGAGCTGTTTGTCTGGCATTTTGGCTTGCCTACACCTGCGAGCAGGTTCCTTTTTACGGCTTGCTTCCCGAAGTGGCGCGTCACCCGGATGATCGTTTGACGATCAGATCAATTATGGCATTTATCGGAAACGGCGGTAACCTTGCGGTATCGCTTGTACCGATTATCGTGGAACTGTTCTTACAGCTTGGTTTTGTGGAAAGCACTTCATGGTCCCTTACCATGGGAATTCTGGGTGTGATTGGCGGACTTGGCTTCCTTGCAACCGTGGCGTCGACGAAGGGGATGGAAGCACCGGTCAGTGAGGAGACAATTCAGAAGTCAAATTTGTTCTCAAATTACAAAGAAGTTATTAAAACCAAAGGCTATATTGTTTCCGTATTGATTTATTTATTCAGTACTCTGTTTATCAATCTCATTTTTGCCTGTATCATGTATGTTGGCGACAGCAAGCTGGCTCTTCCGGCATGGCAGCTTTCACTGGTATCTGCGTGCTACACCTTTGGCGGTGTATTTATTACTCCGTTGATCGGTGTTTTGGACAAAAAGCTTGGTTCCCACAATGCATTTAAAGCATCCGTAATCGTAGCGCTGGCAGCCTACATCATTATCGGTTTCATTGGCTTCCACGGTATGGGAATTATGCTGGTACACGGATTATTGACGGCAGCATGCTTTGTACTTTTTACGGCTTACAATTACATGATGCTTTATGAGGCGGCTGATATTATTTTACTTCGTACGGGAGAGGAAAAGGAAGGCTCCGTGGTAGCTCTTGCAACCTTTGGATATAAAATCGGTGCCGCATTAAGTGCAACAACATTGGGCATTGCACTGACAATTATAGGATATGACGGAACCTCACAAATCCATGATCCCGCCTTAATGGCAAAGCTGGATTATCTGATTACCTTTATTCCTGCAATTCTTTTGGTAGTTATACTTGTGCTTCTGTTTGTCTATCCGGTTAAGAATCATATGATTGCACCTTTGAGGGATGCAAAGCTTGCAAAAGAGGCCGGAAAAGAGTATTCTGTTAAAGAAATTGAAAGATTATTGAAATAATTGTTATGGAGGACGAAGCATGAGACAGAAGGATAAAGTAAGAAATATTACTACAGTGGGACTGCTTATTGCTACGGGACTTATCCTTCCCTATGTGACTGCCCACGCATTTGGTATTCCTGGAACAATACTGCTTCCCATGCATTTCCCGGTATTCCTGATGGGAATGCTCTGCGGGCCTTTCTGGGGGCTTTTGGGAGGAGTGGTAACGCCTGTATTATCCAGTGTGCTTACGGGGATGCCGGCACTTTATCCTATGCTGCCGGTTATGGTAGGTGAGCTTGCCGTTTATGGCTTTGTTGGCGGCCTTTTGTACCGCTTGAAGGGAATGAAGATATATCCCGCATTTCTCATTTCCATGTTTGCAGGCAGAGTGGTTCACGGAGTGATTTTTGCGATTGCCATGCTTGCAGGAGGAAAGGCAATTACCTTTGCTTCCGTGTTTGCTTCCAATATAGAAGGGCTTCCCGGAACCGTTCTGCTGCTGATCCTTATCCCCGCAATTGTGAAAGGGCTGGAGAAGCTTTTGCATTGGGAATATACAGGAGGGCGCTATAAGGAAAGCGAGATAGAGGCGAGAGCAAAGGAAATGATCGCATCCGGCAAATGCTCCTTTATCATCATTAAAGATGAAAGAATTGTCTATAAGGACAGCGGAAACGGTGTAAAGCCGATTATAAAGGTGATTGATGAAAACAGGGAACTGCTTAAGGATGCTGTTATCGTGGACAAAATCATCGGAAAGGCGGCTGCACTTCTTCTGGATCTGGGCGGTGCAAAGAAGGTTTACGGAGCGCTTATGAGCAAAGCGGCAAAAGAGTATTTAAGCGGGAAGAGAATTGAGTTTGGCTGCGGACGCTGCATACAGGTTATCAACAACCGTAAGGGCGATGGGATTTGCCCGCTGGAGCGTGCGGTAAACGACATTGATGATCCGGCAGAGGCATATGATAAGCTGAAGGAGACCATTGCTGATTTGATGCGTCAGGCCGGCTGATAAGTGTTCTAAATGATAATATGTTAGTGAAGCATGCAATTTCTCGGAGGAGAAGCTGCATGCTTTTTGCTGCGCAACAGCAAAAACTGAAATTTGCGCAAATTATAGAAACATTGGTTAATAATACTTCTCTCACGGCGGATATTTTTGGTTTTGCAGTGCATAGACTACAAAAAACGTTGATGATATAATGAAAACATAGTAATAAAGCACAAAAGCTTTGAGTACAAAAATGAGATTATATGCGCAACTAATTGCGCAACAAAGGGAGAGGCGAGATGGCGAAAAAGAAAACAGGAATCAAAGGTTTTTTTAAAAAAGTTTATAAGTATCGCGCATTTCTTTTGATGCTTTTGCCGGCGGTGATTTATACTCTGATCTTTGCGTATTATCCGATGACGGGTATTGTGCTGGCCTTCAAAAAGTATACATATGCGGGAGGCATCTGGGGAAGCGACTGGAACGGATTTGAAAATTTTAAGTTCTTCTTTCAATCCGGTCAGGCCGGTTTGGTTACAAGGAATACGGTCTTATACAATGTAGCTTTTATTATTATCAACACAATTATGCAGATAGCGGTAGCGGTGCTTTTAACGGAGATACATAGCAAGAGTTACAGGAAGATCACGCAGTCGATCATGTTCCTGCCATATTTTATTTCATGGGTTATTGTAGGTGTAATGGCTTTCAACGTTTTCAGCTCTGATTATGGATTTATGAACAGACTGATCACACTATTCGGTGGAGAGAAGGTTGCTTTCTATACAACACCTGAGGCATGGCCCTTTATCCTGATTTTCTTTAATCTGTGGAAGGGCATAGGATACGGATCGGTTATGTATCTGGCAGCTATCATGGGAATCGATACCTCTATTTATGAGGCGGCAGCTATTGACGGAGCTAATGTGTTCCAGAGGATTTTTAAGGTGACCATCCCAATGATTATGCCGACCACAATTATTTTGTTCCTGCTTTCCGTAGGCGGTATCTTTAAGGGAAACTTTGATATGTTCTACAACCTGGTGGGAAATAACGGTCTTTTGTATAACTACACGGATGTTATTGACACATTGACCTTCAGGGCATTGATATCAAGCAACAACTTCGGCATGTCTGCGGCAATTGGTCTGTTCCAGTCCGTATTGTGCTTTATCACAGTAGTACTTGTGAATAAGCTGGTAGGTCGTTTTGACCGCGACTACACATTGTTCTAGGAGGTGGAGATATGACATCAACGAAAAGTCATTTGGGAAAAGTGAAAAAGGGTAAAGATGTGATTGCCCTTAATATTATTGCATATACCTTTTGCGGACTGGTAGCGCTGATTTGTCTGGTTCCCTTCTTGATGATACTTGCAGGCTCATTCTCGTCGGAGGCAGCAATTATTAAAAATGGTTTCAGCCTCCTGCCGCAGGATTTCAGCTTAGAGGCATATAAGACCGTATTTAAAGAGCCGATGGTAGTGTTTCGGGCTTATGCCACTACAATCTGTCTGACGATAGTGGGAACATTTCTTGGCCTGGCGCTGCAGACCATGACGGCGTATGTGCTGGCAAGAAAGGAATTTGAGTGGAGAAATTATTTTTCCTTTTTCTTCTACTTTACAACGCTGTTCAGCGGAGGATTAGTTCCTTACTATCTGCTGATCAGGCAGACCCTGCATTTGGCGGACTCTTATCTGGCATTGCTTCTGCCTCTGCTGTTTAGTGTATATAATCTTTTGATCATGAAGAGCTACATATTGGGAATCCCGGATTCCCTGATTGATGCAGCTAAGATTGACGGCTGCGGTGAGTTTAGAACACTGGTTCAGGTGGTTGTTCCACTGATTAAACCGGCTCTGGCTACGGTGGGATTGTTCATTGCACTGGCATATTGGAACGATTGGTATAATGCCATGCTGTATATCCAAACGGAAGCAAAGTACCCGCTTCAATATTTCCTGTATCAGAAGATTAATGACATAGAGGGATATAAGAAGCTGATTGCTAACGGAACGGTCAGCGGTGCGGTGGTCAGCTCGGTTTCCCTTCCCACGCAGACGCTTAAGATGGCTTTGACCATTGTTGTAACTGGTCCCATTGTACTGGCTTATCCTTTTGTGCAGAAATATTTTGTACAGGGTATTACCATCGGTGCTGTTAAGGGATAAGAAGTTACGAGGTAAAAAAAGGTAGTAAATGTGTTTTTTAACATATATAATAAAGGAGGTTTCTATGAAAAAGAACATGAAAAAATTTACGGCGCTCTTTTTGAGCGTGGCAATGGCAATCGGTATGTTAGCCGGATGTGGTTCTAAGGATGACGGAGGTTCTTCCACATCGCAGCCTTCGGCGGAAGGCTCTTTAGAAACAGGTACACAGGCAGATGACAAAAGCGCAGATGCCATTGATATTTCAGAGCATGTTGAGCTGAAAATGTATTTGTTGGGAGACAGGACAGCGGACTTTGATGAGGTTTATGCCGAAATCAATAAGATTTTGGAAGAAAAGTTAAATGCTTCCGTTTCCGTAGAGTTCCTGTCATGGGGCGAGCATGACACCAAGTATTCCCTGTTATTCTCCGGTGGAGAGGATTTTGACTTAATCTTTACAGCTTCCAGTTGGGGACACTATGAGCAGACAGTAGCGCTTGGAGGCTTCTATCCGCTGACTGAGGAATTTATTCAGACCTACGCACCTGATATTTGGAATGTAGTTCCCGAAATGGCATGGAGTCAGGCCAAGATTGACGGAACCGCATACATGGTTCCCAACTATCAGAACGAATTTGGACAGGATGTATT
>JAUNGK010000296.1 GCA_030524555.1 Bacillota bacterium | reverse complement strand
TTTTCACTTAATTCAATCAATTTTAAATAGTGATTAAATGCATAGACTTTTTCCTTATCAGTATATGTTGAATCAAACATCCATTTTGGTATGGATTGAAAACCAAACATCTCGCAATATGGTCTTGAGCCAACTTGACTAATCTTATACCCTAAATTTAAAAATTCTTTTCTCAAATATAATTGTAAATCAAATTTCTGCGAAAAACTTCCCGCCCCAGCTATCGCAATAATAGGCGTATCAAATTTATAAAGAACGTTATCACAAACAGATAATTCTATATCACTTGTGTTCCTTTGTTGCACTATTTCTTTTGCTCCCATATTCTTGCATAAACCAATTATCTTATTCTCATCATCCATATTCAAATAAGCTGAATAGTAGATGACTTTATTGGCTATTGGTAATGTTTCAATTGCTGTCAGTATTTCATCTATACCCATATATGCAATCTCTGGTGTTATCCATATTCCGTCTATTTTTCGGTCAATTTCATTGCTAATTATATATTCAGATTTTTCTTCTCCCCAAATATATCCATCTTTTCCATCTAATCCAAACCCCAACGGCGCCGCTATTTGAACTATTTCTCCACATTTCAATAATCCCTTATTTCTAATTAACGGAATACTTTTTGGTGTATACGGATAAATTAACCACTTCATTCTACACTTCTACCTCCAAATTATCAAATCTGCACTTATTTTTCTTCAATACAATATAATCCTTTATCATTTTTTCTGCACTTGCCTTTGCATGGTTACAATTTTCCAAACGTCGCTTTCTGGATAACTTTCCATTATCATCTGCCCTTGCGATACATTGAGAACATATTTTCTGACACCAACAGCTTTGGCATTCTGTTTTTGTTAATTGCCCCACATTCAACAATTTTTTTGCTTGTATTATGTCAAACCCATTTTCTAAATCTCCAATACAAAAATCCTCCGATTGCTCATTTACACGCTCGCATGGAAACAACTTTCCATCGACAGTAACAAATAATCTCTGTATCCCCGGCACGCATTGACCGCCTGCTGTACTTTTCTGTATAAGATCTGCTTTTACAATATCTCTTTCGGCAAAATTTTGTTTTAATCCTTCCACATAACTTCTTAACATTCTAGGTGAATATTTACTAAATATATCTGTACAATAATATAACATAGTTCTAAATTCTTCGTATTTTGAATCTATCAGATATTGTTTGTTAATCTGCATTGCTTCTTTCTTATTAATGTCATTCACAAATGTTCCTCTTACCATAGAATCTTTAACCAGGTCATATGTAAGATAAAAATCATTTGCTTCATTAAAATTATGTTGTAAATCTATTACGGCATTAAAACTAATTTTTTCTAAATAGTCTGGCGCAATTTTCTCAATCATTTTAAGTTTTTCAATTATTGTTTCAAAAGTTCCACTTTCATTATCTGCAAAAACCCGGTTACCATCTTGTACACTTTCCGGACCATCTAAGCTAATCATAATCGAAAAATCATTTTCCATAAAAAACCGAAGTTTTTCTTCATTTAATAACGTAGCGTTTGTCGTAATGACAAATGTCTTTCTTTTTCCAAAAAATTTCTGATTAATATATCCTACGCTTTTCTTTATCAACTCAAATTCAAGTAATGGTTCACCACCATAAAAACCAAATGCGACCTGAGAACTACATTCAGAATGCTCATGTAAAAAATCTATTGCTTTCTTTGCAGTGTTCCAATCCATTCTTTTATTCGTATGTACCCTATTTATATAAC
>JAUNGK010000295.1 GCA_030524555.1 Bacillota bacterium | reverse complement strand
CCTTTTGTTCGGAAGAACGGAGGAGTTTGGATATTTGTGGGGGATTGTGAGAAAAAAGCTGAAAAGGAGATGATGAAATGCTGGAAATGGTAAAAGCAGCCGAGCAGGAGCTGCTTGGTTATCCAAAAAGAGGAATGGGATTTTATTTGAAAAGATCCCTTAAAATGCTTGCCGGAAGAGCTGTGGAGCCTGTTGACAAAATTAACTGGCCAAACGGTCTTTTAGCTAAAAGCTTAATGGATTATTATTTGCATAACAAAAATTCCGAAGAAGCCAGAGTGATTATTGACTGTCTTAAGAAATATTATGACAGATGGATCAGATCTAATCACAGGCTTTACTATGTAGATGATATGGTCAGCGGCATGGCTCTTATTGATCTTCATCAGGTGACAGGAGAGGAAAAATATAAAAAAGCGGCTGAGGCAATGGTGCAGTTTTTGTATCATCATGAAAGGGATGAGGCAGGAAGCTTTCCCTACAGGCCAAAGCAGGGAAATAATTATATTTTTGCCGATATGGTCGGCATGGTTTGTCCTTTTCTGTGTAAGTATGCCAGTACATATGGTGATTCCAATGCATTTAATCTGGCGGTATCCCAAATTCAAAATTTTATCTCCTATGGAATGGATGAGAAAACAGGCCTGCCCTATCATGGATATCAATATGAAAGTGGAGTAAAATATGGTATTATCGGATGGGGAAGAGCTGTGGGCTGGCTGATGATAGGAATGTCAGAGACGCTTGCCTATTTAGACAGCACAAGACCCAGCTATGAAATTATTAAACAGGCGTACCGAAGACTGGTGGACAAGGTAGAGGCATACCAGCTTGAAGGAGGACTGTATGGTTGGCAGCTGGGTGCGAAGGAAGGTCCGGTTGATACTTCGGCTACGGCAATGATTCTTTATGCTATTGCCAGGTCGTTAGAGACCAAGGTACTGATCGGCATACATAAGTCCCGTATGGTGAGGGGAAGAGATGCACTCCGCAATTCCGTAAAGGAAGGAAGGATATACGGGTGTCTGGCAGAATGCCAGGGATTTAGCATGTACCCTCAGATTTACGGAGCTTATCCATGGTCGCTTGCACCGGCGCTGTCGCTGTTTGTGATGACGGAGGAAGAGGAATGATAATAATTCAAATAGCCGGCGGATTGGGCAATCAGCTCCAGCAGTATGCTTTGTATCGAAAATTTGTAAGGCTGGGAGTGGAGGCAAGACTGGATATTTCATGGTTTGACCAGATTGGGGCAGCCGAAAAAGAAGGAGCCAGGGGAAAAGATGAAATCCCGGCAGTGACGAAAAGGGAGTTGGAGCTTCGGTATTTTGACCGCTTGGTATTTGAGACCTGCACTGCTGAGGAAAAGAAAGCGCTGATCGGTTCGGACGGTATCGGCGGAAAGCTTCGCAGAAAGCTTCTTCCCTTTACCATACACAAATTTCAGGAAAGTAAGATGTATCATCCGGAGATATTTGGTTTTGAAAATATGTATCTTACCGGTTATTTTGCCTGTGAGAAATATTATGCGGATATTCTGTATGACCTGCGGGAAAAGATACAGTTTCCACCCAGCATTAATCCTTTAAACAGGCAGCTTGCCCGGGAAATGGAAGAGGAGCAGTCCATCAGTGTTCATATCAGGCGGGGAGATTATTTAAATCAGGAAAACGCCGCAATGTTCGGAAATATCTGCACAGATCAGTATTATGCAAAAGCCATAAAGGTAATCAGGGAAAAGGTGCCCGAAGCCCATTTTTATATTTTTTCGGA
>JAUNGK010000070.1 GCA_030524555.1 Bacillota bacterium | reverse complement strand
AGAACACGAACCGCTAATTCTCTTCTAATCTTGTTAGAGAACTTTGCAGAAGCCCATGTATACAAAAAGGAATATGCATTTTTGATAATATATACAATCCCAACGCATGTACAAACAAACAGGATCACCTCCGTACTTGTATTCAAATTAAACAATTCCATAATCGGACGTATATAGGGCTGCTTCATTAATTCGTCTGCGGAAATTACCACCTGCACAACCGGAATAATTACAGATACTCCTACGGTTTCAATCAGCGCTGCAATCAGCGACATAAAAAAAATAAGAATACAATAGAGCTTTTGTTCTCTGTTCAGTATGAACAAAAGCTTTCCTATTGCATCCTTTATCTTTCTTATTTCTTTTATCATAACATTTTCTCCTTTTTGCTATCAACCTTTCTGCAATTTATAAATATTTCCGAACCCAGCATCGGCATATCGTCCGCCATATTATATAACCTGTCCAAAACTTTTTTATCTATAATCTTTTTCTCGATCAAATCATACATTTGTTTGTGTGTAAATGGTTTAATAAAATAACTTCCTCTATCAAGGATCTCAAAATTATGACTTGTAACCATATTGGTCAGACTATCCATGTCGAACACAATATTCTGTTGAAGTAATATATTTCTTTCTGATTTCTCATACTCATTAGCTATCCCCATATTTCTGGCCAATACCCTATGAAAGGATTTCGCATTCGGCACATTTATATGAACAATAGTCTTATCACCACATAATTTAAAAATATCCGTTAACATTCTCTGCGGTTCTTCCACTTCATGTAAAAGGTCTGAGCAAATAATCATATCAAAGTCTTCTTGCACCAGTTCAGATATTCGTTCTTCAAGAAAGCCCTGAATAATGTTAACATGGTCTGATCTGCCTTTTTTCTTTTCAGCTATTTTGCAAAAAGCCTTTGACGGTTCAACGATTACCCATTCTTTACCTTCCACATATTGAAACAGGGGTTCGCTTCCGCATCCTATTTCTAATATCCTTTGGGGCTGATATTTACATATCTGCTCTATGACTTTTTTTCTTCTATACTCTACTTGATATATCTCAAAATCCTTCACAAGATAATTATCTGAATACTGATTTATGTCCCTCATTCAATCCCTCGCTATTTTATGTTTTATCCTTACTAACTTTTCAATATTGGAAGGCCCAGCCAATGCAGTAAGGATATAGGTTTTCATTTGATTTTTATAAATATTGGTTATTTCCTTCCATCTGCTGCACCGAATAGAAACAAGTATGATTCTCCGGCGAATGCTTAACTCTTGTATTTTGAAATCCTTATGGTTATTACATTCCATAAGATTAAGCAGCATTTCATAAAGTGATTTTAGTTCATAATAACCTGCATATGGCTTCAATTTCGGATATTTAGTCTTACACAACCGATAAATATCTTTTTCTATTTCTATTGCTTTATAACGTTCCATGCTATAATCCGCAGATGTGATGCTTCCCGGTTTCTTTATATAGTGATACACTGCTTTATCCAGCAGCACAACATGGCTGCCTGCGTCCAACAGCCTGGGCAATATTTCCATATCCTCATTTAAGATACCCTTTTTGTACCTGATATTGTCAAATAAACTGCTTCGAAAAAGCTTATTACAACTTGATTGCGAAATGTAGCTTTTTCCAAATAAGTCCATGAATGCTTCTTCTTTCGTATAATACTGCCTCTTCGGACTCATGGAAATTGTTGTATTACCCTTAATATCGGTGACAAAAAATCCACCTGCAACAATGGAAACTGCCGGATCCTTCATCTCGGCAAGCATAGCCTCATAGGTATCCAATTCTATAAAATCATCACCATCAATAAAGGAGTAAAACTCGCCTGTTGCAATATCTATTCCGGCATTTCTGGCATCTGAAAGACCGCCGTTCTCTTTATGAATTACCTTGATTCGGGAATCATTTTGTGACAATTTCTCACATAATTCCCCGGTTTCATCGGTGGAACCGTCATCCACTAATATAATTTCCAATTCTATATAGGTTTGACGCACCAGAGAATTGACGCAGCGTTCCAGATATGGTGCCACATTATAGGATGGTACAATAACAGAAATCATCTTTCCCCCCAATACCGAATAACTCTATTGAAATCTCTCTATAAATTTATCTATATCCGCAAAATATTTTCCGTTTTCCTCAAGCCAGCTGCAATCCTTATCCCACCACCTGATTTTCAGAAGTGCTTCTATCTGCTCTTTCGTAAATCTATAACGTATTAGCTTAGCCGGTACGCCTCCGACAATGGAATATGGCTCCACATCTTTCGTTACCACAGCTCCTGTACCGATAACAGCGCCATCCCCAATGGTAACGCCGCTTTTAATGGATACTCCCTGGCCAATCCATACATCATTTCCAATAATTACAGAAAAGCCTTCTTCACTATATTTTAAATCCTCATAGTAATTTTCGTCTACGAAAGTTTTTAAGGTATGCTTCCTGCGATAAAAGCATGGAGAAATTGACACCATATTTATAGGATGTTCAAAAAGCCTGATATTTACATTTTCGCCAATTCCGCAAAAACGTCCTATCTTTACTTCCTTTAAGACACTATTTCGATGTACATAAGAACCATATCCTATTTGGCATCTATAAAGCTCCCCTGCAATATAATTATTCCCTTCAAATGTATTGTCCCGTCCTGCTATTGCAGTTGGTTCCAATATAACATGCTTTTTGAAGTTTTCTTTATTAAATTGGCGAATCAAATACCTTTCGTAACACTTATCAATAATTTTCACTTACAATCTATTCTCCCTAATGTGTTGCATCACAAAAATTGCGTTGATTATGACACAAATCATGATTAATAATCACCAAATCTTCATAATCCTTTTCATACCATGCTTTACGCATCATTCTGGCAGAAAGCGTAAGATTGGATACTCCGCCGATAAGTCCCTCACATCGGGTAAGCATATATTGATCCCGCACTACCTCCAGACCTAATAAATAGTGATGCTTGTCCCTTTCAGAATGACTGTATGCAACCGACTCATCTTCGCCTTTGGCCCGCCATGTATCCTCAAACACCCTGACAGCATCGCCAAACTCCCGTTTGAAAATCTCTACTGCCTCTTGCTCGTCTGTGGCAAGAAACACCACTTCATAAGCTTTCGTGTTCAATAATTCCCGAACCTTTTCAATTTCCTGCTCAATGGTGACAAAAACAGGATGATTATTGTACTGCCTCCTATAATCTGTTCCCCGAAAATGCACCGCCAGCGCCTTTTTATTCCCAATCAAAGTTTCATATCCCTTTTCCAAATAGGTTAACGTCTTTTGATTATATCGAATATATTTTTGAACCATCCTGCTCAATGCATTCATATAATCATCTGACACCGCATAACCATGGGTATTTAACTGATTTTGCACATCATGAATATGATCATCGGTGGCTTCCAGCACATATGCCGCCTGCTGAACATTACTCACCTCAGAAACAGGCTCAAAATAATACAAGAAACCATTATAATTATTATCTACACCTTCTGTTTCATAATACAAAAAATCCTTTCCCCATTCAACATAAGGAACAAAGCCACGTTCCGTGGCAAAATACAGTCGTATCAATGTAAATAAAAATTCCGCAAAAAAACCTACGGAACAACCGTAAGCGCCGATATGATAAACAATAGCGCCCTTATACTCATTTCCAAAGCTTTGCAGTTCCAGAAAATTAGGATTATGATATCCCTCCATTACCAAATGGCGGAACTCTTCTTCTCCCCGGCGCACTCTGCATTGATGCCAAAATGATTTCATTTCTTCGGTAAACTCTTTTTTTAAATTTATCATTTTATATCCCTATCCCATAAACTTGTGAAATTGCCTCTTCCCATTCCCCGCGCTGTTTCAGCAAATAGGAAATAATATCTCTCACAGCCCCATATCCACCCTTGATAACGGATACATAATCAGCCCTTTCCTTTACTTCTTCACAAGCATCCGAGGGGCACCCTGCAAAACCGCACAAGTTCATTCCCGGGAGATCATTCAGGTCATCCCCCAAATACCCCAGTTCTTCTTTGCTGATCTCATTCTCTCTCATAAAGCTCTGTATATATCTTACTTTATCCTTGCAGTCCTGAACCAAATAGTCTGCCTTCATCTCGGTCATCCGCCGGGTAGTTGCCGCACATTCTCTTCCTGTGAGTATCAGAATCTTTATTCCCACCTGATGTGCTGCAAAAAACCCTGCTGCATCCTTCGTGCAGAACTTCTTCAGTTCATTTCCATGTTCATCATAATAGATACCTGCATCTGTCAGCGTACCATCCACATCAATGATAAGATATTTAATTTGTTTTAGCTTATTCCTATCCTTCATTTCAACATCCTTACTTATCGTACAGAGACGGGGTCAGGAAAATCACTTCCAGCTTTTTGCGAATATCTGCAACATAGCCGGTATTTCTGATATTTTCCTCCTGCCCTTTAGTATGCTGGTTTGCCATATAAGACGAAATATAATTACAGCCTTTGGACTGGTACCCGTCAAATCCTGCGACATAAACCTGGTTTTTCCCCAATCGGATCATCAGCCGCATTAACATAATGACACAATTGTCACTCTTCCCTTTATCATCAAAACACAGATCTGCATAATTCAACATGCTTTCATTACTGCATACATCCATAAGGTTCGAGGTAACCAACAAGCCATTAATATCATGTTTATCCTCAATTGCACTGTAACGCATGGCGTTAGAATAAAACGCATAGTCCTGCTTATAGATTTCCGGAATAAAATTGGCAGACACAATCACCGGATTCTTTTCAGCAATAAACTGATCTATCTGTGCTTTCTGTGTAACAATGCTTGCACCCGGAGCCAAAATCAAAATACTGCGATCCTGCCATTGCTCTTTCAACTGCAATACAAGCTCCCGATCATCTACCTCATGATTTTGAAAGCCCTCATACAAAGCCTCAATATATTCCTTATCATAAGCTGTCTTTTTATGCTCTTCTATACTGGCAAGTATCTGATTAATCTGCTTTGCGCGAAGACGTCCCTTTCCAAGAAGAAATTCTGCATAATTTCTATGCAGATTATACTTGGCAGACAAAGCATAAGCTGTACTATATCCCCACGGTTCAATCTGCTTCAACTGGGCAATATGATCGTCAATCCCATCCAAAACCGGATTCACATCATAAGTTCCCCCCTGATTCTTATTCATATAATCCATAATAAGTTCCATGCAGAGATTTCCCGGAACTCTTCCCATTCCCATCATAGAGGCATCTATGACACTCTTTCTGCCTGCCGATTTCATGGCAATAAATTCCTGTGCAAGAGAATACGATAATGCAAGATTTTCATGCAAATGTAAACCTATCACAATTGAGCTGTCAAGATTATGCTCTACAAGCGAATATATCCTTTGAAGATCCGATTTCATCATAGACCCAAAGGTATCCACAACAGAAAAGGCATAAGGCTGTATCTGATTTACTTTTTGAAAAAGCTTCAGAAGCATTTCATCCGAATATCCCATAATATTAATAGGATTACAGAACACCTTATACCCCTTATTTTGAGCTTTCTGAATAAAGGAAAGTCCCTCATCAATATCATAATCATGAAAAGTCACTCTTATCGCATCAATCGTCTTACCGTCATACGGCTCAAGCTTATTGATATCATATTTATTATGCAGCGCCATTGCAGTAAACATTGTATTATCTCGTTTATCAGGCAAAATCGGGGCTATTTCCGCACAGTTATTGAATAGAGCCTTATCACGATCATAGTCGCAGTTGCGCAAAAATCCTACTTCCACATAATCAACCTGTGAACTCACTAATTTCTTAATAATATCCTTGATTGTGTGAAAACCAAAATTCCAATCATTTATATATCCGCCATCTCGAAGGGTACAATCCAGCAACTTATCACGTTTCATAAGAATCTCCTAAAAATACTCGTAAATTTTATCACATGATAACAAATAAGGCAACCTGACTGAATATTTATCCAATGGTCGGATTAGGGTCTTTCATTAAATACAACGCCTTGGCAATCTCATAATCATAAACATCATCAATGTCTGCTGCTTCTCTCTTATTGATAATCAGCCTGTACGCCTTCGGTCCATAATTGTAATGCCATTCCTTCAGCTTCACACGAGGTGCAAGATTAATGCCATTGGAAAAATGATAAAGCTTCGGCAATTGTTCCGAATTCTTATGAGCAAGCCCCATGCTGAAATTCAGCGGCCCGTTTTCATCCATCAGGTAGGTCTGGTAGGGATCACAGGTAATCAATGAGTCATAACCTTCTTCCAGTTTCGCAAAATATGTTTTAATTGCATTACGATACAGATAAGGCTCTACAAGTGGAGAGGTGGCACAAGCCCACATGATATGTTCATTAGGCATCTCATCACTGATATATTCAAGAAACATTCCAAAAGGCACTGATTCATCTGCGTATTTTTTAGGCCTTTTAATCGCCGTAACCCCTTCTGCTTCTCCCATGGCAAGCATTTCATCGGAATCGGACGAAACAATAATATCCGTAATTTCCTCAACCTGCTTCAACTGCCGGATCTTATGGATCAGCAGATTCGAATCTGCAAAGGGTAAAATATTCTTGTTGGGTAATCTTGTGCTGTTTCCTTTGACTGGGATAACTGCAGTTATTGTCTTATTCATTTCATTTCCTCCTGAATATCAATTTAATCTTCTAAGGCATGTTTAATTCTGCCAATGATTTTTGAAATTTCTTCTTCGCTGGTAAGCTCATGGGCATGCTGCTGTTCAATATCTGTTATTCTTCTATATTCCTTCTCCCGAATCTGTCTTTGACGCTCCAAAAATGACCATTTAAGCTTTGGATTCTTTAATAATGAAAGATAGAATTTATAAACAGGCTTTATTGCAATAAACATCCTGATCAGGCATTGCATAGGGGTATACTCTTTATACCTTCTCAATTGCCGCTTCGTAAGACGGTAATAATCATCCCGTAAAACCTCTTCTGCCATATCAGCGAATTTAATATAATTGGGCGTTTTCCAATCTATCAGATATATTTCTTCAATACTTTTATCCGGCGTAGGAAATTCTTCATGTTCATTACATATTGACAACTGAAATTCCTCATATGTTCTAATTTTACTCGAATCGGCAATCAATTGCAACTCATAGCCCGGGGTTGTAGAAAAGGGAAATAAAAGCTGGCACATTTTTTTTGCAAAATAGGCTTCCACCACCACAGAACTATTTCCTGTGTATATCTTATCGCAGGCCACAATCCATTGCTTAACCGATTCCCCTGATATAATCCGAAAATTATCACATCTCTCTGCCAGCTTTTCTGCCATAAGGCTCGGATGACCCGGATGTGGACGAAATATCAATATGATGTCAGGATATTCTGTGCAGATCTTTTCGAACCACTTGAGAACTTCTTTTTGGGAATCACACATAAACTTATAATATTCTCCCCAATCATCTCCAAAAGCTTTGCGCATTCCCGCAATATACTTCTCGCTCAGACAATCTCCATAGTAGGGCGAGGCGAATAAAATAACCTTCTTATCCAATGGAATATCATATTTGGCCAAAACCTCTTCTCTGGAAAGGTAATAACGGTCAAGGGGCGCACGCAAAAAATCCATTCCCACATGTCCTGTTAATTTCACCTTTTTCTCATCCAAATGTGCCGCTTCCAGCAATCGCTTAACATTCTGCTGTCCCCAGGACACATGAACCACATCTTTGCCTATTCCCCAATAATTTTTGTATGCATCTTCTCTCTGTTCATCCTTAGGATAGACAATATTCTCCCATTGCAAGTCAATTACTTTTTCAAATTTTACAAACTCCTTGCTATGCCAAAAAAGAGTATAGTTATCATAGCACGCCATGGTACATAGCACCTTTGCGTGATATATTGGTGTGTCAGCAGCGGCATTTACAGCATCATCCACATATACTATTTTCGTTTGATATCCTCTGCGGTCCAATTCATATTTCATCAGACAGAGAGCTTCAAGCTCTCTTACTTTATGTTCATATATAAACAAAAAATCTAACTCTATCATTTACCCTGCCATCCCTGCTGCTTTTTTAATAATCCAGTACACCCGGTATGCACGAAGCCACTTTTCTTTATAATAAAGTAATATCAATTTCCCTTCCGGCAGCTTTAACGTACATAGCTGTTTCTTAATTTTCTTATATGTTTTAATCCCCTGATACACTGTACCGGGCTTCCATATCTTTTTTCTCTTATAGAAATAACTATGCATGAAAGTAAAATCGCTTTCCTCCAGGGTAAAGCCCCGCGCACTCCACGCATGCTTCAAAAGCTCTCTGATCTCGGCATCATATGCGGTTCTGTCCTGATTTACAATGTCCATGGCTTTTGATCCATGATTTACTCTATAATAAAAGAAACACTCATTAACATTTGCAAACCTGGCATAAGGCATCATGTCAATCCAAAACCTATAATCTTCCGATGCCAGGTTCTTCTCATTAAAACGAATCTCCTGTCTTTCAAGTATTTCCCTGCGAAACAGTGCTGCTCCCGCACAGGCAATACAATTTCCATACAGCATATATGCCCTTATTTGCTCGTCACTTACATACCGAGGCGCAATAAACTCTTCCTCTACATTTCCCTGTGCATCCATATATTTGTAACCGCCGCTCAAAAGAGTAACATCCGCATGCTCTTTTAAATACTTGACCTGTTTTTCCATTTTATCCGGCAGCATAATATCATCACCGTCAAAGAAACCAATATAATCCCCTGTTGCAAGCTCAAGTCCTCTGTTTCTGGAATATGCCAATCTCCTGTTTTCAGTATTAATTTTGTAGATAATGCGGTCATCCGTATACTTTTTGATAATCGCATCACTTCCATCCGTTGATCCGTCATTAATAATAATCAGTTCAAAATTGTGATACGTCTGCGCCAACACGCTGTCAATCGCTTTTTGTAAGTATCTCTCCTCATTATAAAAGCATAGAATAATTGATACCTTTTTATCTTCTATCATCTGGAATCTCCCTGATCAATTATAGTACATAAATACATCTTCAGCCGTCTGCGCCCGTTTCACAAGCTCTACCTGCCCCTCCTTATGCAATTCCAAAACAGGTATATCCGGTAAGATAAAGGGCGGCTTCATCACCACACTGTAAGATCCTACATTATCAAGTACTACAAAATCACCTTTTGCTAATTTTCCACTATAGTTTTTATATAAATAATCAGATTCTATACATGTATATCCCGCCATATCAAGACATTCATACTCTTTCGGCTCGCCAATTCCTTCGGCATGATGTATGGTAATCGGTCTGTTGATATCCTTAACGGACGGATTAATTTGATATGAACTTCCCGACAAATTCGCAATTTGCTTATCACGCACCTTCTTAATATCAATCACGCGCATAACATATTTCATCGCATTGGCCGCCAACGCACTGCCCGGTTCAATAATTAATGTAGGATGCTTAGCGCTGTCTGCAAAGTAATCTCTCATTCCTCCTGCGATAATCGAAGCGTATTCGGAAAACGTCGGCGGATTATACGACAGCTGTTCTGCCATCCGATCATCCACCTTTCCCATATAACCGCCTCCAAGGCTGATATAATCCCACTCATACTGCGGGAACATATTTAATATTTTAAATAAGGCCTCCATCCTTTTCTTATAGGAATCCAAAGTTCGAAACGGAATATGGCAATGTAATCCATTTACCCTTACATTGGAAATTTGATTTAATCTTTTCATTGCATTTTCCAATGCCCCGGATGCCACATCAAATCCAAATCTGGATGGCACTTCTTGTCCGATATCCACATTGCAGCGAACACCTATCTGAAATTCCATATCAGGATGCTGACGAGCAATGTTTTCTATAATTTCTGCTTCATAATCGGCATCTATATTAATATGGCCTCCCTGAAACAGTAAGCTCTCTATAAATTGCGCTTTTTTATAAGGTCCATTGTAATAAATGTCAGTTCTACTGACACCAATTTTCTCTGCAAGCCACAGTTCCATCTCAGAGACTATTTCCGCAGCTCCTCCCACATCTTTCACTATTTTACAAAGCTTGGGTATATAATTTGTTTTATATGAGTATGCGATACGGGTATTGGGATAAACTTCAGTGAACGCAGACAGCATTTCCTCATAATTTTCCCGAAACACATCACTGTTTACAATATAAAAGGAATCTCCGTATTCTGCTGCTATTTCATCTAAAACTTTATAATTCAACTCCATGTTAGTTCCTCTTGTTTTTCATAATTTGTAGAATATCCTCAACTTCTTTAATCACCAACTGCCTGTTATTCTCAAAAAAAGTATCGCTTTCATGCTCCAATCTTTGTTCATATTCTCGTATTTCTCCCAAACCATATTTAAAGGTTCTCTCCACCTCTTCCAAATCATCTGCTATCCAGGAGTCATAAAAACTCCTTGACAGAATTGCCATTGATGACCCTAGCCTGTAATGCTCCGCTATAATATGTCTTGCGGGCAGCATACCTTCATCTAATTTGGCAATCCCTCCAAATCCATAGGGAATCCCTTTGGCTTTAATTTTCTTACAAATCTCTTCTACCTTTCCGTTAGCTAAAAGTTCAAACATAAATTTTTGGTGATATTGCAAATGTAAGTCATTGAGCCCGATATGAATTTCATCAACACCCGGAATTTCCAATATTTCATCCAAATTCTGCTCTGCCCCAATTGTTTCCAGCAACAGACAGGTTCTTGCTCTTCCGTTTACCATTTCTATAAATTGTCCTGCCTCACTGACAGTGGAAAAGAAAGGCAGCATAATAATATCCGCACCATATGATACAACCTTATCTATTTCCTGTTGTGAACCCTGATGTATTGGATTTACCCTGACCTGCAGCTTGGCATTTCCTTCAATGCTTTCCCTGATCCTGCGGACATCTTCTATGGAATGCGTAGACTGAACGGTATTCATGCCGCCTTGTCTCTCTTTTTTGCCAATCTGCTCCAAGTCTACCCATATTCTGTCTACCGAATATTTCTCGGCTATTCTGGCTATCCGTGGATTATTAGTAATGTACATCATCTGCAATGGCATTTTTATACTCCTTCATCATATACCGGTGTATTCCATCCCCGATATTTTTCATTCTTTCCGGTTACAATTTCTATATATTTTTTATGAATCCCAATGGTATGCTTTCCCGGAGTGCCTTCTCCGATACTAAACCCGTCAATTTCTGAAATCGGGCAGATTTCAACTGCAGATCCACAAAAAAATGCCTCATCACACATATATAATTCACTGCGGTTAATATGACGTTCTGCAACCTTAAGCTTCAACTCGTCTCTTGCAATCTTGATAACTGTATCTCTTGTAATGCTTTCTAATATTGAATCTGTAAGCAGTGGAGTAATAACTTCATCATTTTTAATCATAAAGAAACAGGATCCTGTTCCTTCCGCCACATAACCAAAGCGATTCAAAAACAGAGCTGAGTCATACCCTCTATCCATAGCTTCCAGCTTGGCAAGCCTGCTGTTTATATAGTTAGCTCCCACTTTTACTCTGGGAGACATATCACCCTCACTGATTCTTTCCCACGAACTCACACAAGTTCGTTCAGTAGTAGATAAAGGCACTTCCTTTCGTGCTTTAGCAACAGGTGCAATAAACATCCCCACCGGTTCTGTTGAAAACCAGCTTCCAAATCCATCCACAAATACGGTCTGCCGTACAGCAATATCTTCTTGATACTTATTTGCTCTAACAGTTTCCTTCATATATTTTTTAAAATCCTGTACACTGTAAGGGCTTTCTAATCCAAACAAACGAATAGACTGCATTAATCTGGCATAATGATCATCCAATCGAAACGCATACAATTGATTGTCATTTTCATTCCAATAACAGCGAATCCCTTCAAAAACATTTGCTCCAAACTGGGCAGTCGGTGACAGAGCATTAACCCTCGCTTCATTGACCGGCAAAATTTTACCGTTTAACCACATTAATCTGTCATTCTGCAAATTATCTTTCATATAATTTCCTCCACTTCTCTCCCACCGCATCCCAGGATATTTCCTCACGGATTTTCTGTCTGCCCCATTCGGATATTTTTCCTTCCGGTGCATCAATATTATCTAAGCATAATTGCACGCTTTCACAAAGAGTATTAAAATCATCATATACATAATATCTGATATCAGACTGATCAAGCAATTCATAATTATCTGCAAGCCATCCCGGACATAGAAACCCGGCTCCTGCATACACATACTCCAACGGGCTCTCCGAACGTGCATCTGTTTTCTGCCCATACACAAACAAATCGCAGGCTCTTCGAAACATAGCAAGTTCCTCCCCTTGTAAATATTCATCAAAAAAGCGATAGCTCATTTTTGCTTTATCCATCATGTCGGTCAATTGACGCTTGTAGCTTTCAAAATCATCATCGCATTTGTAGGCTACACTAAAAACCAATTCCATTTGAGCAAGGGTATCCTTCGGCAAAAGCAGCAGCTTCTCAACAATTTCTAAATGCTGTTGGGCTCTGGATGCATTATATCCTATATGCACGCTTAGCTTATCTAATGGCATTTTGAAATGATTTTTGCAATCTTCCTTGGAATAATTACTCATCACCACATCTAATTCATCTATCAGGCCGTTTCCAAAATCAATAATCTTAACTTTATCATCATACTTATGCCCATATATCGACTGAAAAAATTCATACTGATTTGATATCATAAATATAATAGAAGATGCATGCTTCAAAAAATAGCGAAGCAGCACCTTTTTCGCCTGAGTAATTGTATAAATATCACTGCCCCAAAATGTTAAAATACGCCTTTTCGCCCTATTCCAAAAAGGGAAAAAATAAAGCAAATGCAAAGGCTCAACATAGTGGACATGAATAATGTCAATTTTATTTTTAAAACCGATTTCTTGTCGTAATTTCCCCCATATTCCGGGCAAATATAAGAGAACACTTAATTGTTTACGAATTCCTTTCAGAAAACAATCCGGCCATTTCACCTGTTTTACATTTGCAGCTTCATAATCACGCCAATATTCTTTAGATAATGCCTGCGTCAAAATAACCGTATTCATCTCATCAGAATCAAGAATATTTTTGCAAAAATCTCTGGTAAATATTGAATCTGTTTTTCCAAGCAATAAAACATTCATAGCTAGACCCTCATAAAAACACTTTCAAGAACCGGCTGCTATCCATATACTATAATGTGGCGTATCATTTGCGCAAAGTTAAAAATTGTTCCGGCAGCTCCTAAAAAAACAATCCCACACCAAACAATACGTTTTTTCAGCATCCCGGAATATCCAATTATTACACAACTAATAAGTATAAACGCCAGATACAAAAAGGAAACCACGCGAAGTATGGAAGCAGATATTGTTGACGTAAAACCTAACACAATATCAGGGAGCAGTCCCCAAACCAAAAAAGCAACTGTCAGTGTCATAAACAAGTCTGTTTCAGATATTATCTTCCTCAACACATATATGATTGATAAAACCAAAACCAACGCAGATGCGATAGCCAGATACTGCTCTGCCCAAGGACACGTTTGAAAGGAAGCATCCGGATATACATATGTTAAAATGCGGTTTTTCACCGTATATGCAAAAAAGATATAGCCTGTCCAAATCACTGTAACCGCAGCAGGAACAAGAGCAATAATCTTCGTAATCTTCTTTTTGTTTTTCAGTAAAACTGCTGCCAACAAGATCACACATGTTGTAAACAGAACTGCATTAGGGATTGATACATAATGGTAGAATGTTGAATTAATTCCCATTCTGAGTTTTCCCCAAAATGTCAGAGTCAACACATCAGCAGTATCATGTATAATTGCATCTTGCTCCATTCTTACACGATTTCCCGGGCAAACAATAAATAAAATCAGATTTGCAGCAGTTATTATGGCTCCTTCCCAATATTCAACGCAAAATCTATAAGCAGATGTTTTAAAGCATGCCAATCATATAATAAC
>JAUNGK010000294.1 GCA_030524555.1 Bacillota bacterium | reverse complement strand
TCAGAGGCAGGCTTCCCTTCACCGTCAGGTCGGTGTAGCTGTAGGTGAAGTTTCCTGTGGCCATGTTTACCGGGTCACCGTAGAACTCTACGTAGGAGGGCAGGCCTTTTAATAAGGTTTGAGAGTACTCTATAACTTCATCTAATCCCAGATTTGTTTCCCTCCAAGAAAGCATATATTGCAGTAAATCATTTGCGGCAAACAAATGGTCATGATTCTCTACCGCAGGACTAATATAATCCTTAAGCTCTATTATCATCTGAATCCCGGTCTGCCCTAAAATAGTTGCCATTTCGGTTGCTTGGGCAGCATCAGCGTCACAAGCCGGCATATTCTCCGCCAGTTTTCCCAGAGTATGATTTAAAGAAAGCGCTAATTCCTCATAATCAAGATAGTTATCCAGATTTTGCTCTGACACGATCTGTGTTTTCATTGCTTCCATGCCCTCTGTCAGCTTAGCCGATTTAATATTTCCCGGTACCCTGCTGTTAATATATTCCAACTGGTCTATGCAGCTAATCCATTCAATCCTTGCTTGATGGCCGATATTTAACAGTGTTGATCCCACACTCCTTAATTGTGATATTGCGTTTATTGTAAATATCCTGTTTTTTACTAATTCCGTCATATATTCACCTTTTCTTAATTTTATTCAAGTGCCGCCAGCTGCACTTCCAATTCTGCTATCTTCTCCTCCAGTTCCTTAATATATTCCTCAATTAATGATACCTGATCCGTAATTCCACCTGATACGTTTGCCATAAGATTGGCTGTCAGCTGGATTTCATTAACTGCCTTTGGCACACTGCTCGCAAGTTCTTCAGCAGCCTGTCCCTCAAATACATTTTCAACTCTGATATCAGGAGCCAATTCAAGCGCACTATATGCTAAATGCTGATTATTCCAGAGATCAATATTCATATTTATTGTCATTTGACACCTTCCGTAATCCTCAATCACTTCCTGTAAATCTCTGATTTCTTTTTTCAATTTATTTATTTTTTTCTGAAGTTCTCTTCTTGCTTTTCTTTTTGCCGCATACTCATCCCACCCCATTTTGGTTTCCTCCCGCATATCACAATCTTATTCCGTCACATGGTTTACTGCATAATTACTCTCCACCTGCTCTACATCTTTCGATGCATTGTGGATCATTGTAACAAGGGTTGTATAGAAATCCATCAGAGCATCTATCATTTCCTTTTCCTTCCCAATTTGCTCCCTAAGCACAGTGGCATGATCACACTGGGAAACCGTAAAACCTGACAATATCTGATCATATTCCGATGCTTTGCCGCCAAGCAAGGTAGTAATATCTGCCTCTATGGACGCCGTCTTGGAATCCACAATACCCTTTTTATATTTAATATTTACATCTGACATTTTCCTTCTCCTTACTCGTCTACCACGTCTATCTGAATAACCGCATCCGCAAAAGCTGAAATTGTCTGCTCTGTCATCTCAAAAGACTCTTTTATTTTTTCCAATGCATATCCTTCAAGAGTTGATAGAAGGCTATGAACTTGGGTAGATATTAGCGCTACATAAAACCCACCTTCTATCTGGGTCAGTTCTATGATCTTATTTCGTATGGTTTCTTCCCCTGTCAGTATTTCTTCATGAATTGCCGCCAGTTTGGTTTGGATTTCATCATACTCGGTTTGCTGCATGTTAATGTATTGCGCCATCACGTTGCTCCTTTCCGTAAACACCATTTTTCAAATCAGCACTTAAAAACTACTCATCAGCCTTAAGATAATCTGCTAATTTTGACGCTTTACCCTCAATTTCACTTTT
>JAUNGK010000069.1:3871-14093 GCA_030524555.1 Bacillota bacterium | reverse complement strand
ACCTCGATAGGTACCTGATATGTGGCACCACCGATACGTCTTGCCTTTACTTCCAGAACAGGCATGATATTGTTCATAGCCTCTTCGAAAACTTCAAGAGCTTCCTTACCTGTCTTATTAGCAATTCTGTCAAATGCTCCGTATACAATCTTCTGAGCAACGCCTTTCTTACCGTCTAACATGATGTTATTGATAAGCTTTGTTACGACCTTGCTGTTGTAAATCGGATCAGCCAATACGTCTCTCTTCTGGATATGTCCTTTTCTTGGCACGTTACTTCCCTCCTTATAGATTATTCAATCCTGGGTACTCACGTAGTCTGACTATGTGTTCGCGCTCGAAGTGTATCTATCTTAAATCGCAACCTGATACTGCGGTAAAATAATGCTACATTCGTCGCAAATAGTATAAACCTGTGAAACTCTTATTTCTTAGCGTCCTTCGGCCTCTTAGCACCGTACTTGGAACGGGCCTGTCTTCTCTTAGCGACACCAGCAGTATCAAGTGTACCTCTGATGATATGGTATCTTGTACCGGGTAAGTCTTTAACTCTACCACCTCTGATAAGAACAACGCTGTGCTCCTGAAGGTTGTGGCCTTCTCCTGGGATATAGCTTGTTACTTCGATTCCGTTGGAAAGACGTACTCTGGCAATCTTACGGAGAGCTGAGTTAGGCTTTTTAGGAGTTGCTGTCTTAACAGCTGTACAAACACCTCTCTTCTGAGGAGCGGAAGTATCGGTTGCTTTCTTGTGAAGGGAGTTCCATCCTTTCTGTAAAGCGGGAGCCGTTGACTTCTTTACTGTTGTCTGACGTCCTTTTCTGACTAACTGGTTAAATGTTGGCATTCTGTTTCACCTCCTGTTTATGAAATAAGTTATACTGCATTTTCGGGCGCAAAAAATCCATCACCTTCTAATGCACACTAAATTAGTATACTTGCAGAGTTTTTTATTGTCAATATCTTTCCTTGTAAAATTTATGCAAAAACAGCCCCTTTTTTACAGCATTTTCACTAAAGGGATTTTCCTGTTTACATAGAAACTCCGTGTCTACCATATATAGTATACACGGAGTTTTTTACTACTAATCACTTTATTCTTCAGTTACTTCTTCCTCTAACGTATCTAAATCCTCGTCAAAGTTGATTTCCTCATCACCATCAACAATATCAAGCTCTTCCTGGTTTTCTGCTTCACCATCTACGTCAATGTCAATGGTTCCCGTCAGCTTATTATCCGTAGAAAGAACCGTATTGCGGTAACGCTTCATACCTGTACCTGCGGGGATCAGCTTACCGATAATTACATTTTCCTTCAAACCGATCAGCGGATCACTCTTGCCCTTAATGGCCGCTTCCGTAAGTACCTTGGTAGTCTCCTGGAAGGATGCTGCGGATAAGAAGGAATTGGTAGCCAAAGCTGCCTTGGTAATACCAAGCATTACCTGCTTGCCTTCTGCCGGCTCCTTGCCCTCTGCGATCAGCTGTTCATTCAGGTCTTCATATTCCAGAACATCCACCAATGTGCCCGGAAGGAACTCGGTATCACCGTTGTTCTCAATTCTGACCTTTTTCAGCATCTGACGCACAATGACCTCAATATGCTTATCGCTGATATCAACACCCTGCAGACGGTATACTCTCTGTACCTCGCGAAGCATGTAATCCTGTACAGCACGAATACCCTTGATCTTCAAAAGATCATGAGGATTTACACTACCTTCCGTCAGTTCATCACCGGCCTCCAAAACGGCACCGTCCATAATCTTAATTCTGGATCCGTAAGGAATCAGATAAGTTTTGGATTCACCAGTTTCGTCATTGGTAATTACAACCTCACGCTTCTTCTTAGTATCCTTAATGGAAGCAACACCGCCAAACTCTGCGATAATTGCAAGTCCCTTAGGTTTTCTTGCCTCAAAAAGCTCCTCAACACGGGGAAGACCCTGTGTGATATCGTCACCGGCAACGCCTCCTGTATGGAAGGTACGCATGGTAAGCTGTGTACCGGGCTCACCGATAGACTGTGCTGCAATAATTCCAACAGCCTCACCTACCTGAACCGCTTCGCCGGTTGCCATGTTAGCACCGTAACACTTAGCGCAGATACCCACATGTGAACGGCAGGTAAGAATGGTACGAATCTTCACCCTCTCAATGGGTTCACCCTTTTCATCCACACCAACGCTTAAAATCTTAGCTGCACGGCTGGGTGTAATCATATGATTAGGCTTCACAATAACGTTTCCGTCTCTATCCTTAATTTCCTCACAGGAATATCTTCCTGTAATTCTGTCCTTTAAGCCCTCAATGGTTTCCTTTCCATCCATAAATGCGGATACCCACATACCCGGGATAGTGTCCTTGCCTTCCATACAATCCACTTCACGGATAATCAGCTCCTGAGAAACGTCAACCATACGACGCGTCAGATAACCTGAGTCCGCAGTACGAAGAGCGGTATCGGACAGACCCTTACGGGCACCATGAGCGGACATAAAGTATTCCAGTACATCCAGACCCTCACGGAAGTTTGACTTAATAGGCAATTCAATAGTTCTACCGGTTGTATCTGCCATCAGACCACGCATACCTGCCAGCTGTTTAATCTGCTGGTTGGAACCACGGGCACCGGAGTCAGCCATCATATAGATGTTATTATACTTATCCAGTCCTGCAAGCAGCACGTCTGTCAGCTTTTTATCGGTCTCATTCCAAGTCTCCACAACCGCACGATATCTCTCTTCCTCTGTAATCAGACCACGCCTGAAATTCTGAGAAATCTTATCTACGGTAGCCTGTGCCTCATCCAGCATTTCCTGCTTCTGAGCCGGCACTGTCATATCGGAGATAGATACTGTCATGGCAGCCTTAGTGGAATATTTGTATCCGGTGGATTTAATCAAATCCAGCACTTCCGCTGTCACAGAAGCTCCGTGTGTATTAATTACTTTTTCAAGGATCTGCTTTAACTGCTTCTTGCCGACATGGAAATCCACTTCGGGAAGAAGAAAATTCTCAGGCTTGCTTCTGTCTACATAGCCCAGATCCTGAGGAAGAATTTCGTTAAACAGGAACCGTCCCAAAGTGGACTCAACAATTCCCGTAATTTCTTCTCCCTCTGCATTTTTCTTGGTTACTCTTACCTTAATTCTGGAATGAAGGGTACATGCACCGTTTTCATAAGCCAGAATTGCTTCATTCACACTTCTGTAGAACCTTCCTTCACCCAAGGAACCGGGTCTTTCCTGTGTCAGATAGTAAACACCAAGCACCATATCCTGAGAAGGAACCGCAACCGGACCGCCGTCGGAGGGCTTTAACAGGTTATTGGGTGACAAAAGTAAAAATCTGCATTCTGCCTGTGCCTCCACGGAAAGCGGAAGGTGAACAGCCATCTGGTCACCGTCAAAGTCGGCATTAAATGCGGTACATACCAACGGATGCAGCTTAATTGCCTTACCTTCTACCAAAATAGGCTCAAACGCCTGAATACCAAGTCTGTGCAGTGTAGGAGCACGGTTCAGCATAACAGGATGCTCCTTGATAACCTCCTCAAGCACATCCCATACCTGAGTATCCAGTCTCTCTACCAGTTTCTTAGCATTCTTAATATTTTGAGAAATGCCTCTTGCCACCAATTCCTTCATTACAAAGGGCTTAAACAGCTCGATAGCCATTTCCTTGGGAAGACCACACTGATAAATCTTAAGCTCCGGTCCTACCACGATAACGGAACGTCCTGAATAGTCAACACGCTTACCCAAAAGGTTCTGACGGAAACGGCCTGACTTACCCTTAAGCATATCGGACAGAGATTTAAGTGCTCTGTTTCCGGGACCTGTTACAGGTCTTCCGCGTCTTCCGTTATCAATCAGCGCATCCACTGCTTCCTGAAGCATTCTCTTTTCATTGCGGACAATGATATCAGGTGCGCCCAGCTCAAGCAGTCTCTTCAGACGGTTATTACGATTGATAATTCTTCTATACAAATCATTCAGATCGGAGGTAGCGAAACGGCCGCCATCCAACTGAACCATGGGACGGATATCAGGCGGAATTACCGGAATTGCATCCATAATCATCCATGAAGGCTCATTGCCGGATTCTCTGAAGGCTTCAACCACTTCCAGCCTCTTAATAATCCTGGCCCTCTTCTGACCTGTTGACTCCTTAAGGCCTGTCTTAAGCTCTGCAGCCTCAGTCTCCAGATCAATGGCCTGCAAAAGCTCCTTAATAGCCTCTGCACCCATGCCAACACGGAACTTATTGCCCCATGTTTCTCTTGCATCCTGATATTCCTTCTCGGATAATACCTGCTTATATTCCAGATCGGTTTCTCCTTTATCCAGAACAATATAGGAAGCAAAATACAATACCTTCTCCAGCACTCTGGGAGACAGATCCAGGATCAGACCCATACGGCTGGGAATACCCTTAAAATACCAGATATGAGATACTGGGGCAGCAAGCTCAATATGCCCCATACGCTCTCTACGAACGCTTGCTTTGGTAACCTCTACACCACAGCGGTCACAGACAACTCCCTTATATCTGATCTTCTTATATTTACCACAATGACATTCCCAGTCCTTACTGGGTCCAAAAATTTTCTCACAGAACAATCCGTCCTTTTCAGGCTTTAAGGTTCTGTAATTGATGGTCTCCGGCTTTAAAACCTCGCCCCTAGACCATTCCCTGATCTTCTCAGGTGATGCTAAACCTATCCTGATGGCATCAAATGTCATCGGCTGATACACTTCTTGCTTTGTTTCTGACATCGCTATATCCATGCTCCTTTCAAAGTCTGGAGATTTGTGCCCTTCCAATTCCGGCACTACTTCCGGCTGTTTTATTCATCAAATGTCTCAGAAGCCAAGTCGTCGAACTCATCATCCAGTACGTCGTCCAGCTCTTCCTCGTCCTCACTGCTTACAAGCTCACCGCTGTCCTCATCGAACTCCTGATGCTGATAGCCCATGGAAGCAAATGAATCCTTCTCATAATCATAATTCTTATTTTCACCCTCGATTTCATAGCGATAATCGTTCTCGCCGTAATCGATAGTCTCCATAATCTCGACCTCGGTATTATCATCACGCATTACTCTCACATCAAGTCCCAGAGATTGAAGCTCTTTGAGCAATACCTTGAAGGATTCAGGAATACCGGGTTCAGGAATGTTATCTCCCTTGATAATTGCTTCGTAGGTCTTTACACGCCCAACCACATCATCAGACTTAACAGTCAAAATTTCCTGCAATGTGTAAGAAGCACCATAAGCCTCCAGAGCCCAAACCTCCATTTCACCGAAACGCTGACCGCCGAACTGTGCTTTACCACCCAGAGGCTGCTGCGTTACCAAAGAGTAAGGACCTGTAGAACGGGCATGGATCTTATCATCAACCAAATGATGGAGCTTTAAGTAATGCATGTGTCCAATGGTAACCGGGCTGTCAAAATACTCACCGGTTCTACCGTCACGAAGCCTTACCTTACCGTCTCTGGAAATGGGTACTCCCTTCCACAGCTCTCTGTGATCCCGGTTTTCATATAAATAATCAAGCACCTCAGGAAGAAGCTCTTCTTTATGCTTTTTCTCGAACTCCTCCCATGATAAATTCACATAATCGTTAGCAAGATCCAGGGTATCCATGATGTCAACCTCGTTTGCACCGTCAAATACCGGAGTTGCCACGTTAAAACCTAATGCTTTAGCTGCCAGTGACAGGTGGATTTCAAGTACCTGTCCGATATTCATACGTGACGGCACACCTAACGGGTTCAGCACAATATCAAGCGGACGTCCGTTGGGAAGATAAGGCATATCCTCCACAGGAAGCACACGTGAAACTACACCCTTGTTACCGTGACGTCCCGCCATCTTATCACCAACAGAAATCTTTCTCTTCTGTGCGATATAAATGCGGACTGCCTGATTTACACCAGGTGACAGTTCATCACCATTTTCTCTTGTAAAGATTTTCGCATCAACAATGATACCGTACTCTCCATGAGGAACCTTAAGGGAAGTGTCTCTTACCTCTCTTGCCTTCTCACCGAAAATAGCGCGGAGCAGTCTCTCCTCTGCGGTAAGCTCAGTCTCTCCCTTAGGAGTAACCTTACCAACCAGAATATCTCCTGCACGAACCTCAGCACCGATACGGATAATACCTCTCTCATCCAGATCCTTCAGCGCATCATCACCCACGCCGGGAACATCCCTGGTAATCTCCTCAGGTCCCAGCTTAGTGTCTCTTGCTTCTGCTTCATATTCTTCAATGTGTACGGAGGTATATACATCCTCCTGTACCAGTCTTTCACTTAAAAGAACAGCATCCTCGTAATTGTATCCTTCCCATGTCATAAAGCCGATCAGTGGATTCTTGCCCAGTGCAAGCTCGCCCTCTGCAGTAGAAGGACCGTCTGCAATCACCTGTCCAGCCTCAACATGATCTCCCTTAAATACAATGGGCTTTTGGTTGTAACAGTTAGACTGATTGCTTCGTGAAAATTTGGTCAGACGGAATTCCATCTTTTCTCCGTCATCACAGGTCATTCTGATCAGCTTAGAGGATACATAATCAATGGTACCTGCCTTCTTGGCAACCACACACACGCCTGAGTCAACAGCTGCCTTAGGCTCCATACCTGTTCCTACAACAGGAGCCTCTGTAGTCAAAAGGGGCACTGCCTGACGCTGCATGTTCGATCCCATCAGCGCACGGTTCGCATCATCATTCTCCAGGAAAGGAATCAACGCTGTCGCCACTGAGAACACCATCTTAGGAGATACATCCATGTAATCGAACAATGCCTTAGGATACTCTGAGGTTTCCTCCCTGTAACGTCCGGATACGGTATTTCTGACAAAATGACCTTCTGCATCCAGCGCCTCATTTGCCTGCGCAACATGGAAGTTGTCTTCCTCGTCGGCAGTCATATAAACAACCTCATCAGTTACTCTGGGGTTAGCAGGATCCGTCTTATCAATCTTACGATAAGGCGCCTCCACAAAACCATATTCATTAATTCTTGCATAGGATGCAAGCGAGTTAATCAAACCGATATTCGGACCTTCAGGCGTCTCAATCGGGCACATTCTTCCGTAATGGGAATAATGTACGTCACGAACCTCGAATCCGGCACGATCTCTTGATAAACCGCCGGGGCCGAGAGCTGAAAGACGTCTCTTATGAGTCAGCTCACCTAAAGGATTGTTCTGATCCATAAACTGAGACAGCTGGGAGGAACCAAAGAATTCCTTTACAGCAGCCTGTACAGGCTTAATATTGATCAGAACCTGAGGAGATATCTCCTCTGCATCATGAGTAGTCATTCTCTCACGAACCACTCTCTCCAGTCTGGAAAGACCGATACGGTACTGATTCTGTAAAAGCTCTCCTACGGAACGGATACGTCTGTTTCCGAGATGATCGATATCATCATCATTGCCGATACCGTACTCAAGATGAATGTTATAGTTAATGGAAGCCAAAATATCTTCCTTTGTAATATGCTTCGGTATCAATTCATGTACATTCTTTTTGATGGCCTCCGCAAGCCCTTCGGGATCTTCACCGAACTGCTCAATAATCTGTGCAAGCACAGGATAATATACGTGCTCCGTAATACCTAACTCCCTGGGATTGCATTCAACAAAATGCGTAATATCTACCATCATATTGGAGAGAACCTTTACATTCTTCTCCTCTGTCTGAATATATACATAAGGAACTGCTGCATTCTGGATATCGTCTGCAAGCTCAGCTGTAAGCTTGGTTCCTGCTGTGGCAAGTATCTCACCTGTTATAGTATCAACCACATCCTCTGCAAGCACATGATGTCTGATTCTATTGCGGAATGCAAGCTTTTTATTAAATTTGTATCTTCCCACTTTAGCCAAATCATATCTTCTGGGGTCAAAGAACATAGCGTTGATCAGACTCTCTGCACTCTCAACACTTAAAGGCTCACCGGGACGGATTTTCTTGTATAACTCCAAAAGACCTTCCTGATAATTGGTAGAAACGTCTTTGGTAAGGCTGGCCTCAATCTTAGGTTCATCACCGAACAGCTCTCTGATTTCCTCAGTTGTTCCTACTCCTAAGGCTCTGACCAGAACGGTGACGGGAACCTTTCTGGTTCGGTCAACACGCACATAAAAAATGTCATTGGAATCTGTCTCATACTCCAGCCATGCACCGCGGTTAGGAATAACGGTTGAGGAGAACAGTCTCTTTCCGATCTTATCATGACTGATTGCATAGTAAATACCGGGTGAACGAACCAACTGGCTTACAATAACACGTTCAGCACCGTTAATGACAAAAGTACCCGTCTCTGTCATAAGCGGAAGGTCACCCATGAAAATTTCATGCTCACTGATCTCTTCTTTTTCCTTATTATAAAGACGTACCTTAACCTTAAGGGGAGCTGCATAAGTAGCATCTCTCTCTTTACATTTTTCAATAGAATATTTCACGTCATCTTCGCACAGTTCGAAGTCCACAAATTCCAGACTTAAATGCCCGCTGTAATCTGCAATTGGAGAAATATCGTCGAAAACTTCTTTCAGTCCTTCATCCAGAAACCATTGGTAGGAATCCTTCTGAACTTCAATCAGATTCGGCATCTCCAGAACTTCTTTCTGCCGCGAATAACTCATACGCATGTTCTTACCTGCGGCAATGGGACGTATTCTGTTCTTTTCCATTGACTATTCACCCCGTTCTTATGATTAATTATGCATACCACACCACAATAGTGCACTATCCATTTTACTACAAGACCCCATACGAGTCAACCAGAAATTTCCTCAATTTTTACTAACCTGAAAAGAGCTGTGCACCGCCTATTCCGGTACACAGCTCTTCATTCTCTATGATTGTGGCGATTACTTTAATGTAACCTTAGCGCCTTCTGCCTCAAGCTTAGCCTTGATATCGTCAGCCTCTTCCTTAGAAGCGCCCTCCTTCAGTGTCTTAGGAGCTGCATCTACAAGATCCTTAGCTTCCTTCAGGCCAAGACCTGTTGCTTCACGAACAACCTTAATAACCTTAACCTTGTTAGGGCCTACCTCTGTAAGCTCTACGTCAAACTCTGTCTTCTCTTCTGCTGCTGCGCCTGCATCACCTGCACCTGCTGCTGCAACTACAACGCCTGCTGCTGCAGAAACGCCGAATTCTTCTTCACAAGCTTTTACAAGATCATTTAACTCTAATACTGTCAACTCTTTGATAGCGTCGATTAATTCCTGTGTGGATAACTTTGCCATTTTTATTTCCTCCATTTAATATTTGATCATTCCATTGTTAATTGTTTCTATCATCCGAAAACGGATGCTTATTCAGCAGCGGGTGCCTCTTCGGCTGCTGCTTCTGCTGCGGGTGCCTCCGCTGCAGGCGCTTCCTCTGCGGAAGCTTCTTCAGCTGCAGGTGCTTCACATTCTCCAGCGCCGCCTTTTTCTGCAAGCTGATTCATAACACGTGCGAAGTTTGTAATCGGAGACTGAATGCTTCCAAGCAGTTTGGAAAGCAGTTCTTCTCTTGAAGGGATCTTAGCAACCTCTGCAATACCTTTAGCGTCATAAGTAATTCCTTCAACAACGCCGCCCTTGATCTCAAGCTTATCTGCTTCCTTCGCAAACTTGCAAAGTACTCTTGCAGGAGCTGTCGCATCTGTTGTGGAAATAGCAATTGCGCTAGGGCCCTCAAGATAAGGAGTAAGGCTTTCGAAGTCAGTTCCCTTGAATGCAAAATTCATCATGGTGTTCTTGTAAACCTTGTAAGTGATGCCTGCTTCACGGAGCTGTCTGCGAAGGTTGGTATCCTGTTCTACAGTAAGACCACGATGATCAACCAGAACTACAGACTGTGCATCCTTAATGCTTGCAGAAATCTCTTCAACAATAGGTTGTTTCAATTCAACTTTTGCCACTTTCTTTACCTCCTGTTAGATTTTGGTGCCGAACCTGAGGTGCTTTCAAATTTGCCAACAGACCCAAGCCTATTGCATTATAAAAGCCCTTCCGAAGACGGAAGGGCAGAATTTCAAATCTGTAAACTCTTCTCCTCGGCAGGCGATACGCTTACGCCCTCATATCCTGTGAATATTCAGGCACCTGCTGTCTTCGGCATGGTCAAGATGACCTTTATTAAAATATCACAGGCCGGTGATAATGTCAACACCTTTCTGCTGATATTTACTCACCATATTTACT
>JAUNGK010000069.1:0-3861 GCA_030524555.1 Bacillota bacterium | reverse complement strand
GCCCCCATCCTGATCGATTGCCACTCCGGGCGACAAGCTCCTCATATAGCTTAAAATCCTCTCCTTTTCCTCTCCATATGCCAACTTCACACGGCAGTCCGACTGCACCGCAGGAATAAACTGAAAGCTTCTAAGTCCCCCGCCGTCTATAGTTACCTTTACCATTCCGGTATCCACTGTTTTGGAATTAAACCAGAAGTTTCCCAAACTGTAAATTACCGGTGTGTCATCAAAATAAGCAATCCCCTGCAGGCAGTGGGGGTGGTCTCCGATAATCAGATCAGCCCCCGCCTCGGCAAGCTTCGGTGCCTGATCCAGCTGAGCCCAATCAGGCTCTGATACATTTTCCGTTCCCCAGTGGATATATACAATCACAAAGTCACTGTTTTCCTTGGCCTGCTTCACCTTTTCATACAGAAGCTCCGGATCCCAACACCGAAACACCCCGGCAGCCTCCTGTGTAGCTCCTTTAGTATCCGGATTATCAAGCCGCTCGATTTGCGTAGCAGCTACCAGTGCAATCTTCATATCATTTATTATATAATAAATGGGAGCTGATGCCTCCTCCAGATTTCTTCCCGCTCCCACATAGGGTATCCCAGCTCCATCCAGCGTATCAAGGGTATCAAGAAGTCCTACCTCTCCGAAATCATATATATGATTATTGGCCAGCACCGCCGTATCCACTCCCATATCATGGAGGTAAGACACCGTTGCGGTATCCGCCCGAAAGGTGTATGTCTTCCCTTCCGTAGGTGTTCCTCTATCGGTAAAAGGAAACTCATTATTTGCCACCAGAATATCCACTCCCTGAAGCTGGGTCAGCATATCCGCCGAAATTCCATTGTCAATGGTCGTCCCACGCCTCAGCAAATTTGCCATAATTGCATACTCATCATCAAAAAGAATGTCTCCGATAAAGCCGATGGTTATCTCCTCCTCGCTGTCGGCTTCCCACGCATAAATTCTATTTGCCTTTCGGTATTCCTCATCCGCAAGCTCTTCGGCATATCTGCTGCTTTCCGACACCTCCGCTAATGTCTCCGCCTCTTTTGGCACACTTTCCCAGAAAAAGTGGAAACCGTTTTCCTTTGAAGCAGCGTCTTCAGGTAATTCCTCCTTAAGAAGTCCCGGAAGGAACTTAAGCGCCAGAAGAAATATCATGCCTGTCAAAAGCACCATGCCAAGTGTGATGCCAAACACCTTAAAAGGAGATGCATTGTTCCTTTTCGTATTTAATTTTTTACTATCTCTTTCTTTTTTACTTTTCATATAAACAGTATAACACAAAAACCGCCTCTCTGATACAGAGAAGCGGCTTTAATCCGGTTAAAATTAAATTAGAACTTTGCTACACTTACCTTTACGCCCGGTCCCATTGTTGAAGTAAGAGTAATACTTCTCAAATACTGACCCTTCAGCGCTGAAGGCTTAGCCTTAACAATAGCTTCCATCAAAGCATTAAAGTTTTCCTGAAGCTTCTCCTCTGTAAAGGAAGCCTTTCCGATAGGCACATGAATGATATTTGCCTTGTCAAGTCTGTACTCAATCTTACCAGCCTTGATATCATTTACTGCCTTAGTTACATCCATGGTAACTGTACCAGCCTTAGGGTTAGGCATTAATCCCTTAGGACCAAGTACCTTACCAAGACGTCCAACAACACCCATCATATCAGGAGTTGCAACGACTACGTCAAAGTCAAGCCAACCGTCATTCTGGATCTTGGGAATAAGCTCCTCGCCGCCAACATAATCAGCTCCGGCTGCCTCAGCCTCGTTTACCTTATCACCCTTAGCAAATACCAGAACCTTAACTGTCTTACCTGTTCCGTTAGGCAGTACAACCGCACCACGAATCTGCTGTTCAGCATGACGTCCGTCACATCCTGTTCTGATGTGTACTTCGATTGTTTCATCAAATTTAGCAACTGCTGTCTTCTTAGCAAGTGCAATTGCATCAGCAGCCTCATATGCAACTGAGCGGTCAACCTGCTTTGCAGCCTCTACATATTTCTTTCCATGTTTCATTATTAATTCCTCCTATGGTTCAAGCGACATGTGAAAAGCACAAGCCTTCGCTTTCCTGCATTTCCACTCTATGTCTCCCACTCTTTGAAAATTTATTAGTTAGTCTTCTACTGTGATACCCATGCTTCTTGCAGTACCGGCGATCATGCTCATTGCTGCCTCAAGGCTTGCTGCATTTAAATCAGGCATCTTCATCTCTGCGATCTCCTGAATTTTAGCCTTGGAAATAGTAGCAACCTTTGTCTTATTCGGTGTTGCTGAACCGGATTTAATGTTGCATGCCTTCTTTAAAAGTACTGCTGCAGGGGGAGTTTTCGTAACAAAACTGAAACTTCTGTCTGCATATACCGTGATTACAACAGGAATGATAACGTCACCCTTATCAGCGGTTCTTGCGTTGAACTGCTTTGTGAATTCAACGATATTAACCCCATGCTGTCCAAGTGCAGGACCAACCGGGGGTGCTGGTGTAGCTTTACCAGCAGGGATCTGTAACTTAATGTATCCTTCTACTTTCTTTGCCATTGTGGCACCTCCTAATGATAATGCAAATATCTTTGCATCGTGGTATGGCGCAGAATTGCTTCTGCTCCCACAGCCCGCGATCATCTCGCAGACTAATTGTAAAGTTACTATATTTATATATGGAAGCATTCCCATCAGAAAGCTCCATAATAAATAACCTTTTTATTGCATCATAAGCTATTTTACAGTCAAAAGTCTTATGACATTTTTCTTACCTCTGCAAAACTGATTTCCACAGGTGTTTCTCTGCCGAACAGTTCTACATTGATGGTCGCTGTCTGCTTGCCAAAGTCCATTCTCTGCACCACGCCGACAGTATCCTTCCAGACACCTGCCACTACTGCAATCGTATCTCCTTCAGCGAAATCAACAGTCACATTCTCCGTCTTAATGCCAAGAGGCTTCATTTCTGCTTCCGATAACGGAACAGGCTTGCTGCCAGGCCCTACAAAGCCAGTCACTCCTCTTGTGTTGCGGACAACATACCAAGTATCATCATTCATGACCATATTAATCAAAACATATCCCGGAAACATCTTTTTCTGGACAGTCTTTCTGGCACCGTTCTTTAATTCCACCACATCCTGCATAGGCACCCGAACCTCCAGAATTTCTTCTTCCAGATGTCTGTTTTCAATTGTCTTTTCTATATTGGCCTTCACCTTATTTTCATACCCGGAATAGGTATGCACTACATACCAGTTTGCTTCTGCCATATAAATAGTCCAACCTTTCTTGCTCTACAGACTTGTCAGGAAATCCACGCCATACTGCATTATAAAATCCAGTACCGCAATGATCGCTCCGAGAACAATAGAAATGCAGACAACTGCAATCGACTGTTTCAGAAGAGAATCCCGATCCGGCCATGAAATTTTTTTGAATTCTGCCTTAACCCCTTTGAAAAAGCTGGGCTTGGCTGTCTTTTCATTCTTTGCGGAATCTGCCATAATAAACTCCTTTCAGACACCTGCGAAATTATTTGGTTTCTTTGTGCAATGTATGAGTCTTGCAGAATCTACAATATTTCTTGGTCTCCATCCTGTCAGGATGTGTCTTCTTATCTTTTGTAGTATTGTAGTTACGCTGTTTACATTCTGTACATGCCAGTGTAATCTTTGTACGCATGATTCTTCCTCCAATCTTTTGCCGGATTTTGAGCATAAAAAAAAGACCTAAATCTCATCTCGTTTGATTACTATAACATATCCGTTCTGCTCCGTCAACTGAATTTTGCGAATATATTGAAGAATATGAACCATTTTTGATAATGTCATAATAAACCACAAAGGAAAATGTCTCTGGC
>JAUNGK010000068.1 GCA_030524555.1 Bacillota bacterium | reverse complement strand
AAGTTGCTTTTTGGTATCTGTAAGCTGATTTTGGGCGTCATCAAGCTGGCTCTGTGTAAGAAGCAGTTTATTTAAGGCTCTTTGCTGTATGCATTCTATATCACGCTGGTTGCGGTAATATTCTTCCTGCGCTTCACACTGCATACGAACCTTTTCTTCTGCGCTTAATCGGTATAAGGTTTCGGAAGCTTCACTGACATATTCATTTTGCGTAGCAAGCATTTTAATTTCCTCCCATGTGGCTGCTTTAAAAAGTTTTGCCCAATAGTCAATATGATGAGCTTTATCCTCATCGGTTGCTAAATTGGTATAATTTAAGTTTAGCACAGACAACCTGATTTTGTCACTATAAATCGTATGGTTTTTAACATTCATTAGCTTATAAGTTGCATAAAATTCCGGATAGTCAGGAAACAAAGCAAAATCAAGCAGCCCAATTTGAATAACAGGCTTTGCTTCTGAATAGTTTTGTCCTTTGTTAAGGTGATCAAAGCTGCGGCACAGATAGCTTAGGGAACGGTCAGGCCAATTGCCGGCATTTAGTACCTGCATTTCCAGATTAATAATTGTGTGGTCATTCATTAAAACCTTGATATCAAGAAAAAAGGTTTTTTGAGTAATGGAGGTACCAAGTTCAATGGGATTCATGATTACAGCGGAAGAAATTTCAGAGGGGTGAAGATGCAGTAGAGAACAGATAAGTCCTTTTAAGACGTTATTGTTTTCCTGAAGCAGAGCGCGAAAAAGATAATCGTTTGTCAGTCTGTAGGGGAGCGGGCCGACAGCTGCATCTAGAGATAAAGGTATGTTTTCAGATGTAATGATTTGCATAAAAGATAGGAACCTCCTGTATGAAATGAATGAGTGAAATGAGATAGAACTGTTAAATGATTTTGAAGATACGAAATAAAAGAACAGAAAGCTTTTATTCGCAGTTTTTGTATAGATGTTTTATCATAAAAAAAAGAAAAAGTAAATCCTTTTCCTTAATATAGAATGTAGAAATTTATGATAGAAAAATAATAAGAAAAATTCCAAAATATCAATTAGTTGTATTTTAAAATGATAATTTTTCAGATATGTTCCAGATGTTGTATTGTGCAATTTGCTATCTTTAAAGGTAGCTTTTGCATAATTAGTTTAGCGGTAAGACCTCCGTAAAGATGAAATGAAAATCCTTAAATGCATTATACTGTTTCATATGGGATAGGATTTCGGATGTGGTAAAGCCTCCGTGCATAAAAACAAGAAGTTCACAGTTTATGTCTCCGTATTCTCTATAAAAAAGCATGTCATCTATCCTTTTATATTCCTCTTCATTTTGCTTGAGGTAAACCTAGCTTATAGCTTTTTGGAAAAATACAACACCAGATCATCATCATTTTTGCAGTCTGCATGGGGTTCACACACCTTATCATCATACCAAACTCCTGTGCCGTCTGGGATGTAGCCACGCTTAACATACATGCGCTGTGCACTTCCGTAACCGCTGTGCAGCCCCACGCCAAGATAAACTGTATCACTGTATTTGGATGCTATTTCTTCTGCAACGTCCATAAGCTTGCTGCCAATGCCGAGACAGCGGTATTTTTCAAAAACCCCGAAATCCACAATTTCGGGAAAACCTTTGCCTGCAAATGCACCCCATGCGGAATTAGGGTACACGTTGATGTAACCTGCAACGTGACCTTGATATTCGGCAACTAACGAGATGGCTTTATTTTCAGCCTGATCTTTTAAGCGCATTTCGTATTTATCAATACTCGCATCCCATCCCTGAGCTATTTCCTCTGCGGTTATGATTGGCGCATCGGAAGCGGTCATATTTCTGATTAATATATTTTTATCTTCATAAAATGTCATTGCGGTACTCCTGTATTGGTTCAATAGTTAGCTTTGTACATTATACAGTATGCGGGAATAAAAGACAAGTTTGTCCTTAAGTCGCTGCCCCGGACATTGAGAATGAACTATTACTGCTTTGCTGAAAAAACATTTTCTTACATTGACTTTTTTGATTTGGTATGCTATAAATAATCATATAACCGTTGAAGAAGAGTAAGTACTTTAAGTGATCTAAATATGAAATTATGAAATCAGTTCATTACAGAGAGCCGTTATTGGTGGAAAGCGGTATGAACAGCTTAAAGGAATGGGCTTCTGAGGGCGAGTCGAAGATAGTAGATGAGACGGAGAGGATACTTCGTTACCAAACCGAGCATATGATAGTATGCGATAAGCGGATGCGTATATGCATCAAGCCGGGTGGCACCGCAGGAGATAATACTCTTGTCCCAGCAATATGGGACAGGAGTTTTTTTGTGCGAGCAATGAGCCAGGCGAGACTGAAACAGTCTCGCCCGAGTAAGGAATGGCAAGCGGCAAGCTTGCTTGCCGGATTGCAGTTCCTTACTCGAGGATGAGAGTGTTAACTCTCATCTGGCGAATGCCGCAGCAACGAACAGCAAAGCTGTGAGATGGCGAATGCCGAGGGGCGAACAGCAAAGCAATCCATACTATTAAATAATTGACAGCGCCAACTGCGCAGAATGGAGGAAACAATGAGCGAAACTAAGAAGATTCCCTACAAGATTTATCTGGAAGAAAATGAGATGCCTACAAGCTGGTATAATGTGCGGGCTGATATGAAGAACAAACCGGCACCGCTTTTAAATCCCGGTACTTTACAGCCCATCACTTTTGACGAGTTAAAAGGAATCTTTTGTGAGGAACTGTGCCGACAGGAGCTGGATGATACTACAGCATATATTGAAATTCCCGAGGAGATTAGAAACTTCTACAAAATGTACAGACCTTCACCTTTGGTGAGAGCATATTGTCTGGAGGAAAAGCTGCAAACACCGGCCAAGATTTATTACAAATTTGAAGGAAACAATACCAGCGGAAGCCATAAGCTGAATTCTGCAATTGCACAGGCCTATTATGCAAAGAAACAGGGGCTTAAGGGCGTAACTACAGAAACCGGTGCAGGGCAGTGGGGGACGGCTCTTTCCATGGCATGTGCATATCTTGATTTGGATTGTCAGGTATACATGGTGAAGTGTTCCTATGAACAGAAGCCTTTCAGAAGAGAAGTAATGAGAACCTATGGTGCAAATGTAACACCTTCACCCTCTAACACTACTGAGGTGGGTCGTAAGATATTGGAAGAGTTCCCCGGAACTACGGGAAGTTTGGGATGTGCTATCTCTGAAGCGGTGGAAGCAGCAGTGACTCAGGAGGGTTATCGTTATGTGCTGGGATCTGTACTTAATCAGGTGCTTCTTCATCAGTCTGTTATCGGACTGGAAGCCAAGGCAGCCATGGATAAATACGGAGTGAAGCCGGATATCATCATCGGCTGTGCCGGCGGCGGATCAAATTTAGGTGGTCTTATTTCGCCTTTCATGGGAGAAAAATTAAGAGGAGAGGCAGACTATAAATTTATAGCTGTGGAGCCTGCGTCCTGCCCCAGCCTTACAAGGGGAAAGTTTGTATATGATTTCTGCGATACCGGAAAGGTATGTCCTCTTGCAAAGATGTATACTTTAGGAAGCGGCTTTATTCCTGCGCCCAATCATGCAGGAGGCCTGCGATATCATGGTATGAGTTCTATTCTTTCCCAGTTGTATCATGACGGATATATGGAAGCAACCAGCGTAGAGCAGACTGCTGTATTTAAGGCGGCAGAAGAGTTTGCAAGAGTGGAAGGCATTCTTCCCGCTCCGGAAAGCTCACATGCAATCAGGGTAGCTATTGACGAGGCATTGAAATGCAAGGAAACAGGAGAAGAAAAGACAATTCTCTTTGGTCTTACCGGAACAGGATATTTCGATATGGTGGCTTACGAGCGCTTTAACAATGGAGAGATGTCGGATTACATTCCTTCGGATGAAGATCTTGCCAAAGGCTTTGCCGGAATTCCGCAATTTCCCGGAAATGAGATCTAATGCATCTTAGCTATTAGGTTCCGTTTCGGATACGGTACTGATACATTTAACAAAATGATAATATTTGGACAGTTGAATAAAAACTGCAAATCTGGTACAATAAGATTTGCAGTTTTTTGACGTAGTGATGCTTTTTAAAGCTTCTACGGGAAAGGCATGGTAGAAGAATGAATTTAGTCCAAAAGGTATTTGGCACACATAGTGAAAGAGAGTTAAAGCGAATAGAGGGAATGGTGCAGGCAATCGAGGAGCTGCGTCCTTCTATGCAGGCTCTTTCTGATGCGGAGCTGAAAGGAAAGACGGAAGAATTTAAAAAGCGCCTGTCGGAGGGAGAGACTCTTGATGATCTGCTTCCGGAAGCCTTTGCAGTTGTGAGGGAGGCTGCCAGACGTGTTCTGAATATGGAACATTATCGTGTTCAGTTGATTGGAGGTATTATTCTTCATCAGGGACGTATTGCAGAAATGAAAACCGGTGAAGGAAAGACACTGGTATCCACGCTTCCTGCATATTTAAATGCATTGGAAGGAAAGGGTGTCCATATCGTAACGGTTAATGATTATCTTGCAAAGCGTGATGCCGAGTGGATGGGCGAGGTGCATAAGTTTTTGGGACTTACCGTAGGTGTGGTATTAAACAGCATGAAGCCTGAAGAGCGCCGGGAAGCTTATGGATGTGACATTACTTATGTCACTAACAATGAACTGGGGTTTGATTATCTTCGTGATAATATGGTTATATACAAGGCACAGCTGGTACTTCGTGATCTTCATTATGCTATTATTGATGAGGTCGACTCTGTTTTGATTGACGAGGCAAGAACGCCTCTTATCATTTCAGGTCAAAGCGGAAAGTCCACCAAGCTTTATGAGGTTTGTGATATTCTTGCCAAGCAGATGAAGCGTGGCGAGGATATGGCGGATTTATCCAAGATGGACGCCATCATGGGCGTAGAGCGTGAGGAGACAGGAGACTTTATTGTCAATGAGAAGGACAAGGTAGTTAATCTTACTGCCCAGGGCGTGGATAAGGTAGAGAAGTTTTTCCAGATAGAAAATCTGGCGGATCCCGAGAATATTGAGATACAGCATAATATCATATTGGCTTTGCGTGCCAACAATCTGATGTTCAGGGATCAGGATTATGTGGTTAAGGATGACCAGGTACTGATTGTAGATGAATTTACGGGACGTATTATGCCGGGACGGCGTTATTCCGACGGCCTTCATCAGGCAATTGAGGCTAAAGAGCATGTGAAGGTTAAAAGGGAAAGCAAGACCTTAGCTACCATCACCTTCCAGAATTTCTTTAATAAATTTGAGAAAAAGGCAGGTATGACAGGTACTGCTCTTACGGAAGAAAAGGAGTTCCGTGATATTTACGGAATGGATGTTATAGAGATACCTACCAACAGACCGGTAGCCAGAAAAGATTTACATGATGCAGTATACAAGACCAGAAAAGAGAAGTTAAATGCCATTGTGGAAGCTGTAAAGGAAGCTCACGAAAAGGGACAGCCCGTGCTGGTAGGTACGATTACCATCGAAGCATCAGAGGAATTGAGCAAAATGCTTACCAGACAGGGAATTCAGCATAAGGTGTTAAATGCCAAGTTTCATGAGCTGGAAGCGGAAATCGTTGCAGATGCAGGTATTCACGGCGCTGTAACTATTGCAACTAATATGGCAGGACGTGGTACGGATATCAAGCTGGATGAGGATGCCCGGGCGGCGGGAGGTCTTAAGATCATCGGAACGGAGCGCCATGAGTCCAGACGTATTGATAATCAGCTTCGTGGACGTTCCGGGCGACAGGGAGATCCCGGTGAATCGAAGTTCTATATTTCCCTTGAGGATGATTTGATGCGTTTATTCGGGTCTGAGCGTTTGATTGGCATGTTTAACGCTCTTGGCGTGCCTGAAGGGCAGGAGATTGAGCATAAGGCTCTTACCAATGCCATTGAATCAGCGCAAAAGAAGATTGAAAATAACAACTTTGGAATCAGAAAGAACCTGCTTGAATACGATCAGGTTATGAATGAGCAAAGAGAGATCATTTATGAGGAGAGACGCCGGGTTCTTAATGGAGAGAGCATGAGGGACGTAATCTACAAGATGATTACCGATATTACGGAAAATGCTGTAGATATTGTTATCGGAGACGATACGGATTATGATGAGTGGAATCTGGAGGAATTAAACACGCTGCTTTTGCCCACTATTCCGCTTAAGCCGATTAACAGAGGACGTATCAATACACCGAAGAAAAACGCCTTAAAGCAGCAGCTAAAGGAAGAGGCTGTTAAGCTCTATGAGGCAAAGGAAGCAGAATTTCCGGAGCCGGAGGCAATTCGTGAGCTGGAGCGTGTTATTCTGTTAAAAATCATTGACAGAAAGTGGATGGATCACATTGACGATATGGAGCAGCTTCGTCAGGGTGTGGGTCTGCAGGCATATGGACAAAGGGATCCGCTTGTTGAATATAAGCTCAGCGGCTATGAAATGTTCGATGAAATGACTCAGAATATCAGAGAAGAGACAGTCAGACTTCTGTTCCACGTAAGAGTAGAGCAGAAAGTGGAAAGAGAGCAGGTTGCCAAGGTGACAGGCACCAATAAGGATGATTCGGCAGTTAAGGCGCCTGTGAAGAGAGAGACAGCTAAGATATACCCTAATGATCCCTGTCCTTGCGGCAGCGGAAAGAAGTATAAGCAGTGCTGCGGACGCAAATAAGAACACATAAAGAAAGAGGTGACGCAAGGTGGTAGAATTAGATCAGATGAAATCTGAGCTTTTGACCTACAAAAGCCCTTTAGCGGAAGTGAGGGATTCACTTTGACTTAGCAGATAAGTCGAAGAAGATTGAAGAACTGGAAAGAGAAATGGAGGCGCCCGGTTTTTGGGACGATCCGGACCGCTCTAATCAGAAGATGAAGGAACTGAAAAATTTAAAGGATATCGTAGATACCATAGAAGGATTGGAAGCCCAGTATGAGGATATTGAGACCCTGATTGAGATGGGCTACGAGGAAGAGGATGCCCAGCTTGTGGCGGATATCCGTAAAGAGCTTGACGAGTTTATTGAAACCTACGAGGAAATCCGAATCAGCACCCTTTTGTCGGAGGAATATGACGCCGACAATGCGATTTTAAAGCTGAATGCGGGAGCAGGAGGAACGGAAAGCTGCGACTGGTGCGCTATGCTGTATCGAATGTATACCAGATGGGCAGAGCGCAAAGGCTTTTCTGTGGAGGTGCTTGATTATCTTGATGGAGACGAGGCAGGTATCAAATCAGTGACCTTCCAGGTCAACGGAACCAATGCTTACGGATACTTAAAGTCCGAAAAGGGTGTACACAGACTGGTACGTATTTCTCCTTTTAATGCACAGGGGAAACGTCAGACCTCATTTGTTTCACTGGATGTTATGCCCGATATTGAAGAGGACGTGGATGTTGAGATTAACGAGGATGAGCTTCGAATTGATACCTACCGAAGCAGCGGCGCCGGTGGACAGCACATCAACAAGACCTCCTCGGCAATCAGAATTACGCACCTGCCTACCGGAATTGTAGTGCAGTGCCAAAATGAGCGTTCCCAGTTTCAAAACAAGGACAAGGCTATGCAGATGCTGAAAGCGAAGCTGTATATGCTGAAGAAGGAGGCGAATGCGGAGAAACTTTCCGATATTCGCGGTGAGGTGAAGGAGATCGGCTGGGGTAATCAGATTCGATCCTATGTCATGCAGCCCTATACTATGGTAAAGGATCACAGAACAAACGCAGAGACAGGAAATGTAGATGCGGTTATGGATGGAGATTTGGATCCGTTCATCAATGCTTATTTAAAGTGGATTAATACAAAAGAGCCATCAGGAAACTGATGGCTCAACTTTTTACTTCTCCTAAAAAGCTGCGGCTGTACCTTTCTTTTTGACCAGATCGAGATAGAAATTTGCGTAGGTTGCCTGCATATAGGGGTACAGCCATAAAAAGCCGATACCGAAGGAAAATACACACAAAATCATTAAGGGAATAAAGCTTATCTGGATATAGAACAGTCTTGCTTTGTGTCCCTTAATCAGCTTTGGAGCTACCGTTTTAATCAGCTGCAGGGCAGTATATTCCGGGAAGTCCAGCATCAAATAATAAATTTGGGACAGCAGGAGCTGCACAAATACATTGATGGCGCAGCCAGCAACCAGTAAAATCGAATAAAGCAAAAATAATGCAGGTGAAAAAGGAAGCTCGTTGGCATATAAATCAGAAATATTGACAGATTCCAGCATTACTCTGCCGACATAGGTGTAGGGCATAGTACAAACAACAGAAACTGCTGACAGAATAATCTGCGTGCGGACGACCTTGCTGCCTTTCTGCGCATAGGGCCCATGAAAGTAATAGAATAAATCACTGACAGAGGGTCTCTGACCACAGGCAAGCTTCAAATAAACAAGCGCTTCACCGGCAATGAAAAAGCCGAAAAAAATATCAATCAGAAATAAAAGCGGAAAATAAAGCGTTAAATAAACCTCTGACAGAGGAGAGATTATTGCGCTAAGCGGAAAGGTGCATAGCAAATGGAGTAGGAAGATACCTATTACAGTGCCGTACTTTCCAAGTAATTGACCTTTGGCCAGATTTTTTAAGCTGGCGGAGGATAAAAATTCGTTCATATTTAATAGCTCCTAAAGGGTATTTATACAGCCAAATCAAGATTTCTTCCAATAAGAGAAGCGGCATCCTGAGCTTTGCGGTTCTGCATGTAGGGATTATTTTCGTTCGGATATTGGATCCTGGTAGCGGTAGTTCCGCCTGATACGTAGCTTCGCCCACATTCAGGGCATATAGCGGTCTGCAGAGTAACGGTTGCGGCAAGTACCTTGCCGCCGCCTTTGGCTGCTTTGGTGAAGGCATTGCTGACATGCTCCTGCTCATGAGCCCTGACTCTGGAAGCAGAAGCCTCCGGAGAAATATGAGCCGCCGACTTAAAGGATACCATCTCGTCGGAACCGTCCTGATACTTGCGGTTTTTGCAGGTTTCGCATTCGGCGGGCGATGATTTGCGCCCGGGAGAAACTGCTGTGGACTGTCCTGGATTTAAAACCGGCTTTTCTGCTTCGGAGCATACGGAGGCGGGCATGGACATACCGCTTCCGGCAGCATAAGCACCGGAATAGGGGGTTATGTAATTATAGTTACCTGCAATTATATTACTCATAAGCGAACCTCATTTCTGTCGTGGCGTTACTTACCCATTAAATCCGCATATTGCTTCATGATATCCTCATAGGATTCTCCCAGAATATCTTCAGGAGAAACGCCTGTCTGATCCTCAAACTGCTGATCCATTTGCTGCCCGAAATCCAGCATTGCTTCCCGGCTGCTTCCGAGAATAAGTCCTACAAGGCTGAAGGTAATGGTAAATACCAGTGCCATGCCGCCTATAGCAGTGCCAATTCCTATCTTAGCTCCGGTAAGAAGCTTCCGGCCATAGCCCTTAGACAATATGGCAAACAGGATGGAAAGGCTTCCTAAGATCAGCGGGAGATAAACCGTAAAAACGGTGATGATGCTGCCAAGACCGAAGATCATGGAAATCGTTGCCATAGCTATGCCGGGATTACGGGAAATCTGCTGTTGTTTATAATTGTAACTGTTATTATAATCCATAAAAATCACTTTCCCAAATTATTCTGTGTTATATGTAAGATTATCTTAACACTTTCTGCCTGATAATACAAATCTTTCTTGAAAAAGAGACTGCCTATCCACTATAATATAGATTAAGTGTACAGAGCTGCAGCTGCGGCGGAATGAGAGGAAATATGGATATTATATTGAAATTAAAAGAAGAGCTGAAAGTGGAAAAATGGCAGGTGGAAGCTGCGGTCAAGTTGATTGATGAGGGAAATACCATCCCCTTTATTTCCCGTTATCGTAAGGAGGCTACAGGCTCCTTAAATGATGAACAGCTCCGGAATTTATATGAAAGATTAAATTACCTGCGCAATCTGGAGGAAAAGAAGGAACAGGTTATCGGCAGCATACAGGAGCAGGGTAAGCTGACTGATGAACTTAGGGAGAAAATTCTTGCAGCGCAAACTCTTGTAGTGGTGGAGGATCTTTACAGACCCTACAGACCCAAAAGAAAAACCAGAGCCAGCGTGGCTAAGGAAAAGGGACTGGAGGGCCTTGCGGAATATATTTTGAAGCAGGATGCAGCAGAGCCTGTGGAGAATGAGGCTGTCAAATACATTAATGAAGAAAAGGAAGTAAAGGATGCAAAGGAAGCCCTGCAGGGTGCTATGGATATTATTGCAGAGATGATCTCTGATGAGGCGGATTACCGAATGTATATCCGCAAAATTACCATGGAGGAAGGCAAACTTACCAGTACAGCCAGGGATGAAAAGGCGGAAAGCGTTTATGAAATGTATTATGCCTATGAAGAGCCCTTATCCAAAACGGCGGGACACCGCGTGCTGGCACTGAATCGTGGTGAAAGCGAGAAGTTTCTTGTGGTAAAGGTGGAGGCACCGGAAGAGAGAATCCTTCAATACCTTGCCAAAAAGGTGATTACTGCCCCCAATGAATATACGACACCAATACTGACCGATATAGTCAAAGACGCATACGACAGATTGATTGCTCCTGCCATTGAGCGCGAGATCAGAAACGAGCTTACGGAAAAGGCGGAGGACGGCGCCATATCCGTTTTTGGCAAGAATTTGGAGCAGCTTTTAATGCAGCCCCCTATTGCGGGAAAGGTAGTTTTGGGCTGGGATCCTGCTTTTCGTACCGGCTGTAAGCTGGCGGTTGTGGATGCTACGGGAAAGGTACTGGATACCAGGGTGATTTATCCCACTGCCCCTCAGAATAAGGTTGAACAGGCCAAGGCTGAGTTAAAGAGTCTGATTAAGAAATACGGTGTTTCTTTAATCAGTGTAGGTAACGGTACTGCATCGAGAGAGTCCGAGCAGGTGATCGTGGAGTTGATTAAGGAACTGGATACACCGGTTCAGTATGTTATTGTCAACGAGGCAGGAGCTTCCGTTTATTCTGCAAGCAAGCTTGCTACGGAGGAATTTCCTAACTTTGATGTGGGACAAAGAAGTGCAGCTTCCATTGCCAGAAGACTGCAGGATCCACTGGCAGAGCTGGTTAAGATCGATCCCAAGTCTATTGGTGTAGGACAGTATCAGCATGATATGAACCAGAAAAAGCTTGGTGAGGCTCTTGAAGGAGTTGTTGAGGATTGTGTAAATAAGGTAGGTGTGGATCTGAATACTGCATCCGCCTCCCTGCTGGAGTATATTTCCGGTATTTCCAAGACCATTGCAAAGAATATTGTGGATTACCGGGAACAAAACGGGCGTTTTAAGAGCAGAGCGCAGCTTTTAAAGGTTCCAAAGCTTGGGCCGAAGGCCTATGAGCAATGTGCCGGATTTCTGCGTATTCTTGACGGGGATAATCCTTTGGATGCCACCAGTGTGCATCCTGAATCCTATGAGGCTGCTTTAAAGCTTTTGGATAAGATGGGGCTTACCATGGAGGACGTGCGCAAGGCTCAGAAGGAGGCGGCGGCTAATAAATCTGCTTCCGGAAAGGAAACGACCAACGCAGTCAATAAGCAAAATAAGCCCAAACAGCAGAAGGTGGTTATTCGTAATACTAACACTGCTATGGGCAAGGCCCTGGCGGCAGCTATGGGCGGTATGACCATGGCTTATGACGAGGAAGCCGGAAACAAGGCAGGTAAATCTGTATCACAGACAGGCAGGGCAGCAGATGAAGTTAAGGCGGTAAGCAGTCTGGAAAAGAAGATCAGAGACAAAAAGCTGATGGCTAAGGAGCTTGGCATCGGAGAGATTACTTTAACTGATATTTTAAAAGAGCTTGAAAAACCCTCCCGTGATCCCAGAGAAAGCATGCCTGCACCTATACTGCGCAGCGACGTACTTGATATGAAGGACTTAAAGCCGGGCATGATTTTAAAGGGAACTGTTCGTAATGTAATTGATTTTGGCGTGTTTGTGGATATCGGCGTGCATCAGGACGGACTGGTACATATTTCCCAGATCACAGACCGCTTCATCAAGCATCCTCTTGAAGCTGTCAGTGTAGGTGATATTGTGGACGTTCAGGTAATGACTGTAGACCTGGCGAAAAAGCGGATTGGGCTTACCATGAAAATCAACAAAGATAAAAATTAAAAAATTTTGTAATTATCCATAAATTACCGGCTCCCTGCCCGTATCTTTATTAACCTGATAAAGATATGAGTAAGGAGCTTTCTTATGAAAAAAATTACACAAAGGAAAATGAAAACACCAATAAGGATAGGAAAAAGGGTCATAGCGCTTCTGGTGATAGCAGTACTTATGGCGGGCTGCCTTTCGGGATGCGGAAAAAGCATGTCTGATACAACCAAGGCACCCTCATCAGAGGAAAAAGATACGGGAAATTATGAGACAGCGGATATGGCAGCTGCGGACGAAGCGTACATTGCAGACGAAGAAGCAGCAGAGGGATCCTATATGACGGAGGAATATCCGGCAGAGGGTGAAGATACATGGTATTTTGATGAAAATGGAGATACCAAGGGGAATGATGGTGGAGAAGAGAATTCTGCGCAGGAGGGAAGTTACGCACAGTCCTGCTACGACTATCCTTTTACTTCCGATAATACCGAGGAATATAGCAAGTGGCAGGAGAAAGGGTTCAGTTCCGTGCTTGCAGAGCCGCTTTCCACTTTTTCCGCAGATGTGGATACGGCGTCCTACAGCAATTTTCGCAGGCTTATTAATGACGGATATTCACTGGATACTCTTCCGGAAGGTTCCGTGCGAATTGAAGAAATGCTGAATTATTTCAGCTACGATTATCAGGGACCCGAGAATGGGGAGCCCTTCGGGGTCAACGCATGGATCGGTGAATGCCCATGGAATGACGAAGCAAGCCTTTTGATGCTTGGACTGGCCACGGAGAAAATGGATTATGAGCAGGCACCGCCTTCTAACCTGGTATTTCTTCTGGATGTATCCGGTTCCATGGGGGATGACGATAAGCTTCCCCTGCTGCAGGAGGCCTTTGGTTTGCTTACCGAGAACCTAACAGAGAATGACAGGGTTTCCATCGTCACCTATGCAGGCTCGTCCGAGGTGGTGCTTAGAGGCGTAAGCGGTGATAAAACCAGAAAAATCAAGTCTGCATTAAACAGTCTGGAAGCATCCGGCGGCACTCACGGAAGTGCAGGTATTGAGACTGCCTACGAGATCGCAGAAGAAAATTTTATTAAGGGTGGAAATAACCGTATCATTCTGGCAACAGACGGGGATCTTAACATAGGGCTTACCACAGAGCAGGAGCTGGAGGATTTGATTACGGAGAAGAAGGAGTCCGGTATTTTCCTGTCGGTGCTTGGCTTTGGAACGGGCAACATAAAGGACAATAAAATGGAAACGCTGGCCGACAAGGGCAATGGAAACTATGCATACATAGACAGTATGCGGGAAGCAAAGAAGGTGCTGGAAGAGGAAATGACAGCCACACTTCTAACTATTTGTAAGGACGTGAAGCTGCAGGTGGAATTTAATCCTGCGGTGGTTTCAAATTACCGTCTGATTGGTTATGAGAACAGGCTGCTGAACCGTGAGGACTTCAATGATGATACCAAGGATGCCGGGGAAATAGGTGCCGGGCACAGCGTGACAGTGCTTTATGAAATTATTTTGAAGGAGCCGCTTACCGGCATGGCGGAGGACGAGATTGAAGATTTAAAGTATAGCAAGAACTATAAAGAAGAATTAAAGGACGCAGGAGGAAGCGGCAGGGCTTACGAGGAGGAGTGGCTGACCTTAAGTATCCGTTACAAAAAGCCTGCGGAGGATGAAAGCAGTCTTCTGCAATATCCGGTAAGCTATGAAAACTATACGGAGCATCCGGGGGATGATTTTGTATTTGCTGCGGCAGTGGCAGAGCTTGGACTTCTGGCATCGGACAGCAGCTATGCAGGCGATGCATCCTTAAAGCATGTCAGGTCAGCCTTAAAGAGTATTGACCTTGATGATGAGTACAAAGAGGAATTTTATGAAATTGTGAAAATGCTGGATTAAATAACAGGGCTATACAAAGAGATCATTGAAGCAGGCCAGGTTTTGCAAAGATGCAG
>JAUNGK010000067.1 GCA_030524555.1 Bacillota bacterium | reverse complement strand
GCAGTATTATTGTGCGGTCTGTTTCTCTTAAATCTTACGAAAGACTGTCCTAAGCGTTTATCAAAGAAGCAGTTGCCTATCCGAGGCGGCACGGGAAGGCTGAACTGCTACTGGTTTACCAGATAGTCCAATATGGAGGTTATTGCATTAGCGCCATCCGCTACTGCCGTTACAATCTGCCGGAGTTTCTTTCCCCGCACATCACCTGCCGCAAAAATTCCCGGTGCTGTGGTGGCACAATCCTCTCCTGCAATCAGGTATCCCCTCTCGTCACATTGGACGATCTTTTCAAAAACCTCTTTTTGGGGAATGATTCCCACTGCCACAAAAACTCCCTGAACAGAAAGCTTCTCTTCTTTTCCGGTCTTTACATTTTTAATAGAAAGAGACTCTACCTGCTCTTCCCCTTCTATCCGCTCCACTACAGTATCCCAAATAATTTCCACATTGGGCAGCGACATAACCTCCTTCTTAAGCACCGCCGCAGCACGCAGTTCATCCCTTCTATGAATCAGATACACCTTGCTGCAGCCTCTTGCAAGAAAAATAGCATCCTCCACTGCAACATCACCGCCGCCCACAACCGCAGCTGTTTTACCCCGGAAAAAGGCTCCGTCACAGGTAGCACAGTAGGATACGCCCATTCCTGTAAGCTCCTCCTCACCGGGCACATTCAACTTGGCATGGGTAGCTCCCGATGCTGCCACAATCGTTTTGGTCCAAAGCTCCCCCTGGTCCGTCAAAAGACAATACCCTTTTTGACCATGTGTCTTTTGGTTACCCATGGAAGCAGCCTGAAGCTCCGCAGCCTCCCCGTCCCCAAGGCGTCTTATCGAAATAACATCTGCCTCACGAAATTCACATCCAAGCTTATCCGCATGCTCGCGGAATTTCATTCCCAGATCAAATCCGTTAATGCCGGGAAGCCCCGGATAATTATCTACTTCATAGGTATTAAGCACCTGTCCGCCGCTCATGGGGTTCTTTTCCAATGTAAGCGCTTTAAGGCCTGCCCGCTTTGCATAAATAGACGCAGACAGACCTGCAGGACCTGCGCCCACAATTATCACATCATATAATTCCATTCCCTTTCGCTTCTCCTTTTCCTCGAAATCCTAATACATTACGACTAATCTGCTTCCATACTTATATCCAGCCGCCATCCATGGTAACAATCTGTCCGGTAAAATAAGACGGTGCATTCAAAATCTGCTTAATCATCTGAGCTGCTTCCTCTGCGTTTCCCAATCGGTCAGCCGGAATTTCTTCCCGAAGTGACTCCATCTCCTCTTTTGAAAATCCGACATTCATGTCAGTATCAATCACGCCGAATGCCACCCCGTTCACCTGTATATTGCTGGGCGCCAATTCCTTGGCAAGTGCTCTGGTAAAGCTGTTCACGCCTCCCTTTGAAGCGCTGTATGCCACCTCCATGGATGCTCCCGCCTGCCCCCAGACAGAAGACACATTGATAATCCTTCCGTCCTTTCGGCTAACCATTTGCGGGACTATCAGCCTGCAAAGATAAAACAGGGCACTTAAATTAGTATCTATAAGCTGATGCCACTGCTCATATGACATATCTGTCATAAGCCCTATATAAGAAATTGCGGCATTATTGACCAGAACATGAACTTCTCCTGCCTGCTTTACCATTATCTCCACCTGTCTGTAATCCGATACATCGCAGAGCATCACCTCACAGGACACCCCATAGGCAGCCTCCAGCTCTTTCTTTAGTTCCTTTAGCTTATTCTCGGAAGACTTACAGACCAAAAACAGATCATATCCCTCTTTTGCCAGCATTATGGCTGTGGCTGCTCCAATTCCTCTGGAAGCGCCGGTAAGTAGTGCTTTCTTTTTCATAGTTCCTCTTATTTTGCTATTATAAAGTATTTTCCGCTTTTCCTAAATCAAATTCCTGATGCCATCGCAGATCCTGCCTGCCACTGTAGGATTGTTCATGGTAAAAATATGAATTCCATCCACATCATTGGCAATCAAATCCACTATCTGATTGATGGCATAAGCCATTCCTGCATCAAACAATGCTTCTTTATTATTATCATATTTGTGAAGAATTCTCTCAAACTTCACAGGAAGAGTTGCTCCGCAGATATTCACCATTCTTTCGATCTGTGCACGATTGGTTACCGGCATAATCCCGGCTTCAACAGGCACATCAATACCTGCAATTCTGGTTTTTTCATAGAAGCGGTAGAATACCTCATTATCAAAAAACAGCTGGGAAACCAGATGCGTCACTCCCGCATCCACCTTTTTCTTCAAATTATGAATATCGGTAACCGCATCCGGAGCCTCCAAATGAGTTTCCGGATAACATGCTCCGCTTATATGAAAGCTGCCGCACTGCCTGATGTATTCCACCAGTTCATTGGCATATTTAAAATCATGCTTCATAGGCACATTGGGGTTCACATCTCCCCTCAGCGCCAGAACATTATCAATTCCATTATCTTTAAGCTGATTTAAGATATCTCCGATCTCTTTCTTTCCATAATGGAGGCAGGTAAGATGCACAATAGGCTCTACTTGATACTTATTTTTAATTTTCTTAGCCAGTTCTACGGTCTGATTATCCACTGCACTTCCGCCTGCTCCAAAGGTCACACTGATAAAATCAGGATGAAGATCACACAATCTCTCCAGTGTTGCGTCAATATTTTTTAACGCTTCCTCCTTCTTAGGCGGAAAGATTTCAAAGGATAATACCGGCTTTCCTGCTTTTTTCTTTGCTTCAAAAATTTCTGTTACTTTCATGATATACTAAACTCCTTTTCTCTTAAGTTCCGGGAACAAATGAATTTCCTCTGTATCATCAATCCATCCAAGATGATATGCCGTGATCGGAGATATATTATTTACTATCCTGTCATTATATGTCCTGCCGTTTTCATCTGTGACAGTCCTCATAATCTCCAGTGGATATGCTGATTTAATGTACTCTGCAGCTTCCACGGTATATTCCCCGTCCCGATAAAGATCATGGGCCCCGAACACGTGCAGGATCTCATGCGCATAGGTGGCCGGTGTCTCATTTCCAAACAAGACGATGCTTTCCCTGGGATTATCCTCACCATCATAAACAATAGCATAGGAGGTTCCCGGATTGTTGACAAATACTAAAAGTGCTATCCCTTCAGCCTCATACTTCTCCATCAGGTATTCATAATCCACCAACTCTTCCACCCAGAGCGCAATCTCCTGATCCAGCCTGTCTTCGAAGTCCTCATCATCCATAATCTCAAAGTCCACTTTGACTCTTTCGGTCAAATCACTGTACATCTGCCAATCGCAAACCAGTTCCGTCTCCGCATGATATTCTTTTGCTGTTTCTTCTATATAAATAGCGGCAGAATTAAGCGTCGTAAGCGTCTGCTCCATCTCGTTTAAATTCCAGTTACTTGCAGGCGTATCCACAAAAAGACTATAAAGCAGATTGCTTCCCTTCAAATATTTTGCGCTTCCAAGTCCGTAGCTGCTTCTGGGATTTCCCAGTTCTCCATTGCCCAGTACGGCTCCTGATGCAAATACCGCCGACGCCACAATAAGCGCCAGCAGGCTTCGGGATATAGAAGCGATCTCCAAACACCCTTTTTTCTCCATTAAAACTCCTCGTATGCCCAATTACCTGTCCAACTACTTTTCAAGCACTTTTCTATCACATAAAAAGTACGGGCATTCGCCCGTACTTAATTATACTTGATTTTTTCTCGATATGCCAGAACTTTATACCTTTGACTCGTTATAGGCTCCTCCCTATAATAAAATCTTTCATCATTTGATGTCAGGCTGACGAAACAAGTTCGTTACCTCTTCCGCCGGAGAAATGGATGAAACAATACGATCCATCTCCTCCTTTGTTTTGGCATCCTTACATTTTAATATAAAATGCTCCTTTTCCGTCTCGCTCAAGCCTTCAAATCCGGCCTTAGCCTGCTCATTCATGGCAAGCGCCATAGACAAGCCCAAGGGAAGAGTCCCTGATTGAAAATAATCCATCATGATCTGCACCTCCACACATATTATGCGGAGGCAGCATATTATTTATACATTACTGTCCTCATCATCCTGTTCAGCCGCCACAGCGGAAACCACAGAAGATACCACAGCTACGACAACTGCTATAAGTATAATCACCAAACCGCCTGCCAATAACATAAATTCCATTGTCATTTCTCCTTTAAGCTTCCACTGAATTTTTCAACAAGTTTATTTTACTAAAAAAGAGCCTGTATTTCAACTGAAACTTTCTATTCTGAAACTTTCTATTCCTGCTGTCTGCCGGCAGCAATGCGGTTCTCTGCAGCTGTATTCCTGCGGAATTGAACCGGAGTCACTCCATAGGCCTTTTTAAATAGTCTGTTGAAATGCTCTACCGTTTCATATCCTACAGCGGCAGCAATACTTTCCACTGTTTGGTTGCTTTCCTTCAGCATTGCCCGTGCCTTTTTCATTCTTGCTTTTTTTACGGTCTCCTGAAAGGTGATACCGGTGTGCTCCTTAATATACTTGGAAAGATAAGGCGCAGAAAGGTGGAAATTTTCTGCCAGCTCCTCCAGGGTCACATCCTTGTAATGGTTCTGTATATAACACATAATATCCACCATTCTTTCATCTTGGCTTTCTGTAATATTTTCATTGCAAACCAGCTTATTTCCCGCAGATACCAGTGCCGCAACAGAGCTTTTAATGATGTCTTCATCAACACCTGCACCCCAGTACATCTTTCCGTTGCACATAATTCCCACATAAGCGGCTGCTTTTGAGGAAGAGCCTCTGGAAACAGCATGCTCTTCATACACCGAAAGCTCATAACTGATACCAAAATACAATTTTAAAGCATTGCTGACTGCATCAAGGCGTCCGTTTCCTGACGCTGTAAGCTCCCGCCTTGCCTTATTCTGCTCAATACTTACCTTGGCCTCAATGCCGTTTTCTACTTGTTTAAAATGACATTCAGGGATATCAAAGCTCTCTCTCTGGTTAATATAATGATCCTCAAAAATACGATAAATATCCTCCGGTGCAAGCTCCTTATGCCTCTGGTCGGAAATTCCCTTCATCAGATAGCTTACCTCTTCCTTCATACGGTCCGGCAGCGCCATGCCAAAATTTTGTTTTAAAACAAAGGCAATTCCTCCCTTACCGGACTGACTGTTAATTCGGATCACATCAGACTCATATTCCCTTCCCAGATCCTGCGGGTCAATAGGAAGATAAGGAACATCCCAGCGTCCGCCGCTCTTTCCTTCCTTCCACCATGCCATTCCCTTGGAGATAGCATCCTGATGAGAACCGGAAAAAGCGGTAAATACCAAATCTCCTGCATATGGCGCCCGCTCATACACCCGCATGCCTGTGAGAAGCTCATAGGTTTCCCGGATCCTGTTGATATGAGAAAAATCAAGTCCCGGATCCACACCATGACACACCATATTCATTGCCAGCGTTACAATATCCACATTTCCCGTTCTTTCCCCGTTTCCAAATAAGGTTCCCTCTACACGGTCTGCCCCTGCCAGCACGCCAAATTCCGCATCGCTTATGCCGCAGCCTCTGTCATTATGAGGATGAACGCTTAACACCACCGCATCCCTGTACTTTAAGTGCTTATGAATATATTCTACCTGACAGGCAAACACGTGCGGCATAGCGATCTGAACCGTAGTAGGGATATTGATGATGGCCTTATGCTCTTTATCCGGCTGCCACACATCAAGCACCGCATTGCAGACATCTACTGCATAATCAACCTCAGTTCCCGGAAAGCTTTCAGGACTGTATTCAAAGGTAAAGTTTCCCTCTGTTTCCTCTGCAATCTCCCTTAAGAGCCTTGCACCGTCCACTGCCAGCTGCTTTATCTCCTCTTTGGACTTTCGAAATACCTGCTCACGCTGCGCCACAGATGTAGAATTGTAAAGATGCACTACTGCTGCCGGTGCACCTTTTATCGCCTCAAAGGTCTTTCGTATAATATGGTCTCTTGCCTGCGTAAGCACCTGAATGGTCACATCCTCAGGAATCATATTTCTTTCAATTAAAGCCCGCACAAACTGATACTCTGTATCGGAAGCCGCCGGAAATCCCACCTCAATTTCCTTAAACCCAATTTCCACCAGCATTTTGAAAAACTCCAGCTTTTCTTCAAGACTCATAGGCTCGATAAGCGCCTGGTTGCCATCCCTTAAATCCACACTGCACCAGATAGGCGGTGTGCTGATCATATCCTTTTTCACCCAATCATAGGTTACCTCCGGCGGCATAAAATATGCCCTTCCATATTTTTTCGCTGCATTCATTTTCTTCTCCTCCGTTTTCATATACTTCCTGCAGCTTTCTGTCCAGGCGCTCTCATGCACTGTGTCATTTCCTCATTTCCTGTCACACAAAAAAAGCACCTCTACAACCACTACAGGTTTATAGAGACGCAAATTCTTACGCGGTACCACTCTATTTCATGACACAAGTGTCATGCACTCATCGGCACTATCATGCCTTTCCCATTCTACGGCGGGCTTCTCCGTCTGAGCCTACGCAATCTTAATGATCTTCGGTCAGCTGCTCGAAGGCGAGTTCACTGTCAGCTACTGACTGCCTTGCACCTACCGGCAGTTCTCTGTTTCCTCACCTTCAGCTACTATTCCTTTTCATTGCATTTGTGACTACATTGGTCAATTCCAATGTCATATTCAGTTTTGATGTTCTAAATCTTATCATAGTATTTTTCATCACACAAGGTATGATTTTAATCAATTTAATTGATTTATTTTAACATTCTTTCCTGTTTAGCTTCTTCAATGACTTGCTTCCTCTGCAATCCACTTAGCAGACTTTTTAAAATACTCTCTCCAGAAAACCATATCATGAATTCCGGGGCTTTCGAAATAACAGTGCTTCACTGAACGCTCTGTAAGGAAACGGTGAAACCTGCGGTTTTCCTCCAAAAGAAAATCCTCTGTACCACACGCCATAAATATTTCCGGCAGTTCCTTCTTGTCCGACTGCAGCCTCTCTATCAGCGTTTCCGGATTGTTGGCGCTTGCCAGTACCTGCTCCGGCCTTCCAAAGCACCTGAAATAATAATCATAATTCGCCACATCATTGCTGCCGCCTTCTCTCATGTCTGAAACCTCATGCATAATCAGCGCCGAAGATAATGCCACAATCTTTCCGAAGTTTTCGGGATAAGTAAGCCCTGTATGCAGCGCACCAAAGCCCCCCATGGAAAGCCCTGCCACAAAGGTCTCCTCCCTGGTAAGTGCCAGATGAAAGGTTTTTCTCACATATTCAATCAATTCCCTTCCCACAAAGGTACAGTATTTAAAACCGGAAGCGGGTGAATCCAAATAAAAGGAATTTTCACCGTTGGGCATAATCATAGCAAAATGATACTGCTGTGCCAGCTCCCCAAACTCCCAGTAATCCTCTGCGCTTCCCTTATAACCATGTAGAAAAAGCCCTGTTCTCATTACCTCCTTACTGCCTGCCTCATTTTCTGCTTCCCTGGGATCATTGGGAATAATCATGTTAAAGCTTACATTCCTCTGCATGGATTGTGAAAAAAAATTAATTCTAAATGTTGCCATAATGCCACCTCTGCTTCTTTAACAAATAATATGCTTTTATTTTCAATTCTCCTCAGGACTTCCTACAGACTCACGCTCTATCATCCGGCAGGGAATGCGCATCACTCCCGAGTACATACTGCTGTTTTGCTTATCTTCCAACTGCTGTATCATAATTTCTGCTGCCATCCTGCCAATCTCATGAAGCCTGATCGCATTGGTCGTAAGCCGTGGAAAAAGAAAATCTGCAATTTCCCGATTATCATATCCGGCCACTGAGATATCCTTTCCCACAACAAGCCCTCTTTCCCGAATACAATCATAAGCGCCTGCTGCCATAATATCATTCATACAGAAAATGGCAGTAACTCCACCATCTAAAAGAACCTTTGCTTCCTCATATCCCGATAACCGGCACCAGTCTCCAAACCTTACCCACAGTGGATTATATAAAAGGCCAGCCTCATACAGGGCTTTCTGATAACCAACCAAACGGGTCTGTGTATGAACATTATTTTCCACACCGCAGATTATACCAATCCTTTTGTGTCCTTTGCCAGTCAGATATCTGGTAATCTCATAACCTCCCCGTTCATCATCAATGATAACGGAAGGATACTTTTCATTTTTGGACAGGCCATAGGCAAGTACCCCGGGAATCGGCAAATTGTCAGGAAAGCAATCTATCCTGCGGCAATGCCCTGCCACATAAATCAGTCCATCTGTCCGAATAGACAACGCTTCCTGAATACTTGGGTTTAAGATTTCCCTTAATTTTTCTTCATCCCCAAACTGCGAACTGTTCCACTTATCATACATTCTCAGGTTCATCAAAAGCGTTCGATAGCCATGATCTTCACAATCCGCCATAATAGCTGCTACAATGGGGCTGGTGCTGAACTGATTTAATTCCTCCACAATAATACCGATCATTCGGTTACTTTGCTTTCGCATACTCTGTGCAAAAAAATTGGGCTGATACCCCGTTTCCTTCACTACCTCAAGAACTCTCTGCCGGGTCTTCTCTCCCACATTAGCTCTTCCATTCAAAATATTGGAAACAGTGCTTGGTGACACATGACAGATCTGTGCGATTTCCTTTACTGTAATCACGCTAAAATACTCCTTTTGGGGCAAAATTTTCTAACCAGAAGGTAGATTTTACAAAGTATTATAAATTTGTTTTATTATACTGTCAAACAATCAACAAAGCACTTTAATACATTATACTGTGAAAATACTGATCTTTTGCTCCATAGCAGCGGAAAGCTCTGTAAGCTGCTTTGCCACCTCCGATACGTCCTTAGCCATCATATTAACCATTTCCGTGGAAGCAAGGGACTCCTCCGTTCCCGCCGCATTCTGCTGCGCAAGAGCAGACAAATTCTGAACAACGTCCACTACTGTAATTCTGGTCATATCCATTTCCTCGATTGAAGCGTTAATATTGCCAATTTCATTCTGAGTTACTGATACATCCTGATTTACTCCGTTAAAACATTTTTCAGTGATCTCTAAATGTTCACTCTGTTCCTCCATTATGTGTTTTACATCATTCATAACCTGGACAGCACTTGAAGATTCCCGTAAAAGCAGCGCAATTACGTCATCAATGTATTTTGCAGAGCTGTTAGACTGTTCCGCAAGCTTCTTGATCTGTCCTGCAACCACAGCAAACCCTCTTCCCTGCTCACCTGCCCTTGCTGCTTCAATAGATGCATTCAGGGAAAGTAGATTTGTCTCCTCTGCAATAGATGTAATTAATTGTGCTGCGTCTCTGATTTTCAATACAGATTCATTGGTAGAAAGCGTCTGATTATTAATTTTTTCAATTGCATCCTTTGCCTGCTCATTAATCTCTACCAGTGTTTTCAGTGTATTAAGCGCTTCTATACTAGAATCATTGATTCTTCCTGCCACATTTTTCAGGCTGAGGGATTTATCCTTCGTCAAAACTATCTGATTTCCAATATTAATAACACTTTCCGATGCCTTTTCTGTCTCCTCTGCCTGGCTTCCTGCACCCACCGCAATCTCTGATATTGCTGTTTCTACATTCTTAATTGCATCCGCCGTAGAACATGAGCTGTTGCTCATCACGCCAGCCGTCTGCTGAAGCTGGCTGCTCTTTTCCTGCAATTCAATAACCACGTCATAAATTGCTTCCACCAGTTCCTTGGTTGCGTCTGCAATCATACCCACTTCATCTTTTCTGCCACAGTACACATCAAGCTTCTGCTTTTCTGTTAAATCCAGTCTGCCAAGCTCCTGAATAATCTTTGCTTCCTTACTGATATCACGTGAAAGTAATGTTACGCACATCCAAATTACCAGAGATATCACCGTAAGAACAATAAAGCACAAAATCCCAAGAATCCCCGTCAATTTCTGAACCGGTGCAAAAGCAATGTCCCGATCCATCAAAACCACAAATACCCAGTCTCTCTCCTGCATATAGTTCATCACTGCAATCTTCTTCCTGCCGCTTGCAGCATCCGTAAATTCAAAGGCCTCCTGGCTCTCTTCTGCCCCTTTGCACGCTGAATCATCTGCAATACATTCTGATCCTCAATAGGCGTCCCGATCATCTCATCATCAGCACAAAAGATATAAGTTCCTGCCGCAGCATCAAGCAGCATATAGTCACTTCCCTCTTCCTTTCCCGACAGACTGTTTAAGGTATCGCGAAGCCCTTGCGCATAAATTGCCGCACCTACATATCCTACTGCATTCCCGCTCTTGTCATTTACCGGATAGTACATAGAAATAACCTGCATCCCCGTTGCCTTAGATGCCATAATACCGGTATTATACATTCCCTTAGAGAGCGCATCCTGAAGCTGTATAAGCGCATCTCCCTCTCTTAACGTAACCCCGATAACCCCCTGTACATGAGAAGCAATCACAGTGGATCCCCAGTCCGCTGCATAGATGTTTTCCAAATTATCACCTGTCTCTGCATAGGCATCTGTATACTCCCAAAGAGCAGCTACACCTGCTGTATTCCCCGTATTCTTAAGTACGCTTGCCATTTCCGGTGCCTGGGCATAGCCAATCAGGTAACTTTCCGCCTTATCTACATAATTTCTTACAACCTGTGCCTGCGTCTGCACAGAATTGTTCAGCTGCTGCACAATAGAGTTTTCCATCACCTCGGTCATTTGTGTATTGGTGGAAAACCATAGCATAAACAGACCCGCAACAAGTATTACAATTGTAATTATGCTTATTTTTACAGATAACTTTACATTCTTCATTCTTCCCCTTTTCTCCTTCTGTTTTGTTCAATTCCTTTTCTTTCCCTTATGCAGCAGCACCTAGTAAAACGTTTTACTTTAAATATTTTACACTTATTCTTTATAAAAAGTCAAATAATTATTGTATTTAATATAACATTTTATAAAATTGACATTATATAGGAAAATTGTTACCATATTATTTATGTAGAAATCACGTAACTGGCAGGAAACAGTTATCTTACACTGTGCCGTTGTCAGAAAAAGAAAGGATTTTTTTATGAAGACACTGATTAAGAAATACACCGAAACACCTTTGATTGCCAGGATTGCTATAGGACTTGTAATCGGCATCCTGTGCGGACTTTTGTTTCCTCAGGCAGGTTTTCTTGCCGTATTCGGAAATGTTTTTGTTGGCGCTCTAAAGGCAGTTGCACCGATTTTAGTATTTGTACTGGTAATCAGCTCCATAGCCGGGGCAGGTGAAGGCGTTGGAAAATGCTTTAAAACAGTTACCATTCTTTACATGGCAAGCACATTTCTTGCCGCTGTGGCAGCGGTAATTGCCAGCTACCTTTTTCCTGTTACCATTCCCTTATCCGAGGCTGTTGAGCAATCAGCTCCCGAAAAACTTGGCGACGTGTTTACCACCCTCCTAAATAACATGGTAGCTAACCCTGTTACTTCTATTATGAATGCAAACTATGTGGGTATCCTGACATGGGCCGTGATATTTGGACTTGCCTTAAGAAAAATAGCATCCCAAGCTACTAAGAGCGTTTTAAACGATTTATCCGCAGCGGTTTCCAAGGCTGTTGCCTGGGTGATCCAGCTTGCTCCCTTCGGTATTATGGGATTGGTATATAGCTCTGTAAGCGAATACGGTATTAATATTTTTAAGGATTATGGAAAACTGCTGCTTTTACTGGTAGGCTGTATGTTGGTGGTTGCGCTCATTATTGATCCTCTGCTTGCTTCCATCTGTTTAAAGAGAAATGCATATCCTCTTGTATTCAGATGCTTAAAAGAGTCAGGCATTACCGCTTTCTTTACCAGAAGCTCTGCGGCAAATATTCCGGTCAATATGGCATTGTGCGAAAAGCTGGGATTAGATCGGGAATATTATTCCGTTTCCATTCCTCTTGGGGCTACCATCAATATGGACGGCGCAGCAATTACTATTACGATTATGTCACTGGCTGCTGCCTTTTCACAAGGAATACAGGTTAATATCTTTTTGGCAATCATTCTAAGCTTCGTAGCTACTCTGGGTGCCTGCGGCGCCTCCGGCGTTGCCGGCGGGTCACTTCTGCTTATCCCTATGGCCTGCTCCTTATTAGGCGTCCCGCAGGATATTGCCATGCAGGTAGTCGGCGTAGGTTTTATCATCGGAGTGGTTCAGGATTCCCTGGAAACAGCAATTAATTCTTCCGGCGACGTATTATTCACGGCTACTGCAGAATTTCGTAAATGGATGAAGGAAGGCAAAGAAGTAAAATTTTAATCTTCAATAAGGAGGAAATAGAAACATGATTACTGACGATATTCTCTATGTCGGTGTAAACGACAGGGACATTGACCTTTTTGAAGGGCAATACATTGTTCCTAACGGTATGGCATATAATGCCTACGTTATTATGGATGACCAAATTGCGGTTATGGACACTGTTGATGTGCGAAAGAAAGATGATTATCTGGCCAATCTGGAAAAGGCCTTAAACGGCAGGACTCCTGATTATCTGGTTGTTTCCCACGTAGAACCAGATCATGCCTCCAGCATTGGAGCTTTTCTTGAAAAGTATCCTTCTACTAAGCTTGTAGGAAATGCCAAAACCTTTCAAATGCTTGCACTGTACTTTGATTTTGATGCAGCTCAAACACATACCGTAAAGGAAGGTGATGTTCTTTCCCTTGGAAAGCACCAGCTGCATTTCGTGATGGCTCCCATGGTTCACTGGCCGGAGGTTATGCTCACCTATGACAACTATGACAAGGTACTGTTCAGTGCAGATGCCTTTGGGAAATTCGGTGCATTGGATGCAGACGAGGACTGGACATGCGAAGCCAGAAGATATTATTTTAACATTGTAGGCAAATTCGGCATTCCCGTTCAGACTGTTCTTAAGAAGGCAGGTGCATTGGACATTCAGATTATCTGCCCTCTGCACGGTCCCATTTTAAAAGAAAATCTGGAATTTTACTTTGATAAATATAATACTTGGAGCAGCTATGCTCCCGAATCAGAAGGCATATTTATTGCATATGCATCTCTTCACGGCAATACTGCTGCAGCCGCCAAAAAGCTGCAGGAAATTCTTATCCAGAAGGGCTGCCCCAAGGCCGCTATCGCCGATCTTGCCAGAGATGACATGGCTGAGGCCCTAGAGGATGCTTTCCGCTATGGAAAAATTGTTTTAGCAGCCTCCTCCTACAATGCCGGAGTAATGCCTTTTATGGAAGATTTCCTTCATCATTTAAAAGGAAAAAGCTATCAAAACAGAACCGCTGCGTTAATTGAAAATGGCTCCTGGGCTCCTTCAGCCAACAAGGCTATGACAGAAATTCTTTCCCAAATGAAGGACATTACTATTTTGGATACCTCCGTTACCATCCGTGGCGCCTTAAAGGCGGCAGATGTTGATGCGCTGGAAAATCTGGCGGCTGAACTGCTTAAGTAAACACTTTTAGTCAATTAGAGAGAAATTTTCATACAGACAAACACATAAAATCAGGCTCCCTAGTGCTTATGAAAACGCTGGGGAGCCTGGTTCATTTTAGTATTGTTAATCACCCTTCCGGTTCTTCGTATGGTTCCATCATTTCATTCTTCCTCATGCCTTTTTCCTCTTTCGGCTGCAGCGTTTCAAAAATTCTGCGAAGTAATGGCCGACAAACACAAACAGCCCCATGCAGCATTCATGGCATTCGGTGTACCGTCCTCATCATAGGTGCCAATAATTAACACCGGCAGAGGATAAAACCAGGGTTTTGTTCCAAAATTTTTACGCATAGTGAAATTCCTCCTATTAGTTTTTTTAATTCAAAAAGCTCCCGATTTCATTCGATATTTTCCGGCTGATACTGGAGCATTACGCTGCGATATGGACTGATAATAAATTTATTTTTCTGTTTTAATTATAATCAAGAATCCACTTATACGGAATTGCACAAATTGTTATGCAGTATAAACCAAAAGGTTATAGCCCTTGCAATCCCTTCACCTTCTTCCTGAAAAAGAGCAAAAAAATAGCACCTAAACCAATGGCTTAGATGCTGTGATTTACTGTTTATTCTCTTTTTTCTGCTCCGATTTTCTCTGTCTCTTTTCATACATTTCGTGAATCCAGTCTTTTACCGGAGCTTTCCACATTTCCTTTTTATTAGGAATAT
>JAUNGK010000066.1 GCA_030524555.1 Bacillota bacterium | reverse complement strand
GGATATGGCGCTGCATGGACTTTACTCTGACGGGGAGAATACTGCAGATTATATCAGGGATAATATTTCTCCTGATGAACTGATTGTTTCGACGGATATTCCCATGGCTTCAACAGTGCTGGCGTACCTTAAGGACTATGAATTTTATTATGCAGGAAACGGACAGAAGGAGACCTATGCCGATTGGAGCGATGAACAAAGTGCATCCATTGACTATCTGGAGCTTTTAGAATGGTGCAGGGAGACATTTCCGGAGAAAACGGAATTTTACCTGCTTTGGAGCAATGAGTCCTGTGTCTTTAATGCTGACGCTTTAAAGGAATGCCAGGTTTTGTATCAGACAGATGGACAGACGGTTAGGGGAGAAGAATATAGGATCTATAGAATAAATCTTTGATAATTGGACAAAGGATGGTAAGTAGGGTATAATCCATAGGGGAGTTTATTAAGATTTTGAGAAAGGCATGGTTGTTCAGGAATGGCACAGCAGTATGATAAAATTATAATCGGTGCGGGGCTGTATGGATTGTATGCGGCCAGCTTTTGTGCAGAGATGGGGCAGCATGTTCTGGTGCTTGAATATGATGATGCGCCCTTTAAGCGGGCAACCTATATCAATCAGGCCAGAGTGCATATGGGATATCACTATCCAAGAAGTCTTACCACAGCGGTAAAATCAGCAAGGTATTTCAGGCGGTTTGTCAACGATTTCGGTTTTTGTATTCATCAGAAATTCGATCAGGTTTATGCTACCTCCGACAGGTTTTCGTGGACCAATGCAGAGCAGTTTCAGGATTTCTGCAAAGCAGCAGAAATTAAATGTGAGGAAGTGGCGGTATCCAAGTATTTTAAAACGGGGATGTGCGATGGGGCATTTTTGACAGAAGAGTATACCTATGATGCCATGATCCTGCAAAAGTACTATCAGGACAAGCTAGAGGACTATGCTGATGTGGATATGATCTTTGATGCCCGTATAAATAAGATTGTGAAACAGAATAAGGTTTTTCTGGTGGAAATGGAAAGCGGGGAGGCTTATGAAGCGCCTTTTGTGCTGAACGCTTCCTATGCTTCGGTTAATCAGGTGATTGATAAGGTGGAAGGAATTAAGAAGGAATTGTTTGATATTAAATATGAGCTGTGTGAAATCATCTTGTGCAAACCCTCTTACCAGCTTAAGGATATAGGAATAACAGTGATGGACGGCCCATTCTTTTCCATTATGCCCTTTGGTAAAACAGGTCTTCATTCTCTTACAGCGGTTACCTTTACGCCTCATGTGACAAGCTACGATTCCAAACCGGTTTTTGGCTGTCAGAAGGATCTTTCGAAAGGAGAAGCGGGGGGCTGTTCTCCCGATCAGCTGGGCAATTGTAATACCTGTATTCATAAGCCGGATTCAGCGTGGCCCTATATGTCTCATCTGGCAGACAAGTATCTGAAGCCGGAATATGAGTATTCTTATGAACAGTCCTTGTATTCCATGAAGCCTATTTTAAAAAGCTCAGAGGTGGATGATTCCAGGCCTACAGCGATCAAGGTTATGAGCACGGAGCCGGTTTTTATCAGTGTGTTATCAGGTAAGATCAATACGGTTTATGATTTGGATGAGTTTTTAGTATAGAGAAAGGTATGGAATTTGCATGAAAGAGAAAAAATTTATTTCATTGGTCATATATCTTCACAATGCGGCGGAATATCTGAAGCATTTTTTGGATGTGGTTGTTCCTGTATTTGAAAGTAATTTTGAGCAGTTTGAAATCGTATGTGTAGATGATGACTGTCAGGACGGAACGGTAGATAAATTAAAGGAATATGTAGAGCTGCACCAGTGGAAGGCAATGGTCAATGTGGTTCATATGAGCTATTTTCAGGGGCTTGAGAGTGCCATGAATGCGGGAAGGGATATTGCGATTGGAGATTTCGTCTATGAATTTGACGATATCTTTGTAGATTATGATCCGGCAGTAATTATGGAGACCTATTACAAGCTGCTTTCGGGAAATGATATCGTGGCAGCCAGCAGCAAAGGAAAGATGCGTTTTACCTCCAAACTCTTTTATTCTCTTTATAACAAAACCAGCAGAGGAAACGGCAAGATCGGCCCGGAAACCTTTCGTATTATATCAAGAAGGGCGATTAACCGTATTAAATCTATGGGGCAATATATTCCTTATCGTAAGGCGGTGTATACAAACTGCGGCCTTAAGGCGGCAACGGTATATTATGACAGTAAGGATACAACTGTAAGATTGAAGAATAAGACGGTAACATCCGAGCGTACCACACTGGCGCTTGATTCTTTTATTTACTTCACCAATGTTTTGGAGAGGATATCTGCAATTATTTGTGGAATTTTTCTTCTGTTTACGGTAGCAATGGTGTTTTATATCATTTCTGACATGTTTAATAAAACCAAGCCCGTGGAGGGCTGGCTTTCCACCATGGGCTTTCTTGCGCTGGGCTTTTTTGGAGTATTTGCATTACTGACGATTATTTTAAAATATCTGTCGGTAATGCTGAATTTGATATTTAAACATCAAAAATATCTGGTTTCAGACATAGAAAAGGTGGTTAAGCGTTGAACAAAAGCAAAATACGTATTTGTATGATAGCAAGTGCCTGCCTGATCCTGATATTGATGCTTGTCTCGTCGTTAAGAAATATGAATTTGGAAAAGGAAGTATTGGAGGAGCTTATTTTCACCTATGAGGGTGAGGAGCAGGCCATAGACTTCTCGGTATGGAAGGATGATACGGATGGAACCTGGTATCTGTTTCTGCCTTCCTGGTTTTCCGAAAAGGGCGGTGAGTTTTCCCTGCATTATGAAGATTACACGGCTAAGGTGGAGATTGACGGGATAGAATACCGAAATGGAATGAGCTGGTCGGATGACGGCAGCGAAAAGGTGCACAGTCTGGATGTGTATGGAATAATGGGGTGTGCGCCTGTTCACACAAGTCTCAGAGTGCTGTGTTCTGAAAATCTGCCCGCTGTCTTTGTTACTGTAGAGGAAAAGGATGAAATTTTAAATACAGAGGAATCCTCAGAACAAAAGTATTTTGAGACAGGCGTCATGCAGATGTTTGATGAAAATGGTGAGCTTTTATGTGAAAGCGAGTTGGAGAAATTTAAGGTAAGAGGAAATCTTACTGCAACCTTTGCCAAGAAACCCTTCACCTTTACCATGAAGGAGGCTATAGGATTACTTGGAATGGAACCTGCGGTGAAGTGGAATCTGCTTGCCAATGCCACTGACGGAACCTATATCAGAAATAAAATCATAAGGGATCTGGCCTATGAATGTATTGATGCTTATGAGCCTCAGGGTGAATTTACGGAGGTCTATTTAAACGGTGAGTTTCAGGGACTGTATCTGCTTACGGAAGCGGTGGAAATTGGGGAAAACAGACTGGAAATTGATCCCGATCAGAACTGGTTTGTTGAGATGGAGCTGGACTTTCGAACCAGAGATGATGAGACGGAGATGATTACGGAACGGGGCCAGCATTTTATTATTCATACCGATAAAACGGTAACGTCTACGGAAAAGGCACAGATTCTTGAAAGACTGAATGATGTGGAAAGCGCTTTATTCTCTGAAAATGGGGTCAGTGCAATTAGCGGCAAAGCATTAGAAGAATTGATAGATATGGAGTCTTTTGCAGAGGCCTGGCTGGTGGAGGAGCTTTCAGGTGATCACGACATAGGGATTGCCAGTCAGTTTGCTTATGCTACAAAGGAGAGTGATTCTGTCTGGTATGCCGGTCCGGTGTGGGATTTTGACGGTATTATGGGAAATGTAAACAAGCCAATGTATGCTATCCCGGAGGCTCTTACAGGCGTAGTGGAAATGTCCGGAGCAGCGGATGATCCTAATCAAAACAGATGGCTTGCAGCTATGTGGCGGCATCCTGAATTTCAGGAATTGGTGAAAAGTAAGTACAGGCAGGTTTTCAGGGACGAATATGAAGAAATCCTGTTAAAAGGGATTGATGAATATATACAGGTGATCCGCAGGTCTGCGGTTTTGGATGAGTTCAGGTGGCATCGGAAACGTTTGGAGTGGTTTTTCGTCATACCTGATGGCGTTGAGGAAAAGCAGGCGGACGATTACGAGGAATATGACACGTTGGATATCTGCCTTATGCAGGTTAGGGATTTTATGGAAAGAAAGCTGGAATTTTTGGATAAGCTGTGGATTGAAAACAGGGAATTCTGCATTGTGGAGGTGCGAAATTCGGCTCCCTTTCTGGATCAGGGATATAATCAGACTCTGTATTACTGGGTAGAGAAGGGGACGGCCATTCAAAACCTGCCCTGCTATGAAAATGAGGAATATGAGTTTGAAGGATATTTTGATAAGGATTATGGTGACTTGATCACGGACGGCTTTATCATTGAATATAACCGGATTGTGGAAGGGCATTGGACAGAGAGAAATGAGGAATAAGCATGGAGAATAAAGTGACGGGAATCAATATTCTGTTTCCGGTATTGAATGAAAGGTTACGGCTGGAAAGCGGAATAGAGCGTTCCATGGAATATTTAAGGGAAAATGTATCCATACCTTACTGTCTCACCATTTTGGACAACGGTTCCGAGGATGAGACGCCGGAAATTGGTAAGGCACTGGCGGAGAAGTATCCGGAGGTTTCCTATGTACGGGTAGGAGAGCGTGGAGTAGGCGTGGCTTTTCGAAAGGGGATTGCGTTAAATGAAAGCTCCCTGGTTGGCTACATGGATATTGATTTGTCCACCGATATTAAGTATCTTGGCCGTACCATTGAACTGTTTCAGGCCAGGCCGGAGCTTGAATATGTAAATGGAAGCCGCTTCAGTAAGGAGTCTGATACAAGAGGCCGGAAATGGTATCGGAAGATTACTTCCATGGGGCTGGTATTTTTATTAAAAACAATTTTTCATATGAAAGCAACCGATGCGGTCTGCGGTTTTACCTTTGTGAGAAAGGAGACCGCCGAAAGGCTGGTGAAGGCCTGCGGCAACGACAATGGCTGGTTTTATACCATTGAATTTCTTCTCCGTGCGGAGCGCATGGGTGTGGAGATTTATGATATGCCCGTAGAATGGCAGGAGGATTATAACACTACGGTTAAGGTGTGGAAAACCATCAAAAATTATCTGGTGCAGATCAGAAGGCTGCGCAGAGAGTTTAAGCAGGAAGAGAAGAATAAGTTATAATTGAAAGGCGCAAGGGATAGCGCAGAAATGAGGATAAAATGCTAAAAAGAATTGATTTGTCAAGAGATTATCAAAAGCACAAGGAAGAGTATATGGAGGCAATTCAGGCAGTGTGTGAGGAGACAGCCTTTTCGGGAGGAAGGTTTGCGGACAAGTTTGATCAGGAATTTGCTGACTTCTGCGGTGTCCCTTATGCGGCAGGGGTCAATAACGGAACCTCTGCGCTGCACTGTGCCATGATGGCGTTAGGGATCAAGGCAGGGGATGAGGTGATCGTTCCGGCCAATACCTATATTGCTACCGCATGGGGCGTTACCTACACAGGTGCAACTCCCGTATTTGTAGACTGTACAGCGGATACATGGGAAATTGATCCTGACAAAATTGAGGAAAAGATTACGGACAGGACCAAAGCCATTATTGGTGTGCATTTGTATGGACAGCCCTTTGAGTTTAACAAGGTGAAGGCCATTGCAGATAAGTATGGTTTGTTCGTGGTTGAGGACTGCGCACAGGCCCATGGGGCAGGATATGAGGGCAAGCTGGCAGGGGGACTTGGCGATCTGGGATGCTTTAGCTTTTATCCGGGAAAGAACCTGTATGCCTTTGGTGAAGGGGGAAGCGTTACCTGCTATAAGAAGGAATATTATGACGCTGTTACAACCATCAAAAACCAGGGCTGTAAGGTCAGATATTACCATGATGTGATTGGCTATAATTACCGTCTGGAAGGAATACAGGGAGCGGTTTTAAGCGTCAGCCTGAAATACCTGCCGGAATGGACACAGTGCCGGAGAACAATCGGAAGAAGATATATGGCAGGAATAACCAATCCGCTGATTACCCTGCAGGTTCACCCGGAGAATACGGACCCGGTGTTCCATCTTTTTGTAATAACGGTGGAAAATCCTGATGATTTCATCAGCTATATGGAAAAGAAAGGAATGGAGTGCAATAAGCACTATCCTGTCCCCTGTCATTTGCAGGAGGCCTATAAGGATTTGGGATACCAGAAGGGAGACTGCCCCAATGCAGAATATTTGGCGTCTCATTGTGTCACCCTGCCCCTGTTCCCGGAAATGACGGATGAAGAGGTGGAAATGGTTATTACAGCATGCAACGAATATAAGAAATAAATTTTCAAATGAGGGAACTGTTTGAGGAATATTGCAAGCACTGCTTGCAAAATGCAGGGAGATAAAAATGAAAAAAACAATTATAGTTATGCCGGTAGCCAATGAAGAAAGCACCATGGAACAGATTTTAAGTGAAATTTTGGCGCTGCCCTATGACAATCTATATATTTACCCGGTAATCGACAGCTATTCCAAGGACCGGACAGAGGAAATTATCCGGGAAAAGGAAGCGCAAAGCGATAAAGTAAAATGCATCTTCTATCAGGAATCCAAGGGTGTGATCAGCTGTTATCTGGAGGGCTTTAGGCAGGCACTGGCAGACGGAGCCGAAAGGATTCTGGAGATGGACGGCGGAGGAAGCCATCTTCCGGCAGAAATTCCGCAGTTCCTTGACCGGCTGGAGGAAGGCTATGACTGTGTCTGGGGATCCCGCTTTATGGAAGGCGGTTCTATGAGGGAGCAGCCGCTTTACAGAAGAATTTTGAGCAAGGGAGGCACTTATCTGTCCAATCTGGTGCTTGGAACCAGGCTTAAGGATATGACAAGCGGGTTTGAAGGCTTTCAACGGGAGGTGCTTGAGAGTATGAACCTGAATGCTTTTCTTTCCACCGGACATATGTATCAGACGGAGATGCGGTTTTACTGCAGAAAGAAAAATACTTTAGAGGTGCCTATCCATTATGTAGGTACGGCCTCCAGTTTAAAGAGCAGCTCGGTGACAGAGGCGCTGAAGCTTTTGTTTCAATTAAAGAAAAACGAGGAACAGATATGGAAAAAATAAGGTTTCTGATATTGGGGGCAGGCCCTGCGGGGCTTACCTTTGCCAACTGTTTAAAGAGCAAGGGAGAAGAGTCCTTTCTGGTATTGGAAGGTGAGGCACAGGCGGGCGGCCTGTGTCGTTCTGTTATAGTGGACGGTAGTCCCTTTGATATTGGAGGCGGCCATTTTCTGGATGTGAGGCGTCCTCTGGTAAATGAATTTTTGTTCCGGTTCATGCCTGAGCAGGAGTGGGAGCTGTTTGAGCGGGACAGCCGCATTCAGGTTGACGGAAATCTGGTAGGGCATCCGCTGGAAGCGAATATCTGGCAGTTTGATTTGGAACAGCAGGTAGCATACCTTACCTCCATAGCGAAGGCAGGCTGTAATCTGGATGAGCCCATGCCGGAAAGATTTGTGGAATGGATTAACTGGAAGCTTGGAAAGAGGATTGCGGATCATTATATGCTTCCCTACAATCAGAAGATGTTTGCGGATGAATTGGATGAGCTTGGAACCTATTGGCTGGAAAAGCTGCCTAACGTGAGCTTTGAGGAAACCTTAATGTCCTGCCTGACCCATAAAGCATATGGCACGCAGCCGGGGCATGCGTCCTTTTATTATCCGAAAAGCTATGGCTATGGAGAGCTGTGGCTGCGGATGGCAGAGGAGATAGCGCCTAAAATCCTTTACCATGCCAAAGCAGAGGAGCTGGATTGTGAGAGACGCCGGGTGGCTACCGGGGCGGGAGATATATTTGAGGCAGAGCATATTATTACCACCGTTCCGTGGAACAGCTTTGGACAGATTAAAGGGATGCCAGAGGAGCTAAAGGGATCATTGGCCGGATTAAAATCCAGTGCCATAGAAACCCGCTATGTGCCGGATAACCTGGATACGGCTGCACAGTGGATTTATGTGCCGGATTTGCAGGTTCCCTACCATAGAATCCTTGTGCGTCACAATTTCTGCAGAGGCAGCAGGGGATACTGGCTGGAGACCCGGAAGGAGCGCGTGGGAATGTATGATGCACCTGTTAAGAGCGGCGCTGCAGCGGGGCAGAAGGCCGTAGAAGAGAAGGAAAGCGTACAGTATCATTACATGAACGAATATGCATATCCGCTAAATACTGTGGGCAAGCCGGAAATCATGAAAACTCTGCTGGCCTACTGTGAAAGCCGGGAAATCTACGGTCTGGGACGATGGGGAGAGCACTGCCACTATAATTCCGATCTGGTGGTTGAGCTTGCCATGAAGCTTGCAGACAGGCTGTCATAAGGTTTGATATACGTTTCATAATAAAAAGAAGGAATATGGTCGAACAATGAAGAAGATACATTTAAAGAAAATACTATACAGTGCTTTGGCATTGCTCATATTTGCAGCAGTTATGCTGGTGCTGACGCACACGGCCCAGAATGGGCTGAAAACCACGGAAATTTTGCCGGGAATCAATCCTGATCCGGTGTATGTGGAATGTGAAGAAGGGGTTCCTTTAGAGGTATCTCTTTTGGCAAAGGAGGACTTTTCCATCAGCGGATTTCAGGTTCTTCTGGTGAACATATCCGAGGAGAGCAGCGGCACATTGCAGTTTACGGTAAGCGATTCTGACTCCCAAATTTTGTTAAGCCAGATCATTCCGGCAGATACTGTTACCCCGGGGAAATGGATTACAGTTTCAGGGGAGCTTGCCTTTACGGCAGGGCAGGAATACCGGCTGTCTATTCTTGCGGATGAGAGTGATCCCTATTTTATGCAGGTTCCCAAGGGGCAGGGAGAAATGCTTCCCTTTACAGAACGTGTGGTACAGAATGGGGAAGTGTTAGAGTGCGGAATTTCCCTGGGAATTAATCAGGTGGAGCCTGAAGCGGTTACCTATGGGGACATCTTTTATTATTCCATCCCTTTTAGTATTTTGCTTGTGGTTATCACCTTAATCCTTATTTGGGCAGGAACGGACAATGTGCTTGGGGCGTTGAAAAGGCTTTCACTTGGAACATTAATCCGAAGATACGGAAGTGATGTGTTTTTAATTTTGTTGTTTATCTGTATCTGCATTAGTATTTATTCCAGAGCTTATGTAAAGGGCGCTTATATTTCGGCGGATTCTGCCGGATATCTTAGGGAAGCCGTTAACCTACTGGCAGGCAACGGTTTTTCCTATGACGGGCTTGCAGGATATGATACATGGTTTGCCAACTGGCCTATTATTTATCCTGCGTTGATTGCCGGGGTGATGGCGGTGACGGGTACGGGAGCGTATCTTGCTTCCAAGATTACAGCTATGGTCATAGCCGGATTGATTTTGATTGTGCTGCCCAAATGCTTTGGCAGGGATGCATGGCTCTATGGATTATGTCTAACCAATATAGGGTATTTGAATATCAGCTATTATACATGGAGCGAGATTCCTTTTATGCTCTTCCTCTTATGCTTTGGGCTTATTCTTGCAAGAATATTGAAGGAGGATAAGCCGGCGTGTAAGTGGTATATCGGGCTGGGTCTTATGGGGCTTTGCTGCTTTTTGACAAGATATTACGGAATATTTGTGTGGATCGTTACCGGGGTGTATATTCTGGCCCTGTTTATTGCTTACAGGAAAAGGGGCGAGAGAAGCTGTTTGGCCAAGGCAGCAGGACTGACAATTACCGCATTTGTATCCGGCTGTATCAGTATGGGATACTTATTGATGAACAAGCTTATGAACGGCATGGCATCCGGTGTAAGCAGGACCATGTGGTGGGATGATTACGGAAAACTGACAGATGACCTGATAGAAAGCCTGCTGACAGAATTTTTCAACATTTTTTCATTGCAGGTTCCGGAGCTGATAGAGAACCTGCCGTACAATTTAAAGGTGTTTATCGTGATAGCTATCCTGGCAGGTTTAGGGCTGCTGATCTTTAAAACCTGCAGGCATTTTAGCAGGGAGTCCGTTATGATTACCATGGCTGTTCTGTATTATGTAATATTTATTGGTATTCGTTATGTTTCCTCCATGGACAGCTTTTACTTCCGTTTCTTTGTGCCGGGTACCTTTTTACTTTGCATCGGAGTGATCGGATTGGTTCTTCCCTACCTGAAAGGGAAAACAGGTTTTGGTTATTTCGCAGGAGTGGTGACCACAATTATAGTTGCTGCCATGCTGTCTATCTTTGAAAATGGGGGAATGGATGGCTCCAACAGTTACTATAAGTCCCTGGAACAGCAATGGGAGGAGGCTTATGCAGAGATACCGGAAAGATCGGTGGTGATTTTTAATGATATCGATTTCCGTTCCACCTTCTACCGTCCTGATGTGGTGGAGGGCACGATCACGCCTGAGGATGAGTTTGAAGAACTGAAGGAAACCTATTACGGCTCTAAGTACCTGTGCATTAAGGCTGAATTTGTTCAGGCTATGTTAGAGTCGGGCGAGTACAGTGAAAGCGTTTCATCTGAGCTTTCCAGAGGCATGATGAGCAAAAAAGAAGAGGATGAATTTGTGGTGATTGCGTTAAGGTAATTCATCCCCGGTTCTTTACTAAATCCTTTCAATATATACGGTATCTATCCGTTTTAAGCTGGGAGCATGATAGGCCATATCACCCGGAGTGACAAACATAGCATCCAGGGGCAGGTTGGAATTGATTTTGTGGAGAATGAGCTTTAGCTTGTCCAGAAACTGCCCGGCCAGGGAAAGGACGCAGTCAAGCTCAGGAGATGCCGAAAGCATATCGGGATTTGATATCGGTGAAGCATCTGCCTCTGTCAGGGCAAGATAAAGCTCTTTGGCAAGGTTTTCCGTGAAAGCGGGGGAAGCAACATTTAGGTTTTCATCCTTTACAGCAGGAGTTACGTGGGATGATTTATAGCTGTAATTTTCATCAAGCATATCTATCAGCCGCACTGTATCAGGGCGGCTGTTTTTGATTTCATTGACAGAAAGGCAGCCTCCTACTATGGGAATTTGATAATCGCCTCCGCAGTCATAAAAAATCTGATAAATCAGCTGGGAACAAACCATAGTTTTTTCAGGGTGGTGCAGAAGCTTTTTCTGGATAAATTGATCAAGAAGGAGAATGTCCGCCTCCAAAATAAGCTTTGTGTATTTCAAAATGCGGGGAGTGGGCACAAGCCTGCTGTAGATCAGCAGTCCGCCCAGAAGATATAGGCCCGGAAAGTCATAGAGGACCTCGGAATTTAAATAGGCATCCGCAGACTTTTTCAGGGGCTCAAAATCAAGCTCGGGATCATGGCGCATAAGGTATGCCTTTTTGCCCTCTTTAAGCGCAATCTTATTAAGCTGGACGCCATCGGCAAGGATTTCCACCATAGAATCTTCGGAATATACCATGGCAGCATGAGTTACCTCGGAGTTGGTTAAATAGGATATGGATTTACTCAGCCAGCTGTCTCCTGCAAAAAATAAAAGAATATCTCCTTTTTGTAAAGTTGTTGTCATAATTTTCCTCCTGTCTTTGAATCGTGATTTATTTGCTATTTGATGAAGCATCGGGATTTAACAGCACAGAGCTGTAGAACACCCCGTTTTCCTGTCTGAATTGTGCAGTGCCATGGTATTTTTCCGCAATTTGGCGGATGGAAACGGTGCCTATCCCCATACGGGGGGATTTGGAAGAGAAAAGCCCGTCGCTGCATTGGAGCGTGGAAAAGCCGCAGGTGTTGTCCATGGTGATTACTATCATATTGTGTATGCTTTTGGTGCAAAGAGAAATAAAAGGTTCATTGGCTTTTGATCTGGTGCAGGCTTCAATGGCATTTTCCAGGAGATTTCCAAATAATATAACCGCATCCGGGGAGCAGATACTGCACTCTGCCGGATAACGGATATCCGCCTTAAATTGAATGCGGTAGTCTCTGGCCATGTTCTCATAGTAGACCAGCAGGGCATTAAGTGCATAATCCTCACAGTACATAATGGGTGAATCCGGTGGCAGAGTCTGTATGTATTCGTGAATGTAGTCAGAAAGCTTTTGATATTCTTTCTTCTGCAGGCAGGATTGGATGACGGACAGGTTCTGACGAAGATCATGTCTGGCACGGCGCGCTTCCTCCATTCGAAGCTTTAAGTTGTCATACTGAACAGACTGCATATTGAGATAATAGTTTTCCTGCTCCAAAAGAAGCTTGGCATTGCACTCCTCCAAAAGCTTTAACATCAAATGAGTAACAAAAAGCGCTCCCATATTAAAAAGTATGGCAAAAAGTACGTTGCCTCCTTTGGCAGAAAAGGCGGCTGTTCCTCCGTTAGCAAACAGATTGTAATAATAGGAAAGGCAGAAGGTAGCGGGGATCAGCCATAGAAAATGCCAATACCGGCGCTCATCGGGTATATCAATCAAAGGCCTTAACTGATGCTTCATCATATAGTACATAAGCGGCCAGCTGAACAGATAAACTACAAGCAGAAGTAAGCTTGATAAAAGAGAATATCGTTGAGCTGTACCTGCCGACAAGCAGCGAAGGAGCCAGAGGACTATGACAGCCTTAAAGCTGCCGTAGTTTAAAATCGTTAAAAGGACAAACAGAAGCTTGTAAATGGGAGTTTTGATGGTGATTACATAAAAGACAAGGTACAAGCCGATCCATAAAACCGTAAAAAGCTTTGCAAAGGGACTTCCGGCAAAAGTCAGCAGTCTGCTTGCAAAGACCATCAAAAAGAGCGGACAAACAAATAAGCAGGTCCTTTTTGGAGAAAACCGCAGAAGCTTCCGAAAGGGAAGGATTGCCAGGATAAGGCAGGGGATAAGATCTAAAAAGGTATATAATAAGATTTCTAATGTATCTGTCAGTTTTATCATTTGCAGCTCCTGGATATTGAAAAAATATAGTTATAATAGTCGTTCATCAGTCTTGCGTGTTCCTTTTGACGTATGGGAATATGGTCGCCGCCATTCATCAAAAAATCCATATTTTCAATGCGGATGATTTGATCCATGTTAACCAGGCAGCCGCGGTAACACAGCAGAAATTGAGGATAAGGCTCCAGCTTCCTGACAAAATCCGCAAAGGATATTCTTGAACGCAGGATGGAGGAGCTTTGAGTATGAATCTGCACATAATGCCCGGAAGCATCACAATAAATAATATCATTAAGAAGAACCCTTCTCTGTTCACGGCCACAGGTTACCGGGATATATTGCCTGCTTTGCAGCAGGGTTAAATTAATCAGTGACAAAGCCTCAGAAAGCTGCTTATAGGTTAATGGCTTGACGATATAATCGGAAGCATGAACCTTATAGCAGTCAATGGCATAATCCCTGCTCACGGTAATGAATATTAAAAAAACGGAAGGGTCTGTCTGCCGGATGCTTCTGGCCGTATCAAGGCCGTTCATCTGATCTAAAAAATAGTCTACAAAAATCAATTCATAGGAGCCTTCCGAAAAACAGTGAATAAATTGTTCTCCGCTTTCAAACTGTTCAATGATAACCGGCTCAAAAGGGTAGTTTTCCTGAAAATACTGCCGGAGCAGTCCGGTAATGGCAGCTCTGTCCTCTTCTGTATCATCTATAACCGCAATTTTCATTTTCTCACTCCTGTAATGATTTGGACATAAAAATTTGTCGTTTGTTGTAACAGAATACAATTTTTTGTATTTTTTTGCAATATTTTATTGCCAAAAAGACGCCTCATAATGCCATTTGCACCTAATGGAAAAATGCTGTGATATAATTCAAAACGTAACGAATAAATGTTGAGGTGTTCGGTATTTAGGGGAAATGAGAATTAAAGACGGAACAAAAAGGAACTAAAGTGGAGGATTGAAAATGAATAAGGAAATGGTAGTTTTACAGGGAAAGATGTTTACAATTGAGCTGCAGTCCATGTTAGGGTCATCCCCCTATGGCTGGTGCCTGTCAGAGCTCCCCAAAGGAATTGTGCTGGTGGGAACGGAGTGTGTGCCTACGGCCCCCGGCGTGGCCGCTGTGACGCAAAAATTCCATTTTGGCGTAGCTTCTGCGGATGAGGTAAAAGCGGAAATTGTTTTTGTGATGGCAAGCTGCCTTAATCTTACCGATATGAAATCAGAGTATCGGGTTAATGTAACAAGTATTCCCAGCAGCTCTGAGGAATTTGTTGCATACAGTGACAATTCCAACACTAATGAGTTATACGGATTTGTGTATGACGCCTCAAAAGCTGCTATTCCTTATGGCTATATACCTGGTTTGGGCGCTGATAAAGCGCAAATGCCTTATGGAATGGTTTATGCGCAGAATGCAGCG
>JAUNGK010000065.1 GCA_030524555.1 Bacillota bacterium | reverse complement strand
TGTATCAATTTGTGAACAATTCTTAATAAATAATAAAATAACTTTATTTCAAACCCACATTTTGGTATACTTTATATATTGCAAAAAAGAAACAAACTACTAGCTTTATGGAGGCATATAAATGAATTACACGAAAAGGGGAATACGTGCCAAACAAAAATCCCTGAATGCAAAATCCACCAAGCTTGGGAAAAAGCTGCTTCTTGCAGTCTTAAATCTTTCCCTGCTATGTATCCTTGCCGTTGGTATTATCGGCATCAGCATGGGCTTTGGCGTTTTTAAGGGTATCATTGACACAGCTCCCAGTATTGAAAATGTTAAAGTAACGCCTACCGGATTTTCAACCTTTGTTTATGATCTGGAAGGCAATCAAATTGCTAAGCTGATTTCTCAAAATTCCAACCGTATTCCGGTTACACAGGACATGATACCGGAAGATCTGGCGCATGCATTTGTAGCCATTGAGGATGCACGTTTCTATGAACACAATGGTATTGATATTAAAGGTATTATCCGTGCAGCCTACGTTGCAGTCACTACCGGCTTCCAGCGTATGGAGGGCGCCAGCACTATCACGCAGCAGCTTCTCAAAAATAATGTTTTTACCGACTGGACCCAGGAAGACAGCTATGCGGAGAGCATCAAACGTAAAATTCAGGAACAATACCTGGCTATCGAGCTGAGCAAATCCATGTCCAAGGATGAGGTTCTGCTGAATTACATGAATACCATTAACCTTGGACAGAATACACTGGGTGTTCAGGCAGCCTCTCTTCGCTATTTTAACAAATCAGTCAACAACCTTACTCTGTCAGAATGCGCTGTTATTGCCGGCATTACACAGAACCCCTCCAGGTACAATCCTATTTCCCATCCGGAGGAAAATGCTGACCGCCGCAAAAAGGTACTGACCAATATGCTGGAACAAGGATATATTTCTCAGGCAGAATATGACGAGGCCATGGCTGATGATGTTTACTCCCGCATCCAGGTGGTTAATGAAGACTCCGAAGATACACTGGTTAATACATACTTTGTGGACGCATTAACCGAAGATGTCATGCAAGATCTTCTTGAAGCCGGATATAACGAAACACAGGCTTTCACCCTGCTTTACAGTGGTGGATTAAAAATTTATTCCACGCAGGATCCACACATTCAGGCCATTTGTGATGAAGTGTTCACTAATGAAGAAAACTATCCTGACAACACCCGCTGGTATTTGAACTATGCACTTACCGTCAAAAATTCAAGCGGTGATTACCAAAACTACAGTACGGAAATGCTTCGTGCTTTCTTCAAGGAACAAAACTCCTCCTACAATTTGATCTATGATTCAACGGAGGCTGCCTATGCAGATATTGAATACTATAAGGAATCGGTGCTCGGTCCCGGAGATGAGGTTTTTGATGAAAATATCTCTCTCACTCCTCAGCCTCAGGTTTCTCTCACTGTAGAGGATCAGCATACCGGTTATGTAGTTGCCATGGTGGGCGGACGAGGAACCAAAGAAGGCAGCAGAACCTTAAACAGAGCAACTGACTCTGTTCGTCAGCCCGGTTCTACCTTCAAGATCGTTGCAGTATATGCCCCTGCACTTGACAGTGCCGGACTTACCCTTGCCACCATGATCAATGATGCACCTTTCAACTATGCAAACGGACGTCCTGTCAATAACTGGTGGGGCTCCGAATATAGAGGAATGAATTCCCTGCGTATGGGTATCATTCAGTCCATGAATGTAGTGACCGTCAAGGCTCTAACTCTGATAACACCACAGCTTGGATACGACTATGTAAAGAATTTTGGTTTCACCACCGTAGTTGACAGAGAAGAAATCACTGTCGGCGGTGAGGTTCAGGTATATTCTGATATCCAGCAGTCACTGGCTCTGGGCGGTCTTACACATGGTGTTACCAACGAAGAGCTTAATGCCGCCTATGCCTGCATAGCTAACGGCGGAACCTATATCAAGCCTAAGCTTTACACCAAGGTGGTAGATCATGACGGAAATGTGATTTTGGACAATACAGAACCTGTTTCCAGACAGGTTATTAAAGAAACCACCGCATGGCTTCTTACTGATGCTATGCAGGATGTAGTAACACAGGGTACCGGCGCTTCCGTTAATTTCGGTAATATGGCCATTGCAGGCAAGACAGGAACCACATCCGATTACAACGATATCTGGTTCGCAGGCTACACACCTTATTATACCGCCACCACCTGGGCCGGATATGACAACAACACCAAGCTGCGCAAGGGTGATGAGCGAAATGTTGCAAAGAAGCTCTGGCGTGCGGTCATGTCCCGCATCCATGAGGATCTGCCCAGTGCATCCTTCCAGATGCCTGCAAGCGGTATCGTACAGGCAACCGTATGTGCCAACTCCGGTAAGCTTCCTATTGCCGGTCTGTGTGATGGCACACTTAGAACCGAATACTTTGCCGAGGGAACTGTGCCCACGGAAAGCTGTGATGTTCACTATCAGGGAGCTATCTGCCAGTATACCAATCTTCCGGCATGTGAATCCTGTCCGTTTAGAGTAGATGGAGTATTAGAGCTGACTCCTGTAGAGGATCCGCTGCTGCAGCAGGGCTCTTCCGTTACCCAGCAGGTAACCAATGAGGACGGCAGCACTTCTACCGTTGTAGTTCCCGGTCAAACGACCAACACCTGTCCTCATACCTATGAGTTTATGTCTCAGCCTAATATTGATGCTATTATAGATCAGCAGCGTAATGAAATTGCTGCAGCTCAGGCCGCTTTACAGCAGCAGGCAATTGACAATGCCGCAGCGGCAACACCTCAGTCAGAGGGTGCTGCGCCCACTGTAGACGACAGCAATGGCGGTGTAAATTAAATAGGAGTTGGCACGCAGCCAACTCCTCAAATCTTAAGAGGGTACCCAAGGTACCCTCTTTTCATATGCTCAAAAATGCTATACTAAGCTCAGGAACGAAATGTAATCTCTCCTGTTTCCGCATTCATGCTGTCCACGATAGCTAGAGACTCCACCCTGACTCCCTTACTTCTAAGAAGCTCGCCGCCTTCCTGAAATCCCTTTTCAACTGCAATTCCCACGCCCTCCACTGTAGCTCCTGCGCTTTTAACCAGGTCGATCAATCCTGCCACCGCACATCCATTTGCAAGGAAGTCATCAATAATCAGCACATGATCATCCCTGCCTAAAAACTTCTTTGCCACAATCACATCATAAACTCTCTTATGCGTAAAGGATTGAATTTTAGTGGTATATTGTTCTCCGTCCAGATTAATGCTCTGAGATTTCTTGGCAAACACCACCGGTACATTAAAATACTGTGCTGCAATACAGGCAATACCAATTCCCGATGCTTCAATGGTCAAAATCTTGTTGATCTTCTCGCTGGGAAAAAGCCTCTTAAACTCCTTTCCCATTTCATTAAACAGACCCACGTCCATCTGGTGATTTAAAAAGCTGTCTACCTTCAGTACATTTCCCGGTTTTACTATGCCATCCTTTCGAATTCTCTCCTCCAAAAGCTGCACAACGGTGTCCTCCTTAGTCTTTAATAAAAATATTGTACTACTACTTATGCGCCTGAATCAACTGCTTTCTGCTCCACCTACCTGATAAATACCGGATAAAGGATATGACAAAATTAGATGCCCATCCTATGGGAACAGCTATCCATACTGCCTGCACGCCCCAAACAGGTGCAAAGGTAAATGCCACTATTACCCTGATACTCAGATTGAAAAGATTAGCCAGCGTAAATACCAGTACGTCACCTGCTCCACGAAGCACTCCGTCCGTAATTGCCTTCAGTCCGATAAAAACAAAGAAAAAGGCAATAAAGGAAAGGTAAGCATTTCCGGTAACAGCCGCCGCCTGTCCGCTTCCCTCATCAAGAAAAGCGCCGATAATAGCCTTATGGAATACAGTCAGCACGAAACATATCATCACTGCAAAACCAACCACCATCCTTACAGCGGCCATGTAGCCTTTCTTTACACGCTCCGGTGCTCCCGCTCCCAAATTCTGGGCTGTAAAGGTGGATACCGCATTACCTGATGCGATCATGGGGACAACACAGATAGACTCAATCCTCGTTCCCGCAGTATAACCTGCAAGTACAGAGGAACCAAAGCCATTTACTACCGACTGTACCAAAAGCATTCCAATAGATACAATGGACTGCTGCAGCATGGACGGAATAGCCACCTTAACCATATTTCCCAGCATTCTGATATCGAAAAATCTCCTTCCATCCTTCTCTTCCGGTACGGTATTCAGGTCCGCGGCAGACAAATCCTCCTGGGTCCACTCCCTTGCTCTGCCGCCTTCCGTATCATATCCTCTTAATGTATGCATCAGAATTCCAAAGGATATCAGTGCAGACAGCCCCTGCGCCAGAACGGTGGCCACTGCCGCACCTGCCACGCCGCAGCCAAAGCCGCGTACCAGAATTAGATCCATCACAATATTTAAAATTGAAGAAAAAATAAGCAGATATAAAGGTGTTTTGGAATTTCCCAGCGCATTAAATATAGATGATAAAATATTATACATAAACAGGAATGGAAGCCCCAAAAAATAAATTCTCAGATACAGTATTGCATCAGGAAGAATATTTTCCGGCGTGTTAAGTCCCCTTAAAATTCCCCTGCAAAGCACCAGCCCTAATATTCCCAACAGAACGCTTACCGTCAAAAAGCTGATCAGCGCCGTATAAACGGAAATTTTCATCTTTTTAATCAGCCGGGCTCCCAAGTACTGGGAGGTAATTACCGACGCACCAATACCCCCGCCAATGGCTATCATAATAAACACGGTAGTCAAAGAATAAGATGCACCAATAGCCGCCAACGCATCCTCACCCACAAACTGTCCCACTATAACCGAATCAACAGCTGTATAAAATTGTTGAAACAAATTTCCCATAATCATGGGAAGTGCAAAGAAAAACAGCGACTTCCCCGGTGAATCCGTAAGCATATTATACTTTTTCATATGAATTACTATCTCTTTCTTATATATAAAATATTTCCTAATATTGTTCCCAAAAAGTGAGTACGTATCAGCTTCTCATATTCATTCCAATTTATATAATATTTCTTTCCCCATGAAGATATTTCCAAAAATATTTCCCCGCTGCCGCATTCCTGCACCATTCCCGTAACCACCACAAAATGAGCCGAAACCGTAGTTTCCTTCTTCCACTCATCTCCCCTTCGATAAAAGGAAACTCCGTCCTTTTTATCCTTTTTCAAAAGCATGATAGGTATGCACAGAATTACCGGGATATCCTGCTTAAGCATCTCTTCTATTCTTCCATAAAGCTTTCCTGAGCCAAGCCCCCAGATTGCACGCATCTCCCAGTGCTCACGCCTTGCCAGACGGTTGAAGCGCATCATAAGCCTGATCCCGCTTATTCCGTTTCTGGCAGAAACACCGCCTATAAAATCATAAATACAGTTATAGTAACTGCAATAGTCCGCTTCATCATTTATCCGGTTTACATAACGCTCACTCTCGGGCGTTTCCCGGCTTTGATCTCCGGTTCCAAGATAAAGCAGCAAATCACTAAATGCCACCACTCCACAGCCCATTGCACTTTTACGCTCCTCCACAGAGCCCGGAGCACCGCCTTTGAAAAAGCCCTGATCTCCTCCGTAGGTAATTTCGCCGTTCTTTCTGCGAGCCTGTACATAGGGTTTCTGCAGCTTACAGCATAACACTAAATCCTTTTCCATTTGTTCTCCTTAAAAATCTGGTGTAAAAGATTTGTCATCTTTAAAGTATACATCATTCTTTTTATTCGGGAAAGCGCTTTTATATGACAGTTCATGATATTGTTTCCAGTTTATGGCTGATTTCACCTAATACACCTTGGAACAGGAACAACCATGTAAGAAGAATAATGCCACAAATAATGCAGAGTTTAATCGAAAAATATGTGCTTGAAATACGGAAAATTTATGGCGAACATCTGCGTCAGATTATTTTGTATGGTTCTTATGCCAGAGGTGATTTTAAACCAGATTCCGACGTTGACATTATGATACTGGTGGACTTGCCGGAAGATAAATTAAGTATGTTTTCTGATGCTCTATCGGAAGTTGGTTTTGATTATAATGTGGATTATGATATTTGGTTTATGCCCGTGGTTAAGAATATTGACCATTTTAATTATTGGTGCCCAGCATACCCATTTTACTCCAATGTGGCAAAGGAGGGAATTTTGTTATATGAAGCAGCCTGATGTTCCGAATGTTGGGAATAAAAAAGATGTAGCCAACTATCGTTTACAGATAGCAAAAGAAGATTTAGATGCAGCACATGTGTTGCTTGAAACCGAATCCTATCGTGGGGCGAATAATCGTGCTTATTATGCAATTTTTCATGCTGTGTCTGCTGTATTAGCATTGGAAGGTATTGCATTTAAGAGGCACAAGGATACATTGGCATATTTCAATAAGAATTATGTGGCTGCCGGTTTACTTCCGCGGGAAATAGGAAGAAAAATTGTTAAAGCAGAAGAGATACGGCATGCAAGCGATTATGATACCTTTTACATTGCATCTAAAGAAGACACAATACAGCAAGTCGCAACAGCGGAACAGTTGCTTCAACTGTTGTCAGATTTCTGTCAAGACAAACATAAAAATGCTGAGTAACCTCAGTTATTTTAACCACGTGTAGTCGTTAGTTACGCTTTGATTAAAAATATTATGCCTTCACTTATGATAAAAAAGAAAATCCAGTAAATATGTAACTTTCATAGAAGTCTGCATACTTACTGGATTTTTAAAGCTGCTGACGGGAATCGAACCCGTGACCTCCGCACTACCAATGCGACGCTCTACCGACTGAGCCACAGCAGCCTGTGATGGTTCTTTTCATCACCGAAGTGTATTGTATCATAAGTAAAATTGCTTTGTCAACGATATTATTTGAAATCATGTTCTTCATGTCTATTTTACTTTTATCCGGCTTTTCCTCTTTCCCTCCCCTGCAGCTATCAGGGGATTTCGGCACTTATTTTAGTGAAGCAGCACTATTTACCTGATAATCGGTATGTAGTCAACCACAAATGCTCCCAAAAGGCTGACCATAAACGTAAAGATCGTTAAGGCCGGTATGGAAATAATTGCCGGAAATGAGACAGTGGTAATTCCCCGGTGAAACCAGAAAAAGTCCGCTTAGCATAAAGAAAACAGGAACAGCAAACCGGGTTATGCTGTTATAAATTGTCATGACCAGAAATTCCCTGCTGCATTTTCTGGAAACAATGTAATACAAGTTTTTCCGCCAACAAAAAGAGGAATATCTGCCAAATTACAGATATTCCTCTTTCATTCATTATCTTCAGTTGATTCAAGACATCCAGCTATCAATGCTTTTGTTATAAATCCGGGTCTAAAGCAAAGCAATCATTCCAATCAGACCGAACATTCCCATACCCAGGCTTGGCAAAACGATTCCAGGAAGGTCATAGAACACATTCGGCTTCGCCTTTCTGAGTCCCACGCCAATCAGTAAAAACACAAAGGGATTCAGCAATACACACCACTTGGGGACTTCCAATGCCCCGGTCAGGATAGCAATGATCACACAAACTGCTGCCGCCAGTATAAACCCATAACCAATCAAAAACGGCGGCAGCACAGCTTTATAATACTTTTCAAGAACCGCATCCGCTAATTCAAACTGCCCCTCCTCCATAATCCGCTTATAAATGATGGGCTGAATACAGAGTACCGAATGAACAAAGAAACCGGCAATCACACTCATATAACCGCATACAGCCACGACGCCCGCCAGGCCGGCATGTTCCGGTAAAAGCAGATTCACCAGAGACAAAAATCCAAAGCCCAGCAGTGCGTCACCCACAAATGCAACCCAAATGGAAGCACTAAACCGCCAATATGGCATCTTACTCCAGTTACTATCGATGTTTCCCGACGTGCCCAGCTTCTTGTTGCCCTTTCCTTTCAAATCAAACAGAATATCTCCGACTGCACACAAAATCCCTCCGGTCATCCCCAATATAGAAAAAATCAAATTCATCATGTCGCCACCTCTCCCTTCACATAGCGATACATACAGTCAATGATCATTTGGATATTTACGCTTAAGACCTCCTGATGCATGAATTCCTTATTTTCCAACGCAAGAGCCATCATCTTCGAGAAATTCGCCAATATCCTGATATCAATATCTTCCCGCACATTCTCTATCATGGAAAGAATCAAACGCCCCGTTTCCATATCCACCTCAGGGCGGAACAGTCTTTCCGGCGGTATCTTTGCTCTAATCCAATCCATGTCCTTTTGGCTGACCAGAAACAGCGGATTTTCCTGCGGGCGGTGCAGAGTCTGGTACCATAAAAGGGCTTCGTCCACCGTAAGCTTTCCTTTTTTCTCTTCCGCAAGCTGCTTTAACTGCTCCAGCTTTTCATTCTGGTAAGCGTGGATGATCTCCAGGATAAAATCCTGCTTAGAAGGAAAGAAACTGTAAAAGGTCCCCTTTGCAATACCGGCGCTACAGGCAAGCTCATCAATGTTTGTTTTGGTAATGCCACGCTCCAGCATCATCTGTCTTCCCTCAAAGAGAAGCTGTGTACGGATTCGCTCCTTATCCTCTGGCAAAAAAATGGCAGGCATAAACTCATCTCCTTGCAAAATGACCATTTAATTAAATCGTCATTTATGTTAGCATAAACTAACTTCTTTGTCAACTACGACTTATTCCTTGTTATTCTGTCTAAGCCAAGGATATCCTTTTGTTCTTTTATTTAGGACCAAACTGTTTCTTTCTATTCTTCTCACGATACATAAAGGTATCTGCTTCTCCGATCAACGCATCCATCACTATTTCTCCCTTTTCGGAGTGAGCGGTACCAATACTTGCCGAAAGCTTCTTAAAATGTTCCTCTCCGGCAAAAATCCCATCCAGCTGCTTTTGAAGCCATACTCTCTTATTCTCAATCTCCTGCGCTGTCTGATCACCAATTTGAACAACCAGAAATTCATCTCCGCCTATTCTGGCAATCATGGAATCCGGCATAAATTTTTGCAGCGCTTCCGTAGTCAGGGTAAGTGCCCGATCCCCTTCCTGATGCCCGTACATATCATTGACGCTCTTAAAATTATCCAGATCAAGATAAAAGATAGTTATAGAATTATTTGCTTCCCTCTCCATAAACTGATAAGCATATCTTCTGTTATAAAGTCCTGTCAGGAAATCTGTGTTGGCATTGTTAATAATCATCTGCTCATAAATCCGCTCCTGGGTTACGTCAGTAGCCACACCTACGGTTCCCATAACGCTGCCGTCAAGATCAAACAAAGGTGATTTATAGGTCTTAAGCTGCCGCATACTGTCCCCAATTTTCACGGTTTCGTCAAATACGCAGGTATTCTTCTTATCCATAACCTCATATTCTGATTCCATACAGATATACTCACCCCTGGCATACTCATCCGGCTCAATATCCCAAATATAATAATGTCCCCGGCCTTCAATCTGTTCCATAGTTTTATTTACAGCCCGGCAAAAGCTCTCATTCACTTTCAAATGAACGCCGTCCTTATCCTTATACCAGACAAGATGAGGTACGCTGTTAATAGTGGCATCAAGATAATTACGGGTCTGCCAAAAATCCATGTCTCTTTTATAGGACTGCTGCCATCTCAGGAACCGAAATGCCAGCTCCTGCTCCGTAAGCGGCAGTGTCCATATATCCGTAACCTCCGCAAGCTCCTGCTGTATCATCCCGCTAATCTGTTCCTTATCCGCCAACAGAATCAGCTGGGCTTCCTTTCTCTTGTGTGCAAGTAAGAACCGCAGGGTTTCCTCTGCTTTTATCCCCTGCAAACCGGCAATAATCACATCCGCTGCAGCTGTCAAAGTTTCATCCGGTCTGCTGCTTTCGGAAAATTCATGCGTAAAATGCGTAAGCGGCGCCGCATCCTTTATTATTTTTGACAAAACACCGTGACAATTAATTAAATAAAAACCAAGATTACAATGATACATTTTTTCCTCCATTCGACTTTCCCTAAACAATAATCTATCTTACGCTGCCAAATCTTTTTTAGTTGAACACACTGCTATCCTGTTCGGAGACATTGACCTGTTTCCCCTTACCAAGTATCAGTACTCCGGCTCCTCCACACAGCAGGCCGCCTCCCAAAGCGCTTTTAACAGATGGCAGCTTCAAGGAAAAAAGCTTTCTCACATCGGACTTCATATACCATACTGCCAATAACGGCACTCCCAAGATTAAAAGCTGATTAACCATCGTTCCGCCACAATACGCCCCTGACAAATCATATATATGCGGTTACACAAAACCTGTGCCTCCTCCAGATAATGGGTGGAGTAAAGCACTGTTTTACCTTTTTCCTTCTGCTCTTTCATAAAACGAATAATGGCATCCGCACTTATAATATCCAGTCCCAGGGTTGGATCATCCAATATATAAAGCTGAGGGTCTACCATCAGGCACCGGGCAATGGAAGCTCTCTGGGTCTGCCCTGTAGAAAGCTTTTCAATGCGGTTGTCCGCAAATTTTTCCATATTAAGTATCCTGACAATTTCTTCTGTGCGCTCTGCCGCCTCCCCCTTGGAATATCCATACAGTTCGCCAAGAAACAGCAGATATTCCCGAATGGAAAATCTGGGATAAAGCTTGGTATTCCCTGAAAGATAACCGATAGCCTCCTTTTTTCTGGTGGGATCCTCTATGGGAACGTTGTTCTCATCCGTCATGCGAACCTGTCCTGAGGTGGGAGACATCAGCATCCCCAGCATTCGAAGCAGCGTGGTCTTTCCTGCCCCGTTAGGCCCCAAAATACCTACGATTTCCCCCGGCCCGGCCTTTAAGGATACCTGATCTACTGCAAGAAACTCTTCCTTTCGGGATCTTCACCCCTGCTTTATTGTGCGCTCAAACTGCTTGCTTAAGCCAATTGCTTCAATCATGACTTAAAATCCCCTTATCATAATAGAAAACGGATAAGAAACCGATACCGCCTCTTATCCGCATCTTTCATTTATTTCTGCTATAGAAAAGCTGCTTTAATTCTCTTCCTTGGGAAGATCCAGCTTAATATGCACATCTCTAAGCTGCTTTTCGTCTACCTCTGAGGGTGCACCCATCATCACGTCCTGTGCGGTCTTATTCATCGGGAAAGGAATAATCTCACGAATACTCTCCTCCCCTGCAATCAACATAACCATTCTGTCTATACCTGGCGCAATTCCTGCGTGTGGAGGTGCCCCATAGCAAAATGCATTGTACATGGCAGGGAATTTCGCTTTTACATCCTTCTCCTCCAAACCAACGATACTGAACGCCTTCACCATAATTTCAGGATCATGATTTCTAACTGCTCCTGAAGAAAGCTCCACACCGTTGCAAACCAGATCATACTGGTAAGCATAGATGTCCAGCGGATCTTTATTCTCAAGGGCCTCCATTCCACCCTGGGGCATGGAAAAAGGATTATGGCAAAATTCCAACTGGCCTGATTCCTCCCCGATCTCATACATGGGGAAATCCACGATCCAGCAGAACTCATAACAGTCCTTCTTCATATGTGCCTCGCATGCCATTCCAAGGAACTTACGAAGAACCCCTGCCGTCTTCTGGGCGTCTGACAGCTTGCCTGCGGTAAGTCCTACGAAATCACCGTTCTTAAGTCCCAGGGCATCGATAACCTGCTGCTTTCTCTCCTGTAAGAACTTAGAAATACCTCCCACCAGCTCACCGTTTTCATCTAACTTAAACCAATAAGCCTTCTGTCCGCTTTGTACCTCCACATCGGCACAAATCTTATCGATCACCTTTCTGGTTGCACCAAACCGGTCTACCACGACTGCTTTAACAGTCTGACCCTCAAAGGGTCCGAAACCACAGCCACTCATACATTCCGTGGCATCCTGAACCAGAAGATCAATACGAAGGTCCGGCTTGTCCGATCCGTATTTCTCCATGGCATCCCTATAGGAAATTCTTGCAAACGGTGCACTGGATGCAGTCTGATACTTGCCGTACTTTGCAAATATAGGAGGAAGCACATCCTCAATCACTGCAAATACATCCTCCTGGGAAGCAAATGCCATCTCCATATCCAGCTGATAGAACTCGCCCGGTGAACGGTCTGCTCTTGCATCCTCATCACGGAAGCAGGGCGCTACCTGAAAATATCTGTCAAAGCCTGACGTCATGAGAAGCTGCTTGAACTGCTGAGGCGCCTGGGGAAGTGCATAAAACTTGCCGGGATGATTTCTGGCAGGAACCAGATAATCTCTTGCTCCCTCGGGAGAAGAGCAGGTTAAAATCGGTGTGGTAATTTCCAGAAAATCATGGTCAATCATGCTTCTTCTGATCTCTGCCACAATCCTGCTTCGAAGAACGATTTTCTCCTTAACAGCAGGGTTTCTGAGATCCAAATATCTGTATTTTAATCTAACTGCCTCATCAGCGTCCTTAGAACGGTTGATCTCAAAGGGAAGCTCATTGTAAATACATTTTCCAAGTACGGTAATATCCTCGGGAACCACCTCGATCTCACCGGTAGGAAGCTGCGCGTTTTTGCTTGAGCGCTCTCTCACCACACCGGTAATTGACAGCGTGGACTCATTATTGATCCCGGAAAGCTTATTCATCATTTCCTCTGTTTCCACTACCACCTGGGTAACTCCGTAAAAGTCTCTCAAAATTAGGAATCCAAGGTTTTTACTAACCTTTCTCATATTGTCATACCAGCCGACTATGGTGACCTTCTCACCTACATTTTCTATTCTAAGCTGGCTGCATGTATGTGTTCTTGACTGTACCATAACTACTCCTTTATCTGCTAATTTTCAAACGCTTATATTATACACGGTTTTATTTTGCTGTGCAATACAAGCCACGCTAAATTGATTTAATACAGCAGAGATACTCTTCCTCTCCGTCCCTTGGCTCAACCTTGAAAAATAATACGTTGATTTCCTGCTGGCTGCCATCACTTAACCTGATGCGGTAGCTCACACTATAGCTTCCGTTCCGGCTTTCCTTAAGCCTTTGATCCATCAGCTCCTTATTCGTGATGATCCGATCTGCTCCCTCGCTGTTAATCCATTCAATATCATCTGCATTCCTTACAAAGAAATTCAAAAACTGATATTTCTCTCCCACCTGCATCTTATCCTTGCCTGCAGTGTGCAGCACCTCTACCGTGCCATCCGAATAGTCAAGGCGGTACACCTTGTCAAATACCTTGAGCAATGCAGCACTGTAACTGTAAATATATTTTTCACTTTCCATTTTTTTCATTTCGTCTATATTATCAATTGCAAAATAGAAAAGTGATCTTTTCCCGCTGCTTCCCAAATATTTAATTTTCACGTTAAGCCAAATAAACGTATCATCCTCCCGCAGATGATGGAGCTGTAACTGCTGGACACTGTTCTTCTCCTTGGATGCCCGGCACTGTCCCAAAAGTTCCTCGTAATCCTGCCCGATGATCTTTTTGTTCAGCACTCCGCCTTCCCGCCGCAGATCACTGTCAGAGCTATACATAACCTCATAATAGCCTTTATTGACCTGAAGAATTTCCAGATTATCACCGTTCATTTCCAAAATACCCATTCCACCAATCATACCGTAGAACATGGCGCTTTCCTGATCGTTTCCATACTGAAAAACTCTTATAATCGTATTCTCCAGATCCTCGTATTCCTCCTCAGAAAACAACTTTTCCGCCGCAGTGTCCGTATCCAGAATATGCTCATAATCATCCTCCGGCATAGGCTTGTAGAAGTAATAACCCTGTACAAAATCGCATTCCATGCTTTTTAATACATCCCATTCCTTTCGATCTTCCACACCCTCTGCCACAACGCGAAGCTGCATCCATTTTGCCATGCGGACAATAGCCTCTAAGATGATACCCGCCTTCTTACTGGTCGCAAAATCATCCAAAAATTTCATATCGATTTTCAAAATGTCGATAGGCAGATCCTTCAATATATTTAAGGATGAATAGCCGCTTCCAAAATCATCCATCAAAACCACAAAACCATATTCGTGAAGCTTATCTACTGCCTCCTGAACCTGTCTCGGATTATCTGCATAAGCGGTTTCCGTAATCTCTATTTTAATCAGCTCCGTAGGAATGTTGTTGGCCGCAACTATGTTTCTGATGTCCTCACACAAGTGATGATTGTAAAATTCCACTCTGGATACATTGATAGATACCGGCAAAGCCTTTAAACCTTTATCCAGCCTGCGCCGCTGCATGCTGCAGACTTCATTCCAAACATAGCGGTCAAGGATACTAATCCTAGATTATTCACGGCACAGCCGTGAAAGTGGCTGAAAGTCACATAGTTACTGT
>JAUNGK010000064.1 GCA_030524555.1 Bacillota bacterium | reverse complement strand
CATTTTCAGAAAATAATTTCTCATAAAAAGGTGATAAAAAATATAAAGAAAAGGTTGACAGAAATCGTAAAAAAAGATAAAATATCATTTGTTCGCAGGAATGGCGGAATTGGCAGACGCGCACGGTTCAGGTCCGTGTGGTAGCAATACCATGAGAGTTCAAGTCTCTTTTCCTGCATACTAAGAGCCTAGCATTTGCCAGGCTCTTTTGATTTTTTCCCGCTTTTCTTTTTGGAAGACCGGCGAATTGCCTGTACTTCCTTTTTCAGTTCTTCCCTCTTCTCATGAAGCTCCATGGCGGCCTTCTCCCCTGTTATCTCAAAAAGGGAACGTATAATCTTAGAGATCGCCTTCTTAGTCGTCTCATCTATTCCCTTTGCCGCCTCGAAAACGCTCTGCAGACAGTTTTTCCAATCTGCGCCAAACTCAAATACGTCAGATGCCTCGGATGCAGTTATCACCTCGTAAAGGGTATCCACAAAGGCGTGGGTCTCCTCCTGTGTAAGGGACAAAATCCATTCATTTAATGCCGCATCCCTCATAAGCTTGCCTTCCGTCATGTTCTTTGCCCGGACAAAGGTTCCGTTTTCCGTCTTCCAGCTATAGGCATTGTGTTGCAAAAGCCCCACGCCCCTGCTCTCCACCACAATGAAATCCTCCTGATCCTCCAAAAGAGTTCCCACCAGGGAAGAACGGGGAATAAATTTCACCATTCTGTCCTTAATTTCTTCATATTTTCCCTGTGCCTTAATCTCAGGACGAAAGCCCGGCCCGTCGTTATTAAATATTTTAAGAAGCTTTTCCCTGGTCTTTGGCTTACAATTCATTGCAGCATAAACTGCAAGGTTTCCCCCCTTAGAATGCCCTCCCGCATAAAAGCTTCCTGCCACATAGCCGGCCACCCTGTCCATATATTCCACTGCCAGATATTGACTGTGAAGAGGTTTGGAAAAGGCAAGGTTTAAATCCTCCTTCCACCCTACAATGGTAGCGTCAGTTCCCCTGTATGCAATATAGACATTTTTATCCTCCAAAATATAGGTCATGGCTGAGAACTGGGTCTGCTCCTGCTCATTGATAATATCCACGTAATAATTCAGCTTAAGCTTGCAAAAGCGCTTTGACTCTGCCACCGCCGCAAACAGCTCCTTATTATTCTCCCGATACCAGTAATCATCCAATATCCTGTCCCTGTCGGGATGGACATAAATGCTCTGAATGTCAACCGGCGTATTCCGCTTATCCAGGCCGGGAACAAACCTCCCGTAATGGAGGTATACCAGTTGACATAACACCAAAGAATCCACCTCGTTAAAGGGTACTTCCAATAAGCTGTACTTTCCCCAATTTTTTACGTAATCAATTATGTTTTCCATTTTAATCATCTGCCTTTTTATGTTTTCTTGTTTTAAAGCTTCTGCATAATAATCTGCTAATACAGTATCCCGTCATAATACTGCAAAAGCAGCTCCACCACCCGGCTGTAGCTCATTGTTCCGTCCGATACTCCATTTAAAGTGAGGGTAGTGTTTAAAAAGGTATCCGCTGCCTGTTTAACCACTTCCGTATCCAGCACTGCCTTTTCTTCTACCTGCTGCCATGCCTCTCCGGTGAGAAATATCCTATCTCCCACTACGGTATCGCTAATAGAAACGTGGCTTGCATATTCCTCTTCGTCCTGCCCAATCGCCTGATAGAAATCCCGGTCCAGATAACTGATCACGCTAAGATATGCACTGTACTGAAAAAGAGAATCCTCCGAATCCACACAGGCCAGATAACCGATAAAATTAGCCTCATCCTCCAAAATAAAGCCCTTTAAATGAGACAGCTCATGGCACATCGTCACCGGAACATTGGTAATATACATCTGTTCATTATAATTAGCCTCCATAGAAAAGGGAAAATAATATCCCATAATATACTGCTGGCTGTAAAAGTCCGACAGCCACAGCCCCTTAGGCTCCGGATAATACCCCTCCAGGTTGGAAAAGCGCATCCCAAGCCGTTTCATCTGCCTTACAGCCTCTTTCGCCAAATCAGCATCATACACTATATAGCCCCGCTCATCCCGCTCAAAACATGCTGACAGCTCATCAGCCCTTTCCACTACATAATCACGCAGTATTCCAATCTCTTCCCTGCCGTATTCCCTTCCCGGCATAGCTGCAATCTGAAATCTCTTTGCTATAGGTGATGCCTGATACAGCAAAAAGCAGTTCAGAGTCATAATCAGACACACGATTCCAAACACCCAGTACATAAACACCGCATACTTTCGATATCCGGCTTTATATGCCCTAGAAAGCCTCTTTCCTCCTGCCAGATAGACTGCACCTCCCAGTACCAGCAATCCCAAAAGGCACACTGCCAGATAGAGCATCCACTCTCCCACCGAAAAGGGAAATAAACCTGTAATCCGCCCGTAGGTCTCTACCCAAAGCGGAAAAATATGATTTACATAAAAGTCACTAAATCCCCTGCAAAGCCTTGACAGTATATTTAAGATTATTGAAAGGAAAACCAATAGTGCCGGTATCCACAGCTTCCATTTTTTCAATTTATCTGCTCCCGTATCGTCCGCAATAAACTACTCATAACATGGTCCATTCCTTACTATAATTATTAGTAAAGCAATAGGTTTCATACCTGGTCAGGAGAATCCATGCAGTCAGTTTTTTCCGGCATTCAATCCATTAATCAGTTTTTGTGGAGTGGCCCTCTTTTATTTCTATTAATGGGTACTCATTTATATTTTACCATGAAACTTCATTTTCCACAGAAAAAAATCTTACATGCCATCAAATTATCGGTAAGTCCTTCTAAAGGTAAGGACCAAAAAAACCTTTCCGTCTTCGCCACCTTATCAACCACCCTTGCGGCAACCTTAGGCACCGGGAACATTATCGGTGTATCCACCGCCGTAGCCTTAGGCGGCCCCGGCGCCATCTTCTGGTGCTGGGTCACAGGTATTCTGGGCATGGCTACCGCCTACGCAGAATGCTTCTTAAGCGTACGCTTTCGGAGCCGGAACCAGGATGGCACCTATCAGGGCGGTCCTATGTATGTATGGCAAAATGGTTTACATAATGCATTTATAGGAAAGCTGTATGCTCTTCTCACATTGATGGCGGCCTTTGGCGTGGGCTGTACCACACAGTCCAACTCCATTACCCAGACCACCTCCACCAGCTTTGGGCTCAATCCTCATATTGCGGGAATTGCCGCCGCCGTTTTAGCCGGGCTGGTAATCGTTGGCGGTGTCCGCTCTATCGGAAATGTCTGCATGAAGCTGGTGCCCTTTCTTGCAATTCTCTATACAGGCAGCTGCATCCTTCTGCTCTTTTTAAACAGAGAGGCCTTTTTTCCCGCCATCCGCCTGATCATTACCCATGCCCTGGCCCCACGGGCTGCTATCGGCGGTGCGGCAGGCTCTTCCCTGATGCTCACTGCCCGCTACGGAATTGCAAGAGGTCTGTTCACCAACGAAGCGGGGATCGGAACCTCCGCCATTGCCGCAGCTGCATCCAGCACCAATAATCCGGCTCATCAGGCCTTGGTCTCCATGACTGCTGTTTTCTGGGACACGGTGGTTATGTGCCTGTTAAGCGGTCTGGTAATTGTCACCAACATGCTGCTTCACCCTGCTTCTATAGAAGGGGTCAATGAAGCAGGGCTTACCGATGCCGCCTTTTCCTATCTGCCGCTTTGGGGAAATATCTTTCTTTCCCTGTGTCTTGTGGCCTTTGCCATTACCACGCTGATCGGCTGGTCCTATTTAGGCGAGCAGGCATACCGGTATGTCACCGGCAACCGTGGAATTGCCCTTTATAAGGTTGTGTATATTGTGATGATTTATATAGGAGCAGTGCTTCCCTTAAATTTAGTATGGGAATGTACCGATCTGATCAATGCCTTTATGATCCTTCCTAATGTGGCAGCTTTATTTTTCCTGCAGAAATATTTGCATAATCCTGACTGACTCATTATAATACTGGATAAAAAGGATGAAATGAGGTTTGAAATGAGAAGAAAATACATGGGATATATTTTCCCATCTATGCTGTCTTTTCTTTTAACAGGTATTTACTCCATTGTAGATGGAATTTTTGTAGGCAGAGCCATGGGTGATGCGGGGCTTGCCGCTATCAATATTGCATGGCCGCTGGTAGCCCTGGTTATTTCTCTTGGAACAGGCATCGGCATGGGAGCCTCCGTTATCGTTTCTATGAACACAGGCGCAGGAAACACTAAAAAGGCTATGAAAGCCGAAGGAAATGCTTTCTTCCTGCTTCTTACAGGCTCTCTGCTGCTTACCCTGTTCCTCTATTTGCTTGGAAAGCCGCTCCTTGTGCTCCTGGGTGCTAAGGATCAGCTTCTTTCTTATGCACTCACTTATCTGCACTATGTGCTTCTTGGCGGCATCATTCAGGTATTTGCTACCGGAATGGTTCCCCTTATGCGCAATCACGGCGCATCCTTTTATGCTATGTGCTCTATGGCCCTTGGCTGTATCTCCAACATTATATTAGACTATTACCTGGTGATCATCTGTCATCTGGGCCTAAAGGGTGCTGCCCTTGCCACTGTTTTGGGACAGGTTATCACCTTTATCCTCTGCGTCCTGTTTTTCCTTAAGAAGAAAAACCGCATAGCAATATCTTCTCTTGCACCGAAAGGCGACATCATTCGGTCAATTTTATCGGTAGCCGCATCTCCCTTTGGGCTGACCTATCTTCCCTCCATCACCATTATTTTCATGAATCTGCAGGCTCTCAAATACGGTGGCGAGGAGGCTGTAAGCGCTTATGCAGTGCTGGCATATATCATATCCTTTATGGAGCTTCTGGTACAGGGCATCGGCGACGGAAGCCAGCCCCTGCTTTCCTTCAGCGAAGGCTGCGGCGATACCAAAGCGCTCAAAACCTATTCAAGATGGACCTTTCTTTTGGCAATTGGCTTTGGCACGCTGGGGGCAGTCTGCTTTTTCCTGTCCGGAAATCTTATTCCTGCTCTTTACGGAACTTCTCCTATGGCTGCACAGTATATTATTCATGCCACCCCCGCTTTTTCCCTGATCATGGCGCTGTACGGCTTAACCAAACCGGCTGTATCCTACCTCTATGCCACCCACAGGGTTCTGCGGTCCAACTTTCTCGTATATGGGGAAATACTTTTAACGCTGCTGTTTGTCTTTACCTTACCGCTGTTTCTGGGACTTGACGGCGTATGGTACACCATCCCGGCAGTTCAAACGGTGCTGGCCATATGCTGTATCTTCTTCCTTCAGAAAAAGTAGTATTTTCATTTAATTTTAATGCTGATCTCGCCATTGGAAAGGCTGTCTGTGGTTCCGTCATCATACTGAACAAGCAGATGGCACTCATCATCCACACCCAAAACCAGTGCATGATCTCTTCCCAGAGTATCTTCCGATCCCTGCCCCTCTTCCTTTCCCGGCGCAATGATCTGTACCTGCCTGCCGATAGCTATGGAACGCTTCCGGTATTCCTCTAAATACTCTTTGTCAGGCAGCTTTTGATAATATTTAAAAAACTGGGTGAGAACCTCAGCTGCAATGCGGTTTCGCAGATTTTCCCGGCAGATGTCATTGGTAAATACCGCTCCCGCCACATCCTTAATCTCCTCCGGAAAGCCTCCTGTCGGTTCATAGACATTAATTCCAATTCCCACAATGACATACTCTAAATGTCCGTCTTCCATGGAAACGGAGCCTTCCGTCAAAATACCGGATATCTTCTTATTCCGTATCCACACATCATTCACCCATTTAATCTTTACATCCTCACCTGAAATCCGGTCAAGAGCTGCTGCTTCCGCCGCCGCTGCCATGGTAGTAAGCATGGCTGCCTCCCCGGGAGTTAACAGTGGATGAAGCAGAATACTCATATACAGGCCTGTTCCTTCCGGGGAAAAGAAGGAACGTCCCCGCCTTCCCCTGCCGCCGGTCTGCTCCTCAGCAAGCAGAATCATATCCTCCATCTGCCCCTTAGAAACATACTGCTTTAATACGGTATTGGTGGAGCTGACCTCCCTTTCGGCTTTCACCTTAATATCAATTCCTGCCCTTTTCAGGCTTTGCTCTATATATGCCGCCGAAAGTATATCCGGCGCTTTCTTTAACGTGTATCCCTTATTGTTTACAGCTTCTATAGCATAACCATCCTTTTGCAGGGATTTTACTGCTTTCCAAATGCTGGCTCTGGTTACGGAAAGCTGCTGCGCCAGTTCTTCACCGGAAAGCGCCGTTTCCCGCTGCTTTTCCAGTAAAAGCAGCACCTGTTCCTTTACTGTCATAATTGTTACCACCTTTTGTTATACTTCCGTTCAAGTATACAGCAAATATTTGTGACTGTAAACCACATGGAAGCCTGCGTTTACAAATGAAATAACCTATGATACACTTTTATGGAGCATTAAGGATTTACTTTCCGCTTATCATACTAAACAAGGAGATACGATTTATGAGTATACAGATTATCACCGACTCCGCATCCGATATCGTAAATTCGGACAGGGAGGATATTACCGTCCTTCCCATGACCATCACCTTTAATGGTACGGAATATCTGGACGGGATCAACCTTTCCCATCGGGAATTTTACGAAAAGCTGATTGAGAATCAGGAGCTTCCAACCACCAGCCAGATTACTCCCTTTGCCTTTGAGGAGGCCATCCGTCAAGCTGTGGAAAAGGGAAAGGATGCGCTTATCATCACCATGTCCTCCAAGCTTTCCGGTACATATCAAAGCGCCTGCATTGCGGCCCTGGAATTTCCTGAAAAGGTTCATGTAGTGGACAGTGAAAATGTTACCATAGGAGAACACGTGCTGGTAGAATACGCACTTACTCTGGCAGGGCAGGGAATGGATGCTGCTTCCATTGCTGCCAAATTAGATGAGGTCAAGAAGAACATCCGTCTGATTGCGCTGTTAGATACCCTTGAATACCTGAAAAAGGGCGGACGCATCGGAAAAGCTACAGCTCTTGCAGGAAGTATCCTGTCCATTAAACCCGTAATCGCCATAGAGGAAGGCGAAGTAGCCTTTCTTGGACAGGCCAGAGGTTCGAGGCAGGGAAACAATTTTCTTGCCCAGAGGGTAAAGGAATGCGGCATTGATTTTCATATGCCTCACCTTTTAGGTTACACCGGACTAAGTGATGCCCTGCTTCAAAAATATATTAATGACAGCACAGACCTTTGGAAGGATGAGCTTGACAGCCTTGCTGTCAGTACCGTAGGCGGCACTATTGGTACTCATGTAGGCCCTGGCGCTATTGCTGTAGCTTTTTTTGCTCAAAACAAATAGTCTTCTCCGATCAGCAAAAGCATTCCCTCCCTCACGGATACTCTGCTCCTTTGACCGATAAACTCATTGCTGACGCCCACAGGATTTTCCTTTACCAGAGTTGCATCCTCAAGCAGATATTTAAGACCGCTTTCATATACGCCCCTGGCGGTATTACCAAGGCAAAATACGGAGAGATACCCGCTCATCCTCTCATTAAAGCAAATCTCCTCATTGCAGATCACCCGGTACCAGCAGTGTTTTCCTATCAGGCTTCCATGACAGCCTCTCGCCGCCAGGTCGCTTAAAAGCTGAATATTAGCTATCGTATGGGATATTCTGCCTCCGGTGCCTCCATAAATGGCAAATTCCTGATAGCCTCTTTTAAGCCCTTCCAATACCGCTGCTTTAATATCCGTGTCATCCTTTTCGGGCATAAGTCTGATCAAATTAGGATGTGTGGGCACATAGCCAAGAGAATCGAAGTCTCCCACTACCAAATCCATTCTTATTTCCATCCTGCAGCACCAGCTATACCCGCCGTCACATGCAATAACAAAATCATCCTCCTTGGGTACGAAAGAACCATCCGGTTCCTCTCCCGCTCCCACAATATAACAAATTCTCACGCTCGTTCTCCCTAATCCTTACTTAAAATCCTCTACCTCCCTGCAGATATCCCTGCAAAGGCGCATCCTCATAATTGAATTATCTGACGCTTTATCAAATATCTCCATTTTCAGGTACATAGCGTAACCCATCATTCTGGAAATAACATCCATCATAAGATACGCCAGATCATCATGAGAAATTTGTGTCGTTTCATCCAGTTCATCCTCAATCAGCTGCCTGAAGAAAACAAGAAGCGGCATTTCATCCTTCATTTTCTTCTTAAACAGCTCCCTGAGCCGCTTACTTATCTGGGAATTATCCATCATCAAATGAAGCGGCTTAAAGGAACAGCCTACCTCCTGTATGTGATTTTCCATATCTATCATAATGTACTCCAGCTTTTCATACAGGCTTTTCTTTCCTTTCAGGCTCTGGTAGAGGCTGCGGCACACTTCACTGGTCTCATAAAAAAGCGCTCCTGCAAGAATTTCCTCCTTATTGGAAAAATATTCATATACCGTACCCTTTCCAATCCCTGCACGGGCTGTTATTTCCGAAACCGTCAGCGCATTTAAATCGGCTCCCTCCTTAAGCAGCTCGGCTACTGCCTGATAAGTTGCAATCACCTTGGGTGAAAGTTCATCTCTTTCCATATACTGTCTCTCCCTCACTCCTGTTCCCTTATGCTGCCTTTATTTTTCCGCCTTTTCTTTCCATCTCTTGTAAAAATATCATAAATGCAGGGAATCACAACCAAGGTAAGCAAGGTACCGTAAATAAGACCTCCAATGGTAACAATCGCCATAGGCTTAGCCATCTCCGAACCCATATCATGACTGAATACCATGGTGCACAATGCAAGAATGGTAGTAAGCGCAGTCATGAGAACCGGACGAATCCTGGTCTTTCCCGCTGTCAAAATTGCTTCTCTCTTCTCCATTCCCTCTGCCCGCAGCTGGTTCATATAATCTACCAGCACAATACCATTGTTTACAATGATACCGGACAGCATAACAAAACCGATCAAAGCAATAACACTCAGCTCGCTTCCGCTGATCAACAGTCCCAGGAAACCGCCTGTAAACGCAAGAGGAATGGTAAACATGATGATAAAAGGCGAGAGCAGGGACTGGAACTGCGCTACCATGATCAAATACATAAAGATCAATGCCAGTACCAGCATCAGATATAATTGCTCCATAGCATCCGTAATCGTTTCATTTTCACCGGACATTATCAGATCATAGCCTGTCGGAACCTGATAGCTCTCCAATGCCTTCTCCACATCCTCCGACACCAGACCTACATTATAGCTATCCGCAATCTCAGCGGACACACCTATATATCTGGTCTGATCCTGTCTGTTGATTGCCTTGGGGGAAATGGTATCCTCAAATTCCGCCAGCTCAGACAGCGCTATCTTTTCCTTGGTTCCGTCCTGCCTGGTTCTCTCAATCTGAATATCCTTTATCAGTGATCTGGTAAGCGCCATATCCTCTGCATGTTTTACGTAAACATCATAATCCTTAATTTCTGTCTCTAAGGTTGTTGAGCTGCCGGCCTCCGCAAGCTTTGCAGATATCTGCTGGAAAATTTCGGCAACTGTAAGTCCGTGCTCAATGGCCTTATCCCGGTCAATAATAATTCTCATCTCACCAGTAGAGTCTTCAAGCCCGCTGGAAACGTTCTGCGTTCCCTCCACCGAAGCTACAATCTCTGCCACCTCACCTGCAATCTTCTGCATGGTATCAATTTCACGCCCGCGCACCTGAATACTGATACCGCTTCCGCCTAAAGCACTCATATCCATAGTAGAGGTTTCAATATCGATCTCTGCCTGATTTTCCTCACAGATATCCGAAAGCAGATCTGTAATCTCTGCTGCCAGTTCCTTGTTAGATTTCTTCTTATCCTCACGCAGTGAAACGTATACATCTGCGGCATTGGATGCTACATCCCCGCTTCCGGTGAGCATGGACATGGATGAGGTACTTGCCATAGCGCCTACATCCTCCACATCCTCCATAGCCATTAATCTTTCCACAATCTCATCCGTAACCTGCCCGGTCTTTTCAAGCGGTGTATCATCCGGCATGGTTAAGGTAAGACTTAGCTGAGTGCTGTCCATTTCCGGCATAAATGCCGTACCCTTTGCATAAGATGCAGCAGCGCTTACTGCTAAAAGAATTACTACGGCAATCAATACCACAGGCTTAAATCTAAGAGCTGCCTTAAGGATCTTCTCATATCCATTCATCATGGCGGTGAAGAATTTGCCGTCCTTTTGCTCCTTGGTTTTAGTAAGAACCTTTGATGCCATAGCCGGAACTACCGTAAGAGCTATCACAAGACTTGCCAGCAGCGAATAAGCAATTGTAAGTCCCATATCCACAAACAGCTGTCTGGTAATACCCTCCGTAAATACGATAGGAAGGAATACACATACGGTAGTAAGCGTGGAAGCCAAAATTGCACCAGCCACCTCTCCGGCACCTTTTACTGCCGCTTCCTTAGCGGAAAGGCCTTCCTTTTTCATACGATAAATATTTTCAATTACCACGATAGAGTTATCTACCAGCATACCGATACCCAACGCAAGACCTGATAAGGAAATCACATTCAGGGTGACACCGCTAAAATACATACATACGATGGCGGTGACAAGGCTGATCGGAATGGAGCAGGCAATAACCGCAGTAGGCCGCAAATCCTTCAGGAATAAAATCAGGATCAAAATAGCCAGTACCGCTCCAAACAAAATATTATTGATAATGGAATCCATAACCAGATCAATATAAATACCCTGATCCATCAGTGTAATCAGCATCAGGTTCTGATCCTCTTCCATCAGTTCATCAAACTTATCCAGTATCCTGTCAGACACGTCTCCGGTAGAATATCCGGTCTGCTTCTGTATGGATACCATAATGCCCGGCGCTCCGTTCACATTGGCATAGATGTCCGCCGAATTATCCGTCATAAACACGTCTGCCACATCCCCTAATGTGATTACATCCACTCCGTCCATTTCGGGATTTAAAAGGGGCATCTTTTTCAGTTCTTCAATTGTATCGGGCTTATCGCCTACCCGGATCAGGTAGGATATTCCTTCCTCTGTTACGTAACCTGCCGGCATGGAAAAGTTCTGTGCAGTGAGCAGGGATTTTACGGTGTCCACTGTCAGAATAGCGTTCATATCCGCCTTATCATAAGCATCCTCTCTGGCTTCCTCAAGCTCCTCTTCCCCGTCCAATATCTGCTGCAGTGCATCTGCAAGCTGCTCGGCAGAGTCATTTAACTGCTCATAGCCGGAGGTAATCTGCTCCCTTCCGGCCTCAAGCTGCTCCTCGCCGGATTCAATTTGGGACTCTCCCGCCTCCAGCTGCGCCTCCGCACTGGTAATCTGCAGCTCTCCCAGGCTGATAGTGGTCTGGGCATTGGCAAATTCAATAGCAGCGGTAAGATTGCCCTGGTACAGCTCGTTCATGGCTGCATCAAGCTTGGCAATGTTATCTTCAATATCGGAGAGGGTGGATTGCATTTGTGACGCATAAGCATCATAACCTAAGCCCATGGTATTGGCATTAATGCTGTCCTCCAAATTAGGAATAATTGCTTCAGCCTGTTCCCAGCTGTCTTTGGCAGTCTGTAATTGGCTGATTTGTCCCTCTGATGCTTCTATAGCAGTATTCAAGGCAACAAGCGCATCATATACCTGATTATCCGTAGTCAGTCCCGTTACTAAGCACTGCTCTAAAGCCGCTATATTATCATCAGTAAGATAATCCTCGCTGTTTAACACTGTAAACTGTTCTCTTACAGCCTCCTGCCCTGCTTTTAATACTTCAACCTGAGCAACTAATCCATCTATTTCTCCCGGTTCGTCAACCCCTGTTGTGCTTTTTAGAACTTCAATACCCTTTTTGGCCTCCTGCAGAGCTTCATTGGACGCCTTGATCGCTTCAAGCTGCGCTGTAATGTGTATCTTTGTTGCTTCCAAATCCGCCTTAGCGGTCACAATCTGCGTCTCCGCCTCTGCAAGCTGCTTGGCTGTGGCCTCCTTCTTGCTTGCAAGCTCCGTCTTACCCTCCTCAAGCTTTGCCTTATTCTCTGCGATTTCAGCCTTGCCGTCCTCAAGCTCTTTCTTGGAATCCTCAAGCTTTAATCTGCTCTCCTCAAGCTCTTTCTCTGAATCCGCAAGCTCCTGCCGGGCATCTGCAAGCTCTTCCTGACCGTCATAAACCTCCTGCTTCTTCTCCTCAAGCTCTTCCTTGTTCTCATCAATTTCCTTGTCAATGGAACCGAAAACCTGCTGATTGATGGCATCAATCTTTTCCTGTCTGATAATTACATGAACGCTCTCCTCCAAAAGACCTGTTGCACTGGCCGAAGCTACGCCTTCAATGCTCTCTATTTCCGGAATAATGGTATTTTGTGTCAGCTCCGTGATCTCTGCGTCCGTCATGTCATTGCCGCCCACTGCAGCAATCATAACGGGAAGCATGTCAGGATTCAGCTTCATGATAATCGGATTTCCTACCGAATCATCCCAATAGCTTTTAATCTGATCCAGATTTTCCCTTATTTCCAATGATACCCCGTTCATATCCGTGGACTGGGCAAATTCCAAAATAACCATGGAATAATTCTCGCTGGATACCGAACTGATCCCCTCTATATTGCTTACCGTTGCCATGGAGGATTCAACCGGTTTGGTCACCACCATTTCCACCGTTTCCGGGCTGGCTCCCGGATATGGGGTCATAACAATCACATAGGGTAAGCTGATATTAGGCAGCAGGTCGGTGGTCATTTTGGTAAATGACACCACTCCGAGAACAATAATAAGCACTACCGCAACCAGCACCGTATATGGTTTTTTTACGCTGAATTTTCCTAACATATGTGTGCCACTCCTTTTTAAGACTTCTGGTTTTCATGCAATTTCAGAGCTTTTTAATTTACCGTCCGACCAGTCAGTCGGATTTAACAAAAAAAGTATATTGACAAAATATTTCTCTGTCAATATACTCTCTGAATTGTTAATGCTTTTTTTAGAAATATTATTTTCTGTTAATTGCCTTTTTCAGCTTAGACTTAATTCTTTGAAGCGCATTGTCCGTTGATTTGTCATCCCTTCCCAAAACTCTGGCAATTTGGGAATATTTCATTCCCGTTAAATATAAATCAAGCACCTGCTTTTCAAAGCTGCTAAGCTCCCTTTCTATCTCCTTTTCCAAAAACTCTACATTTTCCTTATCGATCAAAAGCTCTGCCGGATCCTTACCTGTTTGGGAAATCATACTTTCAATCAGCTCCCATTCCTCACCTAATCCGTTGGCATCACGCTCCGCCGAATTTGCATACAGCGAAATATAAGTATTTAACGGTGCATGCTTCTGCCTGCCCGCCGCCTGAACCGCTGTATACATCTGCCTGGAAACACACAAATCCGCAAAGGTGAAAAAGCTTGCATCCCGTCCGGTGTCATAATCGCGCACGGCCTTAAAAAGTCCGATCATCCCCTCCTGAATCAGGTCATCACGATCCGCCCCAAGAATATACATGGACTTTGCCTTGCTTCGCACCAGATTTTTGTACTTATCCATAATATAGTCTATGATGGCTTCCTCACCGTCTCTTAAACGAACAATCAGCTCCTCGTCACTGTATTTTTCATAATCCTTCTCCATCCTCTTCCTCCTGCATTTCATACAGTTCGATCAACTGAGCCCCTATATGCTGCGCCAGTATCTCATACCCCGCCGGATTGCAGTGAACACCATCCGGCATATAATTATAGATCACTGCGGCGTCATGGGAATCCAATATATTAGAATTATAAAGATCAATCACCGGCAGATCATACTCTCCTGCCAGCTCCTTCATGGCATCTGTAAACGTATATTGAGGCAGAAGGTAATCCCGCTCCTTTCTCAGCATGTCATGAAGCACATTGGGAAGAGGCGTCACCAAAACAATCTGTGCATCAGGATAATCCTTCTTAAGCCCTGTAATCAGTTCATCCAGATCACCGATAAAGGTTCTCTTACTGCGTTCCTCCATGGAACCAAAATCCTTCCGGGCTGCACAAAAGCCATCATTGGTGCCTCCCATTACAATAATCAGATCCGTATCCTTTGGAATTTCCTGATATCGGTCTACAAAGGCATTTTCCCAGTATCTTCCTATAGAAGACCCGCCAATTCCAAGATTATCTACCCTTGCAGCACCCAAAATATTTTTAAGCACACAGGGGTAAGAATATTGCTGATAATTCTCCATGCTCTCAAGGTTTGCAGCGGCAGTGATACTATCCCCCAGACAGGCAATTTTTATATCTGAAAAATCCACCTCACTGTCACGAATGATTTCCTGATCCAGCATGTTCTGGAGAAGTGTCTCCTCATAAGAGCCTCGAAGCTTTCTCTTTTCAGAGAGAGAATTTCCCGATATGGTATTCTCCGATATGGTATT
>JAUNGK010000063.1 GCA_030524555.1 Bacillota bacterium | reverse complement strand
CAAGGAAAAATGCCATGCCGTACTTCTGGTCCTCTGTCTCGAAGCAGTCGCCAAAAAGCTTCTCTTCAATTACAATTGCCTGATCCATTGAAGCATCCAGGCCCTCATTGATTGCTTTCTTGCAGTTGCGAACCGCAATGGGAGCGTTCTTGGCAATGCCTGCCGCCATCTTCTCTGCTGCGGGCATCAACTCTTCCTGTGTATATACGGCATTTACAAGACCGATTCTGTAAGCCTCGTCAGCCTTAATATTTCTTGCCGTGTAGATCATCTGCTTAGCCATACCGGCACCTACCAGACGGGCAAGTCTCTGGGTTCCGCCAAAACCAGGTGTAATTCCAAGGCCAACCTCAGGCTGTCCGAACACTGCATTGTCAGAACAAATTCTGATATCGCAGCTCATGGAAATCTCACAGCCGCCGCCAAGTGCAAAGCCATTGATTGCAGCAATAACAGGAATAGGGAAGGTTTCCAGCTTGCGGAATACATCATTTCCCTTCTTTCCAAAAGCTTCACCCTCTGCCTTGGTCAGGGTGCTCATCTCGCCGATATCTGCACCGGCTACGAAAGACTTCTGTCCTGCACCTGTTAAAATGAGACATCTTACTTCATCAAGATTTACTGAATCCAAAGTCTTGTCCAGTTCCTCAAGAACCTGAGAATTCAATGCATTTAATGCTTTTTCACGGCTGATGGTAATAATGCCGTATGCGCCTTTTTGCTCGTATACGATAAATTCCATTTTCGTAACTCCTTCTCTTTATATTTTGATTTGTATAGACTAACGAAGAACAGCTCTCTGCAGCTGTCTTTACGCACGGAAGAATGGCTCTCTGGAGACATTCCCGTTACGCACGGAAGAACAGCTCTCTGGAGCTGTTCTTCTTACATGAGATTTAGAACTTCTTGGGCAGCGTTTTCTGCTGCCTTAGAAGTTCTTCTCATGTTTGGTTAGTCTTCTATTTTAACGATAGTAGAGCATCCCATACCACCGCCGATACACAAAGTAGCAAGACCGGTCTTAGCGCCCTTTGCCTGCATCTCATGAAGCAGTGTTACAAGGATACGGCAGCCTGAAGCTCCCACAGGATGTCCAAGTGCAATAGCACCACCGTTGGGATTGAGCTGCTTATCAACGTCAATACCAAGCTCCTTACCTACTGCTACGGACTGAGCTGCAAATGCCTCGTTTGCTTCGATGATATCGAAATCCTCGATCTTCATACCGGTCTTAGCCAGAACCTTCTTAGTGGAAGCAACAGGACCGATGCCCATTACCTCAGGTCTTACGCCTGCAAGAGCACCTGCTACGAAGGTAGCCATAGGCTTAACACCTAATTCCTTAGCCTTTTCTTCGCTCATAACGACAATTGCTGCTGCACCGTCATTAATACCGGAAGCATTACCGGCTGTAACAAATCCGTCAGGATTGATAGGACGAAGCTTAGCAAGTCCTTCAATGGTAGAACCTGCACGAGGGCCCTCATCAACCTTGAACTCGATCATTTCCTTTTTCTTCTTAACCATAACAGGTACAATCTCAGCGTCAAATGCGCCTGACTTCTGAGCTGCCTCTGCCTTCTGCTGGCTCTTTAACGCGAACTCATCCAACTCTTCTCTGGTAAGTCCCCATTCTCTGCAGATGTTATCTGCGGTTGTGATCATATGATAGTCATTGAATGCATCCCAAAGAGCATCCTTAATCATGGTATCAACCAAAGTACCATTGTTCATTCTATATCCGTAACGTGCCTGAGGAATTGCATAAGGAGCCATAGACATATTCTCCATACCACCTGCAACAACAATATCTGCGTCCCCTGCCATAATCATCTGAGCTGCCTGGTTTACACAGTTAAGGCCTGAACCACAAACCACGTTCATGGTAACAGCGGGTACCTCAATAGGCAGACCTGCTTTGATTGATGCCTGACGAGCAACATTCTGTCCCTGTCCTGCCTGGATAACACATCCCATATATACCTGATCTACTGCTTCAGGAGCAACTCCTGCTCTGTTAAGAGCCTCCTTGATAACGATTGCACCAAGCTCAGCTGCAGGTGTTGTGCTAAGCGTGCCGCCCATGGTACCGATTGCAGTACGACAAGCGCCGGCTAAAACTACTTTCTTTGCCATTGTTTCATTCCTCCATTTAGTTTAATTACTTATATTTTCAAGGTTTGCAATGATTGTTAATTTTTTATCATTGCCACGATTTTCATTATAACATAGAGGATTTGTTTTTGCAATGACATTCCTTATGCAATTTGAGAAAATGTTAACATTCAAGCCTTAAATAAAGGCTTTTCATGTTTCGGATTCTTTACACAGCTTTATTTATTAAGAATATCCATAAATTCCTCCCCGGTAATGGTTTCCTTGTCGTACAGGAACATAGAAAGTTCATCCAGCTTTTGTCTGTTCTCCAAAAGGATTGTGGCTGCCTTCTCATGCTGCTTTCTTACCAGCTCAATTACCTGCTTGTCAATCTGCGCCTGCATCTCCGAAGAGCATACCAGCGAAGTATCACCGCCCAGATATTGATTATTTACAGTTTCCATGGCAACCATATCAAAATCACGGCTCATACCGTAACGGGTAATCATGGCACGTGCCAGCTTGGTAGCCTGCTCAATATCATTAGATGCGCCCGTAGTAACGGAGCCGAATACGATTTCCTCAGCCGCCCTGCCGCCGGTATAGGTAGCAATCTTATTTTCAATTTCCTCTTTGCTCATCAAATAGTGGTTGCCCTCCTCCACCTGCATAGTGTATCCCAGTGCTCCCGATGTTCTGGGAACAATGGTAATCTTCTGCACAGGTGCGGAATTATTCTGCTTTGCAGCCACCAGGGCATGTCCTATTTCATGGTAAGCCACAATACGCTTTTCCTGATCGGTAAGAATTGCATTTTTCTTCTGATAACCGGCAATAACCACCTCAATGCTCTCCTCCAGGTCTGCCTGGGTTGCGAACCTGCGCCCGTCGCGGACAGCACGAAGCGCTGCTTCATTAACAATATTAGCAAGCTCTGCGCCCGATGCGCCTGATGCCATACGTGCTATTTGGGAAAAGTCTACATCCTCGGACACCTTAATTTTCCTGGCATGTACTTTCAAAATTTCCTCCCTGCCCTTCAAATCAGGAAGCTCCACAGGCACCCGACGGTCAAAGCGTCCCGGTCTGGTCAATGCCGGATCAAGAGACTCCGGGCGATTTGTGGCGGCAAGAATAATGACACCCGTATTCCCCTCAAATCCGTCCATTTCCGTCAAAAGCTGATTTAGCGTCTGTTCCCGCTCATCATTTCCTCCCAGCTGCCCGTCACGTTTTTTCCCGATTGCATCTATTTCATCAATGAACACAATGCAGGGAGCCTTCTCCTTCGCCTGCTTAAACAAATCGCGCACCTTAGATGCCCCCATACCAACAAACATTTCCACAAATTCAGAACCGGACATGGAAAAAAACGGTACGCCGGCTTCACCGGCCACTGCCTTTGCCAGCATGGTTTTACCGGTACCGGGAGGGCCTACCAACAGGATGCCCTTGGGCATCGATGCACCAATCTCCTTATACTTTTCCGGATTGTGCAGGTAATCTACAATTTCAGTCAGATTCTCCTTGGCCTCATCTTCACCAGCTACATCACAGAACTTAATTCCATCAGATGATTTTACATAAACCTTGGCGTTGCTTTTCCCCATTCCAAATGACATGAAATCGCCGCCACCGCCGGCTTTTTTCAGCAGCTTTTTATACATATACTGTCCAATGCCGATAAAGATAACGGTAGGCAGAATCCAATACAGCAGCATGTTTAAAAACGGTGAGGTCTCTTCCATAATTTCCCCCGAAAATGCTGCACCGGCTTCATAAAGCCGCTCAGTCAGCGTGGGATCGTAAACCAGTCCGGTTTTATAAATGGCGGAACCGTCCTTATCCGTAAACAAAATCTGGTTGTCCTGTATTTCTACCTGACCAATTTTCTTTTCCTCAATCATGGACATAAAGGTGCTGTAATCCACCTGTCTGATTTGCCTGCGCATCATAAAAGGCATAAGGATAAAATTAAACAGCAGCAATAATGCTAACGCAATGCAATAGTAGTAAATCAATGGTTTTTTGGGCTTCTTAATCTCTTCCATATTTATCCTCCTCTCGCTATGCATTCATTTTATAAGTTGTCTGGGATTTTTACTATAGACAAATATTGGAATTTATCCGAAATTTAGGCATTTAACTATTATCTGTCTAATATGATCCGCAGGCTAAATCATGTCCGTTAATAAAACAGTTGTGCAATTGGGGATGTTTCATCAATAATCAGGGTTTTATTGTCACCCGTCATAGTTGCCTTGGCTGCATCCAGGGAACGAAGGAACAGGTAAAACTCCGCCTTGTCCGGATCGTTGTAGGCTTCGCCCAGAATACGCATATACTCCGCCTCGCCCTTGGCTATGATTTCCGCTGCCTGCGCATCCGCCTCAGACTGCATAACAATGATTTCCGCATTCGTATTGTTGGATATTTCCTTGGCCTCCTCTTCCCCTTCTGCCTGATAGGTTGCCGCGATATTGTTTCTCTCGGAAATCATACGCTCATAAACTGCATTTTTGTTCTCATCCGGCAAATCCAAAGACTTGGTTTCTACCGCCAGCAGGGTGATGCCGTATTGATCCAGCGTATCGCCAATATTATCCTGTATCGCCTGTGCCAGCTCGCCGTCACGCCCGCTGATTACTTCCTCCTGACTTAGGCTGCTGATTACATTTTTAAGGCTGTTATATACAATGGTATCAATTCTGAATTCCGCATTACTCTTCTGTGCGCTTAAGGTCTGCGTGTACTTGTAGGGGTCATCGATCTTCCATAAAACAAAGCAGTCTGCAATCATGGACTTTTTGTCCTTGGTCATTACATCACTGACTGCAAGATCATAAAGAAGCACTTCCTTTTGTATCTTTTCCGCTGTCTGTATAAAAGGGATCTTCACGCTTAATCCCGGCTCCTGCCTGATATCTTCGATTTTTCCAAACTGCTTAATAACGGTATACTCATTGGGATAAGTAACCACAACTGCCGAATTTATGAATATGAATGCCAATAATATCACTGCAATAACCGTAATCCACACTTTTTTCTTCATAAACTGTTTCCTCTCTTCCTAAAATTAATTTCAGCCTCGTATCATCTGTACTTAATCTTCCGTGCTCTGATCTGTAGTGCCGCTTACCGCAGATGATTTCCCGTCGTTATCCGACTTTTGCTCCGCGCCAAAATCAGCAAAGGTTTCAAGCGGCAGCATGGTCTGGGTAGTTCCGTCACTTTTTTCAATAATCACCTTCATACCGGGAAGGATTTCCTCCATGGTCTCATAGAACATTCTCTGCTTGGTAACGAGGGGATACTTCTGGTATTCTGCATAAAGCTCATTTAATCTTGCCACCTGGCCCTTAGCCTCATTTACACGCTCCTCCGCCTGCGCCTGCGCTATCTTCAATGTTTCATCTGCCAGTGCGCGGGCTGCTGGAATGTCCTCATTTCTCTTCTGATTAGCCCTGTTGATAGAGGTTTCCTTTCCCTGCTTCGCATTTTCAACGTTCTTAAAAGCATTAATAACCTCCTGTGTCGGGGGTTCCGCATCCTGTATGGTGATATTCACCAGCTGAATACCGATATCCTCCTTGGCCAGCCGTCCTACGATCTTTTCCTTGATAGATGCCTGTATCTCATTCTTTCCAGTAGTAATTACACTGTCTACATTGTAAAGACCGATGGTATCTCTGATGTAACTCTGGGTCAGCATTTTTAAAATATCAACAGGCTTCTCAGAGGAATACAAATATTTGATCGGATCAGTTACTCTGTATTCCACATAAAAATCTACATTTACGAAATTGTAATCCCTGGTGATCATAAAGGACTCCGAATCCACCGACTCGTCGCTATCGGCCCGATATCCCAGAGGGAAGCCATTGATGGTCTTCGGCACCTTATCAAGCTTTTGAATGTACGGTATCTTCAAATGAATACCAGACTCCTCCACCACCTTCGGCACACCAAAGGTTGTAACCACCGCATACTCATTTTCCTTTAGGGAATAAACACTTCCCGCAAATACGTAAAGGATCAGTAGAACACCTGCGATAATCCCTATTGTCTTTCCGATTTTAGGGCCGATCTTTCTTGGCTCCCTTTGCTCATAGATATTGCTTTTCCTTTTTTCAAACATAGTTTTTTCCTCCTTTTTGGTAATTGCGTAATACCGCGTTTTCGCATGCAGCTGCTTTAATTGCGTAAGTAAAAGTAAAAAAGACCTTTACCGCGGCTCACGCTGCGATAAAAGTCTTGCTACAGTTCCTCTGACTTGAAACGGATATTTTCATCGTCCTGACGTTTCAAATATATCCCTCTTGAAGGATATCAGCTACTCCCTTTTATCTGTTGAGATGATATTAGCATATTGTTAATTTATTGTCAATATTTTTTATATCATTTTCCAGTCTTTTTAGTCTTTTCACTGATTTTCCCGGAAGCACCTTTCCCTGAACCGTAAGCAGTTCAACAGGCAAAGGTACAGCACATTCAATCTGGTCTATCAGCTTGTTTGCAAGTATTTCACCCATCCCCCAGGAATCCTGTTCTAACGTTGTCAGCTCCGGTGAGAAAGCTTTGGCCAAGGGTATTCCGTCATATCCTGCCACGGAAACATCCTGTGGAATGGAAAGCTTTCGTTCATAAACAGCTCCAATCCCTCCCAGTGCTGAAAAATCATTGGGATAAACAATACATGTGGGCGGATCAGCAAGACTCAAAAGCTCATTTGTCAGCCTTGCCGCCTTGTGATAATTTAAATATTCTCCTTCCTTCACATACTCATCCGGAACAGAAAGCCCAAGCTCTGCCATTGTTTTATAAAAGCTTTCCACACGCTTTCTTGTGATTGTACAATCTTCCCCATGTATATAGGCAATCTTACAATGTCCCATTTCATAAATATAGGTAATCAAATCCTTTATTCCCTGATCATAATCAAAGCAAACCGAAGTTTTCCCTTCAAAAATATGATCTAAAACCACTATGGGAATATCACTTTGCAAAAGCTCTATAACCTCAGGATCCTGATACTGCACATAGGCTACTAACACGCCATCCACGCCACGGTATCTGCAATGCTCCAAGTAGGTCATGCCCTGATCCCCAACCTCCTTATTGAGGAACAAAATTTCATATCCTCTCTTTTCTGCTGCCACCTTAAAGGCATTCACCACATGAGAAAAAAACTCGTCGGTCAAAGCCTTACCGCCCTTTTCCGCAAACAATACGCCGATGCTGTAGCTTTTCTTGGTTCGCAAGGCTCTGGCGGTTGCACTGGGAAAATATCCTAATACTTCTGCCGCTTCTCTGATTCGTTTTTTCGTTTCTTCTCCAATATCGCTTTTGTCATTCATAGCCTTGCTGACCGTAGCCGTGGATACACCACAGTACTTGGCTATTTCCTTAATTGAAACCATCTCTGACCCCATCCATACACATTTTACAGCCTTTTAAGTTTATTATCCTCTCTGCAGGGTAATTTTTCAACTCTCTTTCTCATATATTTTCTTAACCGTTTTTTCTGTGGTGTGTTAACATGAAATCTATTCGTCATCAACTGTCTATTCTGATTTTTTGTCTTTTGCTCTTTGCCATCTGCCTGCTTATACAACACAAAACCAAAGATACCATCTCTGCTCCTTCCAACGAGGAAGCAATTGAGGTGGTCTCCGGGTCGGACGGGGATTACATTAAATGGGTGGATTTTAACGTGAGCTATGAGGCTCTGTGCACTGCTTATGATCTGGATGTGGAGAGCTATGACTCTCCGGTGCATCTTCACTGGATCGAGCTGCTTGCTTATGCAGGTGCCAAAAATGGCGGCAGCTTTGACAAAGGAAGCATCTCTCTGATTCAAAAACTGGCATCCGAGCTGTCCTCTGAAGAGACCACTCTGGAAGAACTGACCCTTGACATGGACTATTATGACTACTATTATGAGGCCTACGAGGCCGTTCTGGGCGGAATGGTGGGGGAATATGAGATTCAACAGGAGGATGAAACAGGAAATCTTACATGGAAAACTGTTTATGGGTTAAAAGCGTTTTCTCCTATTGCAAAAGGATTCGAATACAGTGATTATGACGATTTTGGATCATCCCGAAGCTATGGATACAAAAGGCAGCATTTGGGGCATGATATGATGGGGCAGATCGGTACGCCCATCATCGCAGTCGAATCCGGCTATGTGGAAGCCCTTGGCTGGAACCAGTACGGCGGCTGGCGCATCGGTATCCGCAGCTTTGACGGCAAACGCTACTATTACTATGCCCATCTGCGCCAGAATTTCCCCTATGCCCTCGACCTAAAGGAGGGCAGCATCGTCACCGCAGGCGACGTAATCGGCTACATGGGGCATACCGGATACAGCACCAAGGAAAACACCAATAACATCGACACTGTTCACCTTCACTGGGGGCTTCAGCTGATATTTGACGAGTCTCAGAAAGAGGGTAACAATGAAATCTGGATCGACTGCTACGCTCTCACTCGATTCTTATACAAAAACAGATCCCTCACCGAAAAGAATACGGAAACCAAGGAATGGTTCCGCCATTTTCAGATGAGAGACCCTGCCGTTACCGAATATCAAACCAAGCTCCGTTTATCCTTATAAACAAATTCACGCTGAATAACAAAGCTTAGGAAGAATAAAAGAACATCCACCGGAATCTTGACCGCAACCTCCGCTCCGCCAAATAAGGGGTACAGCCTGCTTACCAAAACCGCCGATAATCCCATCTGCACTATCGCCAAAAGAATATATTTCGGCAGCGTTGTTCTCACAGAGCTTTCGCTTTGAAATACAACCTTGTAGTTCAGGGAATAATTATAAAATGCCGACAGCACACGGGCTGCCACAGTCGCCGCCGATATATAAGATATCCTTCCCCAGTCCATCTGCTTAAAGAAAAAGCAGAAAATGGAAAAAAGCACCAAATCCACCACGCTGGACGATAACGAAGAAAACAAAAACTTTCCGAATATCATATATATCTTAATTGAATCCTTAATCGGATTAAAATGACTCATCTTGTTTTCTTCTATATATACGGTTTGAATGGGCACCTCCACGATAGGAACCTTACAAGCCTTTGTTTCAAGAAGCATATTGGTTTCGAATTCAAACCGCTCTCCTTTTACCATGAGAAGCCTTTGCATAAAATCTGTCGGTATTCCCCTAAGTCCTGTCTGGGTGTCGGACACACTAATCCCGGTCAGGTACCTCATCACCACTCTGGTACACTTGTTGCCAAATTCAGAGCGTGCGGGCACATCCTCTCCCTCAAAGCATCTGCATCCCAAAATTAACGCATTCGGATGCTCTGCCAGTGCTTCAGCGCAGGCATAAATGCATTCCGGCGTGTGCTGACCATCGGAATCTGCAGTTATAACTCCCGGCATTTCCGGGAACTCCTTAAGGCAATAATTAAATGCTGTTTTCAGTGCACGGCCCTTTCCCTGATTAACCGCATGCTGAAGCACTCTGCACGAAAATTTCTGTGCCGCTTCCTCAAAGTAATGTCCGTATGCCGAGCCACTTCCGTCATCCACAAGCACAAGCTTGGTAAAACCTGCATTTTTAAGCTTATCAAGCAGCACTAACAGTTTTTCGTCCGGTTCATAAGAAGGAATCACAATAGGGATTTCCTTTTTAATATCAATCTCTTTCATATTTCCTCATTTCCATACTGCCGTTTACCTCACTCACCTCATACAAACAGCCATATTCCAGCTCCTGTCCGTCTAGAAATGATGCAAACAGCTCCTGCCCGTTTCCTTTCAGCTCATCCACATACAAAAAACCTGCATGCGCATCTTTCACCGCATTTAAAATATCCTGTTCACTAAAACTTTGAGTATCCACATTGCCGTACATCATAGATACCGGTGCTGCTTCAAAGCTTATATAGGTATTTCTGACCCAGCTCACATCCGAAACATCCCGCAGATACAATACCCTTCCAATACTTTCATTTTCGCCGGCGCCAATCCGGGAAAGAAGCTGCTTTGCTGCCTGATTAACAATCTCAGTTCTTTCCTCCATCACCTCATCTACCGTATCGCGATAGCCCCATATTCCCCGATATGCACCGGAATAATCCGCTGTCACTAAAATAAACAGAATACATACTGCTATTCCCACCCGGCCTTTGGCATTTTTCAAAATGAGATAAGCCAAAAGACACATACCTCCAATCATAAAAGGAGATCCGTATCTTTCAATGGACGACACCATCCCATAAGGCTCCAAATACTGGGTTTCCACCGCAAAAATAGTCAAATGGCTGATTAAATTAAAGGAATAAAATAATACCCCCGAGAAAGCCAGGAACACACCGATAAAAGCAGCCTGCTTTTTCTCCAAAATCCGAAAACGCCACAATAAAAACGCCCCGGTTATAAGAATTAGATATAGTGCAAGAGGACTCAGGTCAATGGCAAAGGTGCTTCCCCTGTGCAAGGGCCACTTGACAAAGGCCTCCAAAAAAGCATTTACCATGGCATCCTGATATTCCGGTATATTCATTCCGCCTGTTACCATTTGAAACGCTGTACCGGTCAGCTTAGCCACCCTTCTGTTTACCAGGCAAAAAGCAAGCCATGAAGCCTCTGTAAGCACAGGCAGCAAGGTAACCAAAAGCAGCCACCTTCTCTCCCGCCTCCTTAGCTCTTTATAGCTGCCTTCCCCTCGGTGTGTCAGGAAATGATAAACATAGGTAAACAAAAGCCCGAATGCCACCCAGATAAATCCTGTATTTTTGCATAATACGAGAACCATAAGATACAACGCCTGCCTGCCGTAGTACCAAATCTCTCCGTGCTTAAGGGATTGGTTTACATAACTCTCCCGTTCCATCACCGATACAAGAAAAGCCCCGTATACCACTGCCATGGTCAAATCCGCACAGCAGCCATCCACCCAAAAAATCTCTGCCACTGTGGGAAATATCCACAATAAAACTCCTCCCAGAAGCATAACCAAGGGGTTTCGCCTTTTAATAAATTTCAGAAAAGGAAACAAAAATGCCAGATTCATAAAATAATATCCCGCAAACATCAGGCCTTCCTGAAACTTATCCGGTGAAAAATGAAGGAACCACCACTTCATCATCTGTGTTCCGGGTGGATAATCTCCAAACTCCGAAGCCACATTGGCATATTTATCTGCAAAACCGTTTAAGTAAAACAAGGACTTCACATCTGTTGCCCAGAAATTGTAATCATCCCACCAGCTTACCACCTTACCGCTGACGCACAGCGTAACAATCACCGTCATTGCTATCGCCGTAATCGTTCCCGCATCCGTCAGTGCACCGCCGGCAAATTTCAAAAGCTTCTTTCGCCCTTGCCCGGAAAGTCTGAAAAAATAGATTACCGCCGCTGCAAGCACTGCAATTGCCAAATAATCCGATATCCACAATCCTCGGAAAAAGCAGAGCACATATAGTACAAGTACAAGCAAAGAAACTGCAGTGGGAATCGCTTCTACAAATTGAACACGAAAGTACCATGCGATACCTAATATTAAAATGACCAAGGCCGTTACCTGGAATAGCACCATAGCCGTTTTCTCCCGTCATCAAGAGAGGCCTAAAGGTATTCAAACCTCTCTTACGTATTTCACCAAAAAGATGTGTGGCGCGCCACACATCTTTTATTCATTACACTAACTATTATTTTCGTGTTTCCGCTTTAATATTCGGGCTCTATCAAACCGTAGGTATTGCCCTTTCTCTTGTAAACCACATTAACCTGATCTGTTTCTGCGTTGCAGAATACGAAAAAGCTGTGTCCTAAAAGCTCCATCTGAATACATGCATCTTCGGGATACATGGGCTTAATATCAAATTTCTTGGAACGGATAATTTTAATTTCCTCCTCTTCCATGTACTCCTTCTCAATAAACTCCTGCTTAAAAAAGCCTGCGGACTGCTTCTGATCTACCAGCTTGTTTTTGTACTTCTTAAGCTGTCTTTCTATGATCTCCTCCACCAGATCAATAGACACATACATATCATTGCTTACCTGTTCAGAACGGATGATACTTCCCTTAACAGGAATGGTAACTTCAATTTTCTGTCTCTCCTTCTCAACGCTTAAGGTTACATGTACTTCTGTTTCCGGATTAAAATACTTCTCCAGCTTTCCAATCTTATCCTCTACCGCACTGCGCAGCCCCGGAGTAACCTCGATATTCTTACCAACAATAATAAACTTCATAAATCATCATCCTTTCCTTGGGATTATTGTGTGAACATTATACCACAGCTTGTACCCATTATGCAACAATTCCAATATTTTGATTTATAATTAGCATAGTTTTCGGACAATTCAATTTATCGCACTTTTGTGACCAGGTTCGCTAAAAATCTTCCTTTCTATCATAATTCACAAAACGCCTGTTCTTATTTTGATTTTCTTAAGCCACCGTTTTTTGAAATTTTGCCAGTGGATAATGTGGATAACTTCGTGTATAAATTAAAAGTCCCTTTTTTAGCACATTTTCTTTGTGGATAACTTTTATTTCGTCATAAGCATTATAATTCCTTTTATACATACCGGCATCTTGAAATTTTGTGAAACATGTACAAGCGTCATTTTGTCAATAGATTTCTTTTCAAAAAATAATTTCAGACTTTTTCTCTAATAATTTTTCTATCCTTCCCATTACTATAAAAAGGAGCTGCCGGGCAGCTCCTTTTTGAAATAACGAATATTTAAACTTAAAACTTTTTAGAAAATTCTCCTAATGGACAGAATGGAACGATAGTTTGCATTGGAAATAATTATACCTGTCTTTGCAGTTGACGCATGGACAATCTGTCCGTTTCCAATGTAAATTGCCACATGTCCTGAGTAGCATATAATATCACCCGGCTGTGCATTCTCAAGTCCGTTAACCGCAGAACCTACGCTTCTGTCTGCTGATGAGGAATGAGGAAGGCTTACACCAAAGTTGTTGTATACGCTCATCACGAAACCGGAGCAGTCCGCACCTTCTGTCAAACTGGTTCCTCCCCATACATAGGGATTGCCGACAAACTGACAGGCAAAGTTCGCTACCGATTTACCAAGCTCACTGCCGCTTCCAGTTGCATATACGATTTCCGAAGCACTTTCGCTGCCGGAAGAGCTCTTTGACGAAGCTGCCTTTTGAGCTGCCGCCTTTGCAGCTGCTTCCTGAGCCGCCTTTCTTTCAGCCTCTTCCTTAGCCAGTCTTGCTTCTTCTTCAGCCTTAGATTCCGCTTTTACAAACTCAGTGGAAAGAGTAACATAATCCAGGGATACGTAACCGTCACCTTCCTCGATATTAACCTTTACCCAGCCATCCATCTCTTCGGTGACGAGCAGTTCATCCTCAATGGGCACCAAGCCAAGCACTGTTGCATCCAAGCTGGGCTCCTCACGAACCTTCAGTGTCGTGGTTGTAACGGTTGCAATTCTTGTTCCTACTTTTTTGGCCAACGCTACCGCATCCTCACCTGTTACACAGTATTCCGCTTTCACATATCCTGTTACACTTCCTGAAGTGATCTTATACCAGCCGTTATCCTCTTCTACAAATTCACCTACGGACTTATCATAAAGCTTGCCTAAAATCTCCCCCTCTTCACTGGGTATGCTTCTTACATTTACATAATCATTTACTTTGGCAATAACTAAGGACTTAAAGCCTTCCTCCTCCTTCTTGGCTTCCAGTTCCCGCTCCTTCTGGGGTATCGTCTTGGTGGTTGAAGCTGTCATGGTCTCTTCAATAACCTTTTCCTCCACAACCTCCTCTACATTGACAGTCACACCCGGAGTCTGCGTTGCCGCAGCTGTAGGAAGCGCACTGGCTAATGCACTGGCTTCACTTCCTGCTGTAGGACTCGGAGATGCGCTTGGGCTGCTGCCTGCTTCCTCGTCCTTTAAGCTTTTCACGCTGGTTGCATCAGATGAAAGAATAAAATCTATACCCGCTGAGGGAAGTCCGTTTGTATCCTTCGCCAATAACTCCATATTCATGCTTGAAAATAAAAGAACGGCAGATACAGCACCGGCGGCTGCACGTCTCGCTATTTTCGCACTTTTCTTCTGCATCATATCCTCCAATCGGTTTATCTTAAGGTTTCCCTTTTATGTTATAATTATTACAAAATTGTTAAATCTGTTAACAAATATAACACTAAACTTTATTCCTGTCAACCATATCCATGATTTACCATATGGCTTACGTAGCAGTTCAGCCTTCACGCGCCACCTCGGATAGGCAGCCGCTTCTTTGATAGCAGCTATGACAGCTTTCGGGATTTAAGGAAACAGACCGCACA
>JAUNGK010000062.1 GCA_030524555.1 Bacillota bacterium | reverse complement strand
GGATTTCTTAGATTTTTCCAAAATTTGTTATAGGATCAAGTGCTTTTATCTATGAGGGACTTTTCAGACAAGCCTATCGGGCAGCAGCATTATTGAGTCGGCTGTTTCTATTAAATCCATCGAAAGACTGTCCTAAGCCATTATCAAAGAAGCGATACAGTACCGGGACACCGTCTGAAGACTGAATTGCTGCGTTCTCACTTTCTAAGTCCTTTGGGATAGTGATTTTTCATAACCCCTCCCGCCAGCTTGCCAAATCCAAGGGAATATCCCTCCACACCGATCAAATACCAGCCCTTTTCACCCTCTGCACAGAAGGTCTGTCCCTGAAGATACTGCACAGCCCCCGGAATATCCAAATCGTAATACAGGTAAGCATCCTCCGGCTTTAAGGAAAGAGCCAGTGCATGAGCAGGCTCAAAACGGTCCTTCTTCAGGGTGCCCAAATGCAGCCCTGCCCGCAATACCTTAAGTCCTTTTAAGGAAGGGCAGCACTCCGGTACGATATACAGCTGATCTCCGAATTTTATATACTTTCCTTCCGGGACCTTTCTAAGGTACTGCTGCCTGAATTCCTGCCACTGCGTACATTCCTTTTCGGGAATACCCTTTTCTATTCCGTATGCACTATAGGTTTCCCCGCTTCGCTCCCCTGCCTTCTCAAGAAGAGCCATAAAATGTCCTTCCCCTTTTAGCTTATGAGGCCAAAGCCTGACCGTCTTTGAAAGCTCCCTGCAGGGAGCTTCCTCACCCTTATTTTGAACAAATTCCTCTCTTCCCGGCTCCATTCCCCCGCAGAGCGTTATGTCCTTAAGCTGAAATTCAGGATGCTTTTTAAGGAAGCTGCAGATAACGCCCTCATCCTCCGCAGGTGCGAAGGTACAGGTGGAATACACCATATGACCACCCTCCCGCAGCATCAGAGCAGCGCTTTTTAGTATATCCGCCTGTCTTTCGGCACACATAAGCACATTTTCAGGACTCCACTCCTTAAAAGCCTCCTCATTCTTGCGGAACATTCCTTCGCCGGAGCAGGGGGCATCCACCAAAATCCTGTCAAAATAGCCCTCAAACCGCTCCGCCAGATAAGCCGGCTCATGATTAAGCACCAAAGCGTTGACGATACCCATTCTTTCAATATTTTCAGCCAAAACCCTGGCACGCTGGGGGTGTATTTCATTGCAGATCAGAATACCTTCCCCTTTCATGGCATCGGCAATCTGGGTACTTTTTCCGCCCGGTGAGGCACACAAATCCAGTATCCTTTCCCCGGGCTTAGGATCAAGCGCCGTCACAGGAGCCATGGCACTTGGCTCCTGAATATAATATACGCCCGCCTCATGAAAGGGATGCCGGCCCGGCCTGTCCTCTTCCTTATAATAATAGCCTCCGAAGGCCCAGGGTACGCACTCCCCGCAAAACCCAATTTTCTCCTCCGCTTTCTCCTGACTGTCCTTTAAATGATTAATCCGAAGAGCCTGATACCGGGGTTTATCATAGCTTTCCAAAAAAGCATCATATTCCTCTCCCAGCATTCCCTTCATTCTGCTTAAAAACTGTTCCGGCAGCATACTTTATCTCCATATTTTCAAATTTTCGGTCAGTAAATCTAACCTTTTTATTAAAATATCTTACCAAAGAATTAAATAAAAGAAAATACCGGACAAATGTCCCATTTTGGGTATTGTTATTTTATTCTTGTGTTCTATAATTTTCTTTTGAAAAATGAGAAACATATGAATTTGTTATATGGAAGGATGAGACCAAAATGAATGAACGCAAAGCTACTCCTATGGAAAAGCTGGCTACCTTTATTGTTGATAAGCGTAATCTGTTTTTTCTGCTTTATATCTTTGCCATTGTATTCTGCTTCTTCTCGACAAATTGGGTAAAGGTGGAAAATGATATCACAACCTATTTACCCGAAGAAACGGAAACCAGGCAGGGCCTGACACTGATGAATGAGGAGTTTATCACCTACGGTTCCGCCAAGGTTATGGTTTCCAACATTACATATGAAACCGGCGATAAGCTGCGCGGGGAAATAGAAGAGATTGAAGGCGTCTCCGAGACCGCCTTTGACAATACTTCCGACCATTTTAAAAATTCCTCCGCACTTTTTGACATAACCTTTGATGGAACTGCCGAGGATGAAATCAGCATTCAGGCGCTTCATGAAATTGAAGAGCTTTTAGAGCCCTACGATACTTATATGGATACGGAGGTTGGTGCGGATGACGCTGCTGCACTAAAAAGCGAAATGCAGGTTATTATCGTCATTGCCGCCATTATCATTGTGGTGGTACTGACTCTTACCTCCCGTTCCTATGCCGAGGTGCCTGTTCTGATCGCCACCTTTGGCGTAGCCGCCATCTTAAATATGGGAACCAATTTCCTGTGCGGCACCATCTCCTTTATTTCCAACTCGGTGACCGTAGTTTTACAGCTGGCGCTTGCTATCGACTATGCGATTATTCTGTGCCATCGTTTCAGTGATGAGCATGAAACGCTTCCTGCAAGAGAAGCCTGTATTGCCGCCCTAAGCAAGGCAATACCTGAAATTTCTTCCTCATCCCTGACTACCATCTCCGGTCTTGCTGCTCTGGCTTTTATGCACTTTGGAATCGGTTTGGATCTTGCTACCGTACTGATTAAGGCGATCATGTTAAGTCTTCTTTCCGTATTTACCCTGATGCCTGGGCTTTTGATGCTCTTTAGCAATCTGATTGACAAAAGCAAGCACCGCAAGCTCCTCCCTCAGATTACAGCGATTGGAAAATATGATGTGGCAACACGTTTTATTATTCCGCCTATTTTCGCTGTAGTTTTAGTCATTACTGCCATACTTGCCAATAACTGTCCCTATTGCTACAGCTTTACCGATCTGACTACCGCCAAGCAGAGTGAAAGTCAGATTGCCTACCAAAAAATTAAAAATACCTTCGGCACCAGCAACATGGTTGCCCTGATTGTTCCTTCCGGTAACTACAAGGCAGAAGCTTCTCTTTTAAAAGCTCTGGAAGCCCACCCGGAAGTAAAATCCGCTATGGGACTTGGCAATATTGAAGCCATGGACGGATATACCTTAACCTCGGCGCTAAATCCCAGGGAATTTTCGGAGCTGGCCGGTATTGAGTACGAATTGTCAAATCTGCTCTATTCCGCCTATGCGGTAAATGATGATCAATACGGTCAAATTCTCAACGGGCTGGACAATTACCAGGTTCCGCTGTTTGACATGTTCCTGTTTCTAAAGGATCAGATGGAAAAGGGTAATATCACCCTGGAGGGGGATATACAGGATACACTTGACGATCTTTTTGATCAGCTGGAAAAGGCAAAGCTGCAGCTTAAAAGCGAGGATTATTCCCGTATGGTCATCTATCTGAATCTTCCTGAGGAAAGTGAAGAAACCTTCGATTTTCTGAAGGTCATTCATCAGGAAGCCGCCCGCTTCTATGATGAGGCCTATGTGGTGGGCAATTCTACCAGCGACTATGATCTGTCCACCTCCTTTGTGAATGATAACCTGCTGATCAGTATTCTCTCCGCCCTGTTTGTTATCGTCATACTGCTTTTTACCTTCAAATCAGCCGGTCTTCCGGTATTGCTGATTTTGGTTATACAAGGAAGTATCTGGATCAACTTCTCCTTCCCGACGATCTATGAGGAGCCCTTGTATTTCTTAAGCTATCTGATTGTTAATTCCATTCAGATGGGCGCCAATATTGACTACGCCATTGTTATTTCCAGCCATTACAAGGAGCTGAAGCAGGAAATGCACCCGAAAAGAGCTATAGTGGAAGCATTAAATGAGGCCTTCCCCACCATATTTACCTCTGGCTCCATTCTGGCGGTTGCCGGAGCGCTGATCGGCCAGATGACCACCAATCCGATTATTTCCGCTATCGGAAGCTGCCTTAGCCGGGGTACCATTATCTCTATTATTTTAGTTCTGGCCGTGCTTCCTCAGATTTTGGTTTTGGGTGACAATATTATTGAGCATACCAGCTTTGAATTAAACCGTATCAATTTATCTTCCAAGAACTATTCCGGTACCATCCGTGTCCAGGGAAGGCTTCGTGGCCGTGTTAACGGTGTAATGGAAGGTTCCTTCTATGGTATTATCCGTGGTGAAATGGATGCCATGATCACTTCCGGCAAAGCAGTAGAGCTTGACAGCGAAGCGCCTTTTATCACCGAGGAGAAAGGAAATGAAGCTCATGAATAAAAAATTACATACCCGCTTTCATAAAAAATTTAATAACTTCCTTGCTTTCATGCTGGCATTCCTTTTAGGCCTTATGCCGCTTCTTTCCCGGATGCCTGTTTGGGCTGCGCCGGAAATAAATACAGAGGATGCCGTTCATCTTTCCACCGCAGAGGAATTTATTTCATTTGCCAGGAGCTGTACCACCGATACATGGTCACAGGGAAAGCTCTTTGTTCTGGATAATGATATTGATCTGGGAGGGACGGAATTTACCTCTATTCCTACCTTTGGCGGAACCTTTATGGGACAGGGGCATACCATCAGCGGCCTGTCGCTTACCGGCGGCAGCGACAGCACAGGCTTGTTCCGTTATCTTCAGGAGGACGGAGCTATCTATCAGCTGTCTGTTTCCGGCTCTGCCAATGCCGAATCAACCCACTCCGGTCTTGCCCTTCTGGTCGGTACCAATTACGGTTTAATCAGCAGCTGCCGGGTATCAGGAAGTGTTAACGGCGGGGAAAAAGCAGGCGCTGTTACAGGCTGCAATAAAGAAACAGGTGTTATTACAGGCTGTTCTGCCAGCGGAAGCGTTTACGGTGACCATTTGATCGGCGGAATCGCCGGGGAAAATCTGGGCTCCATTTCCGACTGTCACAATCACTGTGATGTAAACACCGTTGCTGTAGATAATAATATTAACCTTTCCTCTATCGATGTAGACCAAACGCTTACCGATATTTTAACCACGGAAAACGCTGCCTCTGTTACCGATATCGGCGGCATTTCCGGCAGCAGCTCAGGTGTGATCCGTGCCTGTGTCAATGACGGTTCCGTAGGCTATCAGCATGTAGGATACAATATCGGAGGAATTGCCGGCAGTCAGACCGGTTATATCGAAGGCTGCATCAATTATGGAATCCTGAACGGACGTAAGGATATAGGCGGTATTGCCGGACAGATGGAACCCAGCAGTGAGCTGGAATTTCAGGAGGATATGTTAAGAAAGCTGGATAGGGAATTTGACAAGCTTCATGATCTGCTTACAAAGCTTGACCAGGATGCAGCCACATCTTCCGGTGACCTTAACGATCAGATCAACCAGCTTTTAAACTCCGTTGAGGGAGCCCAATGGGCAGTGGATACCATTCTCGTTCAGGCAAGCGAGGATTTTTCCTCCTTCTCTGAACTAACAGACCTTAATACGCTCTCCTCCCCCAGACCTATTTCGCTGGACTTTTTAGATAACCTTCCCACGCCGTCGGTAACTCCTTCCGGTGATCCTGACTCGGAAGAGCCAACTCCTTCCATAACCCCTTCCGGTGACCCTGATGAGGGAGAACCTACCCCTACCGTGACTCCTACCGGCGACCCTGATGGAGGAGACCCCACTCCTAACATAGCTCCTACCGGCGACCCCGATGAGGAAGAACCTACTCCTACTGTAACTCCTTCCGGCGATCCTTCCTTTCCCTGGCGGACACCTGACGGCTTTCCGCTGCCTACCGATGATTTGAACTGGGATGATCTCAATGATCTATATTCTGATATTGACCGGGAGGAAGTTGAAAAAAGCATAAATGATGCACAGCAGCATATCTACGAGGATGCCTCCGGCTTACTTGAGGATATGCAGAATACTGTCCGTAATCAGGCTTCCCTGGTGGGAGACCGCCTTGATAATGCGCATGTGATGCTAAGCGGCAGCTTTTCATCTATTGTTTCTGACACCAGAACACTAAGCTCACTGTTAAATGGAGAAAATCAAATTCTTCTGGACGATCTTCAGGCGATCATAGATGAGCTCAACGTAATTACCGACCTTGTTACCAACCCTGATACCATCGATCCCGATGATGTTCTGGAGGATGTGTCGGATCAGGATCAGCTTACGGATGTAACCGGGAAGGTCATGAACTCCGTAAACAAAGGCTCTATCAACGGCGATCTGAATGTAGGCGGCATTGCCGGCTCTCTTTCCCGGGAGAATAATCTTGATCCCGAAAATGATTTGGATTTAGACCAGTATGACTCAACCTTAAATTTCAGGTACAAGGAAAGAATTGTAATCCGCCAGTGCGAAAATCTGGGCAAGGTAACAGGCAAAAAGGACTGCATCGGCGGTATTGCAGGAGAAATGATGTTGGGAAGCATTCTCGAATGTACAAACAGCGGAAGCTTAACAAGCGACGGAAGCAAGATCGGAGGAATTGCTGGCTACAGTGCCTCCACCATCCGTTCCAGCAGCGCCAAATGCAGCCTTTCAGGAACAGATAAAATCGGAGGCATTGCAGGAGAAGGCACCAACATCTCCGATTGCCGCAGCATGGTGGAAATTCGTCAGGGCGAAAATTACTTAGGCTCCATCGCCGGCAATATTGCCTCCTCGGGAGAAGTTTCGGAATGCTATTTTGTAGAAGGCTGTCCTGCCGGAATTGACAGCATTAGTTATACCGGTAAAGCGCAGGCCCTTGACTATAACGAGTTTATGGAGCTTCCTGATCTGTCCGATATTTTTCAAAATATTTATCTGACCTTTGAGGCTGACGAAAAGCCGGTAGCAGTAATAACCTTAGCATACGGCGAAAGCTTTGATCCCGCCAAGCTTCCGGAGGTTCCCCAAAAGGAAGGCTGCGTAGGCGCATGGCCAGACTTTGACATGGCAGACATAACCTTTGACCAAACTATCGAGGCGGTCTATACGGAATACATTACCACCCTGGAAAGCAGTCTATATGATGATGTACATCCCATCCTTTTGGCGGAAGGCATTTTTACACCGTCCGATACACTGTCCATTTCTGAAATAGACGCTTACCCTGAGGATGCAAAGACAAATGCTGTATGCTATCGCGTGCATTTAAACAGCAGTTCAAGCGAGGCGCATACCTTCCGGTTCCTGATCCCGCAGGATATGGAAAATCCACAGCTGGAGGTGCTTTGCGAACAGACATGGGATGCTCTTGATGCACATAAGGACGGCAGCTACTATGTATTTACTACCACAGATAAAAATTTTGTTTTCAGCTGCGTAGACCGTCCGCGCTCCTTTTCCAAAGGAACAGCTGTTGTACTGATCGTTCTTCTGGCCGCTTTACTAAGCATCTTCCTACTGCTGTGGCGCCGCCGGAAAAAGCATTGATTTTTTCTTCAAAAAGGGCTATCATTTCCATAACCATTCAAGGAGGAAATGACAGCCCTTAAATAATCTGTCATATACGACAGCTATGAAACATGCCGAAGCTTCCTACAAGACCAAGCTTGCTATGACTGCTTCCCTGAAAAAATTTATACATGTTAAGCCTCTGTCAAAAATTACTATCAGTGATATCTGCAGCGACTGCGGCATTAACCGCAAAACCTTTTACTATCATTTTGATGATATTTTTGACCTTCTTCGCTGGATGCTGGATCAGGAGGCCATTGAGGTAGTTAAGCATGCTGATATAATCCATGATTATCAGACGGTTATTAACTTTATCATAGATTACATTGAAGAAAATAAGCATCTTTTGAACTGCGCTTTTGATTCTCTCGGAAGGGAAGGTATGATGCAGTTTTTAAATTCTGACCTTTCCGGAGCGGTAAGCCTTCTGATTTCCGAGGTTGAATCCATTATGAATACCTCATTGGATAAGGGGTACCGAAGCTTTGTCCGTGACTTTTACACTAATGCCTTATCCGGGACACTGATTGACTGGCTTCGCAGCCCCGAAGCCTTAAGCCGAAATGAACTGATCAATTACCTTTCTCTCACCATCCGTTCCTCCCTTCGGAGCGTGGTTGCTGAGCAAATGAAAATTTCAACTTGACTTTTTCTTAAATTTTATGGCAAAATATATTCGCTGAGCAGCTAAGGCGTAAGTCCGAGTATTGGATTTACGTCTTTTTCTTTTGCCATTAATTTTGAAGGAGGTTGTTATGAAAAATCAAAATCAAAACTCTTATCTTGCAACCGAAAAGCTCGGTGTGCTGATGAGAAAATATGCTGTTCCATGTATTATTTCCCTGCTGGTAGCAGCTCTCTACAATATTGTTGACCAAATATTTATTGCCAATGCAAGCTATTTAGGTTCCTATGGAAACGCTGCAAACACAGTAGTTTTCCCACTCACCGTAATCGCACTGGCAATCGCTGTCATGATCGGAGACGGATGCTGTGCGTTTGTCAGTCTCTCTCTCGGAGCTGACAGAAAGGATGACGCACATAAAAGCATCGGTAACTCCATTTTGCTGTGCATCATCAGCAGTATTATTCTGACTCTCATATACCTGATTTTCCAAAATCCGATTTTGACTGCCTTTGGCGGCAGAGTCAATGAAGAAACCTTCAGGCTGTCAAAAGAATACTTTTTCTATATTACACTTGGAGTACCCTTTTACATGTTTGGGCAGGCACTAAACCCCATAATCCGTTCTGACGGAAGTCCCAAATTTGCAATGATATCCACACTGGCAGGAGCCCTTGTGAATATCATCCTTGATCCTGTTTTCATCTTTGGGTTCCACTGGGGGATGATGGGTGCTGCGGTTGCCACCGTTTTGGGTCAGGTGCTTACCGCATTTTTATCCATCTGGTATCTCTTCCACTTGAAATCCATCCGCCTTAAGCGGGAAAGCTTTCGCTTTTACGGAAAAATTATTTCCAAATTTATTCCGCTGGGCATCTGCAGTTTTCTCTCCCAGATTTCTCTGGTAGCAGCTATGGCAGCTATTAACAATATGATCCGCAAATATGGTGCCTTGGATGAAATTTTCGGGCAGACGCAATATGCCCAAATCCCCATGGCGGTAGTAGGCATTGTTATGAAGTTTTTCCAGATCGTGATTTCTATTGTGGTAGGAATGGCCGCAGGGTGCATCCCGATTGTGGGCTACAATATGGGAGCAGGAAAGAAGAAACGTGCCAAAAATCTTTTTACCAGACTGCTTGTGTGTGAAGCATGCGTGGGCGCCGCTGCCTTTTTGATCGTAGAACTCCTTCCCAGACAGCTTATTATGATCTTTGGCGCTGCCAATGAAAGCGAATATTACACCAGCTTTGCAATCAAGGCTTTCCGCATATACTTATGCATGATTATTCCTGCCTGCGTAAACAAAGCAGCTTTTATCTATCTGCAGTCCCTGGGAAAAGCCTTTATGTCCACCATGCTGTCCATGGTTCGTGAAATTATCTTCGGTGTGGGCTTTGCCCTGCTTCTTCCGGTTTTCTTTGGACTGGACGGCGTTTTATATTCCATGCCGGTATCGGATCTGCTGACCTTTATTCTGTCGGTTATTGTTATTTTCTTTACTTATCGTGAGTTATCACAGCCTGATACAGCAAACACCCCGCTTTAATGCGGGGTGTTCCTTTATTCGCCTATTACATTAATCAATCTTCAAAATCAATTCCAAAATTCGTTTTCCGCAGGTTTCCATCTCTTCTCTGCCAAGCGCTCCGGCTTTCATGGCCCGAAGAAGGCTTTCCGGAACTCCACAGCCCATCTTAATGTCGTTCCCGGCTTTCACCTCCTTGTAGTGCTCTCCTAAGGTCCACCAGTCCGTAGTAACCATACCCCGGTAGCCCCATTCGCCTCGCAAAATATCCTCCAAAAGCTCCCGGCACTCTGAGGTTCTGTGTCCGTTAATGATGTTGTAGGATGACATGATACACCATGGTTCTGCTTCCCTTACAATGATTTCAAAGGGTTTCAGATAGATTTCCCTGACAGCTCTTTCAGACACTCTGGAATCGCTGTCCCGGCGGTTGGTCTCCTTATTATTGCAGACAAAATGCTTGACCGCTGCCGCTATATGCTGGGACTGAATCCCCTTTACCATCTGCGCTGCCATCTGCCCCGTAAGGAAAGGATCTTCAGAATAGTATTCAAAGTTTCTTCCGCACAGCGGGCTTCTGTGAATATTAACTGCGGGCGTCAGCCAAATGCCGATATTATTCTCCTTAACCTCTCTTGCTCCGGCCTCTCCTACCTGATATACCAGCTGCCTGTTCCATGTACAGGCAAGCAAGGTAGCACAGGGCCAGGCAGTAGTGCATACGCCGCATTCAGGAAGAATACGAAGCCCTGCAGGGCCATCCGCTGTCATTACGTTGGGAATTCCATATTCCGGCATATTTCCAAAGCCGTAGGTATTGGCTGCTCCTGTGTTGGGCTGGCCGCCCAAAAGGTGCGCCAGTTCTTCATCCGTCAGCTGTGAAACAAATTCCTCCAATGACATTTTCCCCTCATAGACCTCAATCAGGGGACGGGCTCCCTCCTTGTAAGGCTGCACCCACATATTCCGTCCCTTTAAGGCTCTTACCGAAGGAGATACACCGTCCGTCTCCTTTGCAGGTGTTCTCTCGATTAAGGAGCTGTTAGGATCATTGCTTTGGCCTGTGGGAAGCGCCTCCATAGAACCATCACAGAGCAGCCGTTCTTTTAAATCCGTAGGTACAAGCTTTGCTGAAAGCTGCTTTACCACCTTCGTCTCATCCTGATGATAAACCAGGGGAAGCTCCTCCAAATCCCGAACAGAATTTCCCACATAAAAGCGGTAATCTCCCGCTTCCAAAATATATGCGGATTTTTGAACCTTTCCAAGATCATCATAGGAAGCAAGCATATCAATGGAAAAACGCAGAATGATAAGCTGCGCCTCTCCCGGCTCCAGCTCCTTTGTTTTCTCAAAGGCCGTTAAGACCTTCTTCGGCTTACCCAGCCTTCCTAGGGGCGCTGAGCCATATGCCTGAATCACTTCCTTGCCCGCTCTTTTTCCAATATTGGTAACCTGCACCATCATTTGGATAGTGCCGTCCGTAAGCTGCACATCCTTTACCTGACGGGAAAATTCTGTGTAGGAAAGCCCGTATCCGAAGGGATAATTCACCTTTTTATCCGCACCGGGTATGGTTTCAAAGTAGCGATAGCCCACATAAATATCCTCCCGGTAATCCACGTAGGCATCGGATTCATGAAAGCTGTCGGTGGAAGGATAATCCTCCAGTCTGGCAGCAAAGGTATCGGAAAGCTTTCCCGAAGGGTTCCCGATACCGCACAAAAGCTCTGCGGCGGCTCTTCCGCCCTCCATGCCTCCCTGCCATGCCATAAGCGCTGCGGATATGGCATCATCTCCCGCAAACCAGGAGGTATCCACCATGCCGCCCACATTCAAAACCACAACAATTCTCTTAAAATGCCTTTTCACCTGCTTAACCATGGCAGCCTCTGCATCAGACAGATAAAAATCGCCATGTTCAAACAGCTTTCTTGATTTTTTCAAAAGGGCATCCTCATTTTCAGAAGGCGCTTTTCCCTCGTCAAAGCTGCTCTTCCGATCCCATCCTTCGCCTGAAAATCGGCAGATACTGATTACTGCCGTATCCGTATAGGCTGCGGCTCCCTTTACCAGCTCCTCAGAAAGCTCCGGCTCTGCCGTCATACCCGGCTGCGTTCCTTCCTCATACTGCCTTTCCACATCCCTGCGGTAAAAATCTGCCAGCTTTTCATACAGGCTCACATGATCTCCAAGCGCCTTTAGTCCGTCATGCAGATTGGTGGTATAATCAACGGTCACATCCCCGCTGCCTCCGCCTCCCTTTACATAATCGAAGCAGGCCTTTCCAAACAGCGCAAGCTTTGTTCCCTTTTCAAAGGGAAGCATTTCCTTTTGGTTCTTTAAAAGTACCATGCCCTCCCTGGCCGCATTCTTTGACAGCTCTCTATGCGCAGCACAGGCTGTAATTCTCTCCCCGTTTTCACCCAGGGGAAGGTTCGGCTGATACATCACTCTCTGCCATTTTCCCATAGTCCATTCTCTCCTTATTTTAATATTAAACGGTTAAGATAACCTTTCACCCTGTCTTCCATCACCTTATCGCCCACTTCTATAAAGTATATCAAACAGTCCAATGCAACATAAATGTGGAACGCCTTTTCAAAGTGATCAAATTCCGCCTTGCGGTAAGCGGTATGATAATTCTCTAAAAATGTATTTCTGAACAAAATATAATCATGCTCATCATAATTCAGCTTCATCCAAAATGTCAGACGGGAAATATCAGCCATCCAGTTATATGACATTGCATCATCCCAGTCAATCAACGCAATTTCACCGTTATCGGCAACCATAATATTTTTCCTGGATAAATCTCCATGACAGAGAACCGCCGGCAGGTCGTTGAACAAACGCAGTGTATCAAACAACTTATCTCTCATTTTTTGAAATTGATCCCGGGTAAATACCTTCCAATCAAGCAGGTCTGTCATTCTGTTATCAAACTCATCCTCAAAAAAGGAAAGCATACTGTCATAATCAGCCTCACCATCGCCAATATAACCAAAATTATGAATAGATATGCTGTGAACAGCAGAAACCAGCTTTGCCAGCTTAACGTATAAATCGGTTTCCTGCTGTTTATCAAGCAGTATTTTATCTGCTGCTGTTCCCTGGATTTCACGTTCTATCAAATATCCCGCCGGATACAATTCATCCTTTCTCGTAAAAATCATAAGTTCGGCACAGGGAATATGCTTCTGCGCTAACATGCGGTATACAAACTGAATTTTCCCGTCCTCAGGCCAATGACTGCTCCTGTAAAATTTAATGATATACCGCTGTCCTGCCGCCGAAAAAGAATAGACAGAATTATTGGTTACATTTGTTATCCGCCGGATTTCTTCGGCTCTGCATCCTAAGACGTTTTTCACAATCTGCTCAATATTGCTATTCATGACTCCTCACCGCCCTTCAATGAACGGCCATCATAAGCCGAATCTCCGTAATACTTTTCGGGTAATGTGCATTTGGAATAATAACGCCTGAAATAATAGTAATCATCAAAATTTAGCTATTTCTGCACTTTCATAATTATTTCATTTATTATTTTATGTGTCAAGCATACCTTAGACATCTCCCATGTCTTTATGTGAATGCTTTATAAAAGGCTCCAAAACCTTTTAGTTTTGGAGCCTTACCCTAAGACCATTCTTGTATTTTAAATCATTCCGTCTCTTAAAACATCATGATCGCGCAGTACCTTCTCAATCACCGTTCCCTTTACCAGACGAAGCAGCGGCTTTTTCAACGCATTTAACGGACCGGGAAGCTCGATCTCCAAAGGAGATTTGCCGTCCATAAGCTTTACGCTGCTGTCCAAAAGTTCACGCACATCATAAACGCTGCCCCATACCTCCGGCACGCCGCGATCCACTCCAAGAAGACCATATACCGCCTCCATAGCGGTTCTCACCGAGTATTCTGTAGTAAATACCGTGTCTCTGGGTGTTTCCGCAAACTGTCCTAAGAAAGCAAAGTTTACGCAGCCGTCGGGAATAACATCAGGACGGTCTCCCTTTGCTCTGGGCATGAAGAATGCTGTAATATAAGGCATCATAGTAGGAACACAGACAGCGCTGTTTTCTGCTAATTCAGGGATTTGCTCTACAGGTACTCCTAAATGATACAGCCATTCCTGGGTAATTTCCTTACCGGTACACTCCTTCATAGGCTTCTTTACGAAATCTCCGGGCACATCCGTAAACAGCCCATACACCCAGACGCACACCTTATCCTTGTCCTGCTCCTTAAATTGACCCTGTCTGTTGATGGTCCAGCTCATCAGCCAGCCGGAATCCTGACAGCTTACAATGCCTCCTGTTACCACCTTTCCGCTCTTAGGATCACGCTTGCATATATTGGTGATATAAGGAATAATCTTGTCATCCAGGGTAGTAATTGTTGCCGATTCCCAGTTGGTCTTTGCAATATCGGAACAGAATTTTTCGGGATGACCGAATGCAGGATCCTGCTTGGCAATATTCTTCCAAAGGCTCCAGCAGCCGCTTGTTCTTACCTCTGCATCCCCGTTGGGGGCATGATTTTGATCACCGTATATGGTTCCCTCCGTACAGCTTCCGTTGGTAACAAATACAAGATCATTTTCCGTAAGCATAATGCCCTTCTCTACACCCTTAACCTTGCATTCAATGGCTTTAGCCACCTTCTTATCCTTTTCGATTTCAAAAATAACATTTGTTACTTCCGTATTAAACTGGAAATCTACTCCCGCTTCCTCCAAATATTTCTGCATGGGAAGAATTAAGGACTCATACTGATTATACTTGGTAAACTTCAGCGCACTGAAATCCGGAAGCCCTGCAATGTGATGAATGAATCTCTGAAAATACAGCTTCATCTCCAAAGCACTGTGCCAGTTTTCAAAGGCAAACATGGTTCTCCAATACAGCCAGAAGGTAGA
>JAUNGK010000061.1:7713-14525 GCA_030524555.1 Bacillota bacterium | reverse complement strand
GGTTATATACAGAAGTTCATTGAATATTTAAAGAAGGAAGAATTCAGGCGGTTAATAATTCTGCTTCTGATATTGTTTAGTGTTCTGCCTGCGCTGTTTTATTTTGAACTGATACCTGATAACGGAAAAGGGCTTGTTCAAATGCTGATGGTATATATGATTGGCAGATATATAAGAATGTATCGGGATTGTTCCATAGGTGAACTGATTGGTAAAAGGAAGGCGCTTTTGGTTTTCATGCTTTTGTGGGTGTTAAACGGCATTTCTCATGAATTTCCGATTCAGCTTGGCGGTATATATCATCATTTGTGTAAGGATAATAGTATTACGAATATTATTATGGCCGTATTGCTCTTTTATTTCTTTAAGGAACTGAAAATCTCCTCTAAAGCTATTAATCAGGCGGCTAAGTATGTTTTTGCAGTTTTTGCATTGAATAATACGCTTGTTTCGGCTGCTATGGAGCTGATAGAAGAAAAAGGCTTTAAAAGTCCGGGAGGCATTTGGGGATTTCTGATTCTTGCAGGCGTTGTACTTCTTGTTTTGACGGTATGTTTATTAATTGGAATGCTTCGGGAAGCTGTGATTGGGAGGCTGGACCGTAGACTGGGAAATGCAGCGGCTCGTTTGATAGATTTGAAAGCAAAGGGGTTACAGGTTTGAAACGTATAGGAGCTTTGTTGGAAAGATGTTAAAAAAACTGACTTATTTTTATTTAATACCTCTTTGGCTGATGTTTGCAGTAAATTGTGTATTCAGTTTAACGAAAACCACATATTTTGAATTGTACGTTTACAATGAAATACCCAGATACAAAAATGACCATCCGGTCATCTTGCTGATCTTATTGGCAATATTCATGTTTTTGGCTTTTAAAGGGAGCTGTCTTTTGGACAAAGCATGTATGACAGTAAAGAGACTGCGGGTTATTTCCTGCGTATGGGCTTTTCTTATCAGTTCTTTTTTTGTACTGCTGTTTCGGTGCGGGGTAACCTGCGACAGTGAATTTTTAAGTAACTGTGCAGTGGAATTTATGCAGAATAATTATACAGCGTTTGCGGAGGGGGAATATCTGCATCATTATCCGTTCCAATTGGGCATGGTCGCACTTCTGGAAATAGTATACCGGATTTTTGGGGTAGAAAATTATCTGGCATTTCAGTTTCTCAATGTGGCGGCGATAGTCGGGATTATTTATTTGCTTAATTTGATCACGGAAGAGTTATTTGACGAGCAGCAGGTTGTAAAGATAGAAGCAGTGCTTTCCTTTGGCATGCTTCCCCTTTATTTGTTTGCAACATTTATTTATGGGGATATTATCAGTATTGCATTAGGAACCGGAGCGGTGTATTTCTGTATCAGATATCTTAAGTATGAAAAGATACGGGATTTCCTGATAGCGGGAGCGCTGTTCACACCGGCAGCTGCGGTAAAAACCAATATTTATGTGTGGCTGGTTGCCTTTGCCATTGCGATTATTATCAAAATGCTTCAAAATAAGAAATGGTTTCTATTTCCTCTGCTTATTGTATTTCTTCTGTCTTCATGGCTGGGAAGGGAAGGAATTGAAGCCATATATGCGAACCGTGCGGATATGGACGAGATGTGGGATGGAGTTCCCAAGGTAGCATGGGTTGCCATGAGCCTGCAGGAAGCAGATGAAGATGAGAACGGATGCGGCTGGTACAATGGCTATAACTGGACGGTCTACGATTATAATGATTATGACGAAGCGGCCACAACAAAGGCATGTATAGAAAACATAGAGGAATCTCTTGCGAGATTTGTGAATAATCCGAAGGACGCAGTTTATTTCTTCTACAAAAAGTTTGTTTCCCAGTGGAATGCGCCTACCTTTCAGGCTATGATTACAAATGAATGGTACAGCCGTTACACGGAAAACAGGTATGCCCTGGGGGATTTCCTGATTTATGGTTTCGGAAGAACGATCTTGTATCAGTTGATGAATGTCTATCATTTGATTATGTTTGTCTTAAGTGCGGCGGGGTGCTGGTATATTATGAAAAATTGGCGCCTTGAGAGAGCTTATTTTGTGCTGAACATATTTGGAGGCTTCCTTTTCCATATGATATGGGAGGCACAGTCCAGGTATATACTTGGGTATTATGTACTAATGCTTCCGGTTGCCGCTGTAGGTTTGAAGTATTGTGTGATTCGTAAAACGGAGAAAAGTCATGAAATTATTGGATAGAAACAGAATGGAAGAAAAACTGGTAAAATTGGTTACGCCAAGAAAAATGGCAGTGGCATTTACGATTATTTATGTACTAAGCCTGATCCCGCTTCTTTGGATTGGCTGGTATAATTATCCAAGTGCGGATGATTATTCCATTGGCAGAGAATGTCATCAGATTTGGATGGAGAGCCATTCGATTTTCCAAACACTTTGGAAGGGAGTTGTGCGTGCGGCAGATGACTGGCTTAACTGGATGGGATACTTTACCTCCAATTTTTTGATGGCGGTTCCTCCCAGTACCTTTGGAGTCAGAGGGTATGTTCTTACAGTGTGGATAATGCTGGGAATACTTACTGCATCTACGCTTTACCTGTTTCACAGCATTTTGGTTAAGGCTTTTCATGCCGATAAATATATTACACATACTATTGCAGTCATTGTTCTGTTTGTGTCCGTTCAGTGTATGTGCCCTGCAGGAAGGGTGGAGGCTTTCTACTGGTATAGCGGCGCAGCTAATTACATTCTGGTTCATGGGATGTCCTTGTTCTTTTTGGGGCTTCTTCTTTCAGCCTATTATGATAAGGGGAAGAAAAGGGTTTGGGATCTGACTGCGGCATCCGTTCTCGGCTTCTTGACAGGGGGCGGAAATCAGATGACGGCGCTGAATGTAGCGATTGTGGTTTTGACCGCTGTATTAATCATAACTTATCGGAAAAACTGGAAAAGATGCAGGATGCTGGGCGTGCCGATGGGGCTGTTTTACCTGGGATTCATCTTGAATATTGCAGCTCCCGGGAACTGGGTGCGGGCAGCGGATGCTTCCGGTCTAAATCCTGTTAAGGCGATATTTGTTTCCTTTTATGAGTGTCTGGACCGGGTGATCGGAGAGTGGACCACTTGGCCGGTGATTTTGCTGATGATTATGCTTGTGCCGCTGTTTTGGCATCTGGCGGGAAATATTGTATTTGAATACCGATATCCGGTTATTGTGGTTTTGTTTGGGTACTGCATAGTTTCGGCGATGATGACGCCGCCTCTTTTTGCGGTGGGAAATATGGAGGCAGGGCGGCTTCAGGCACTGACTTATTTGATGTATATTCTGGTTTTGAGCCTGTGCGTCGGTTATGTGACCGGATGGTGCAGGAGAAAAACGGATGCGGCCATTCAAGGCGTTGGCAGGGCTTCCGGGAAGGATAATACGGTATCAGATGTGAGGTTTTCGCCCAATGCTTGCTTGTGCCTTATGGCTTGTGTGTGTTTATGGCTGTTTGGCTCCGCTCTTATGGTTATACCGGAACCTTATTATTTCACTTTTTCGGCGGCGGCGGAAGACTTGTTAAATGGGAATGCAGCTGCTTATGCACAGGAGATGGAGAACCGGATAGAGATATACAATGATAATCAAGGGGAAATGGTTGTGGTGGATGAACTGTCCAGCCAGCCAAGGCTGCTGTTTTTCAGTGATATCAAGGAAGACCCGGAGGATTGGGAAAACAGGGCAGTGGCGAAATATTATGGAGTGGAAGCTGTTATAGTGGACAAAAGGGAGTGATCTTAGCAAGGGAGAGGCTACTTAAGCCTCTCCCTTGATTTTTCTGACAATCCGTCGTTCACTACCGCATGCATATCGCAGGTAGAGCATGCGTCCAATTCATCTTTGGTGACCTTACCGTCACGGTAAGCCCTGACGATTTTATTTTCATACATGCTGTATTTCTTCCTAGTCCAGAATTTCAGCTTATGGCGAAGAACCCAGAAGAACGGCACCCAGATATATTTGTGCATTGCAGGAGATACGGAGCCGATCATCCAGCAGTTTCTATCGCAATGGCGAACCTTGCTGCGGACCTTTTCGGCCTGAGGGCTGTTCCACAGCTCGTCCCATGTGGAGGCCTCATTCAGGTTTCCCATGATTTCTTTGTCCTTGGTACCGTTGCAGGGCATCACGTCCCCGTAAGGATCGATGAAAAAGGTATCAAAGGCCATATCGCAGGGAAGAAGACGCTTCTGGCCGTAAATATAGTTAATCAATCCGTGGTTAAAGTAAGCGCGGAACCACTTCTTGGGACTCTTTGACCTTAAGAGTTCATTAATCAGGTTTTCAAATTCCTTGGCCACCATAGGGCGGTCATGGATAATATTCTTGGCTTCCACGAAGTAAAAGGAGTTGTGGAGGGAAGCGGTGGCAAATTCCATATTCATTTCGTTTGAAAGATTATAAAGGGCTACCAGATCCCTGGCATTTAAGTCCTGCACGGTCATGCCGAAGCCCACATCCTTCATGCCCATTTCCACCAGCTTTTTTAAAGTGGTATAGCCTTTATTAAAGCCGTCCGCAAGGCCGCGGATTTGGTTGTTGGTCTCCTCCAGTCCTTCAATGGAAATACGGATACCGATTTGAGGAAATTCCTTACACAGGTCAATAATCCGGTCAGTAAAAAATCCGTTGGTTGAGATTACAATCCGGTCACTTTTTTTGTATAATTCTCTGACGATATCCTTGATATCGGTACGGATAAAGGGCTCGCCGCCTGTAATGTTGGTGAAATACATAGGAGGCAGCTTTTTGATGGTTTCGAGGGAGATCTCTTCCTCGGGAAGTGAGGGCTTCTTGTAGCGGTTACACATATTGCATCTGGCATTGCAGCGATAGGTGACAATGACAGTTCCGTTTAACTTTTTCATATTGATCAATACCTTTCCTGCTTTAAGTCTATTAATCATGTTATCCTAAAAATCCTGTTTTAACAACTGTTTTATTCAAAACTGCTTACAAATCACACAAAATGTTGTACAATGATAACTGCTTTAACTGATTTGGAGGATAAATGAAAAATGATAAACCTGGTGAATACATTAAAAAAACATATGAAAAATATCATGGAAGAATCAATATCTGGTTTGTGATTTTTGCCATGCTGTTTTCGGCAATGCTGGTAGTGAGCTGTCATATCTTCCGTTCACCGGTGGGAGCGTCCACAATAGAGAATGTTTATGTCACGGATTTTCATTTTGTGGATGTTATTATGTGGTTTTTTACGATACCGGTGATATATCTGCTGATGAAGGGAGCAGCATTTATTTTCAGAGCGCTTGGAGCGGTATTTTTTAAAGAGCAGCGAAGGGGAAAAGCGGGAATATGGGTGTTTGGCGGTTCTTTTGTACTGCTTATGGTTTTATGGTTCCCTTATCTGCCCTCCTATTGGCCGGGGGGAATCTATTCGGATACGGTGGATTCTATCAACATGGCATTGGGAAAAGCTGCGCTTGATAATCACAATCCCATACTTTACACGCTGATCTGGAGGCTGATGTTTCGAGTGACCGGCGCATTTACGGGAGCAGGAGAATATGGCGGTCTGAAGCTTTTTACCGTGGTTCAAATGGTGCTTATGGCTATAGTTCTTTCAGGATTTGTATTCTGGTGCTATAAGAAGGGACTGCATAAGAGCTTTATTGTTCTTTGTCTGCTGATATTCGGATTACTGCCGCTTTATCCTTTTTATGGAATTTCGCTTTGGAAGGACACTATATTCAGTCTTGTGATTTTTGTCTTTTCCGTGTTCCTGTACCATGTTTTTGGGGAGGGAGGAGAGGATATATCGTGGCCGTACTTAACACTTTACGGGCTGCTTAGTATTCTGATCATTTTTCTTAGGAACAATGGAATTTACATTGCGGTATTTTATTCGGTTATCATTTCAATTACAGCGTTTGGAATGAAGTGGAAGAGGACAGCCTTAAAGGTCGGCGGCTTATCTGCTACAATTATTCTGATAGCAGCAATTATCCAGGGACCGGTATATGACAGTCAGGGATATAATCTTGACAGGGCAAGGGAAAGTCTGGGTATTCCGCTTCAGCAGGTGGCCTATATTGTGTCTACGGACGGGGTGGTTTCAGAAGAAGATATGGAGGTTATAGACTCCATTATGCCATTGGAAAGCTGGAAGGCGCTGTACTGCCCGGAGGTGGTGGATACTATTAAGTTTGACCCCGGCTTTAACAGGGAGTATCTGGAAAATCATACAGGTGAGTTTATGAAAACTTACCTGCATCTTATAAGTCAAAATCCTGTAAAGGCAGGGAAAGCGTACCTGCTTGCAACCATGGGATTTTGGGATGTGTTTGAAAACTCGTCCACGGCATACGTCTGCAATTTTCATTTTGGAAATGTGGAATATTTCATGAGTGATTATTTTGATTATTATACGAATATTTCCTTTAGAAATTTGGTGGAGCCGAAAAATTATATCAGCTCAGCTGTTTGGGTATGGATGATGCTGGCAACAATATTTATTTGCCTTGCGAAGCGAAATTATAAAGGACTTATTGCTGTAATGCCTGCTTTGGGATTGTGGCTGTCGATCATGATTGCAACTCCGGTAGCCTTTTCTTTCCGGTATGTTTATGCATTGTTCCTTTGTGTTCCTTTGTATTTCATTATTTGTCTTCGATCTTTTAAGGAGTAGCGTATGGAATTGGTATCTTTAATTCTGACAACTTATAATTGTAAGAATAATTTGGAAAAAACATTGACCAGTATAGAAAGACAGGATTACCTTAACCTGGAGGTTGTCATTAAGGACGGTGGTTCTACTGACGGTACGCTGGA
>JAUNGK010000061.1:0-7703 GCA_030524555.1 Bacillota bacterium | reverse complement strand
TCAAAGAATATGAAGGTAACAGCCGTTTTCCGGTTAAATGGAGTTCGACAGCTGATAATGGTCTTTATGATGCTATGAATCAGGGGCTTAGCCTTGCAACCGGAAAGATTATTCTTTTCTTTAATGATAAGTTTGTAGGAAGTAATGTAGTGTCTAAGTGTGTACAGATCATGGAACGGGAGGGCACTGACGGGGTGCATGGCGATCTGGTATATGCAGAAGAAGGAATTGTGAAACGTTATTGGAAAATGGGAAATGGTAAAATCAAGTATGGATGGATGCCCGGCCACCCCACGCTTTTTCTTAAAAGAGAGATATATGAAAGGTATGGTAATTATAACTGTACTTATAAGTGCTCAGCAGATTTTGAGTTTATGGTAAGAATTTTAAAAGATGGGAAAGTGAAATTATCTTATATTCCGGAAATACTTGTAGAAATGTTTTATGGAGGAACCAGCACGCAAAGCGCCGGTGCTTATGGCGTATCTATCAGGGAAGCGCACAAGGCACTTGCGGAAAATGGCATCAAATGTGCATGGTGGGTGGTATTCCTTAGAACAATCAGGACGATACCGCAGTTTATAAGGAAGCCTAAATTGGTTAAATAGTACTGAAAGTATGTTATTTATGACATCTTTTTCCCGGCTGCCTAATTCTCATGGATAATAAATCATCAGCGCTGAAATACAATGATGATTTTAAGGAGGAACTATGAGAATGAGAAAAGGTAAGAAAGCAGGGAGATGTCTATGCGCCATATTGGCGGCCGCAGCAATGGCTGTGGGTGTCCCGGAAGATGTGCCGGGAGGCATCGGTCTGACAATGAAGGTGGAAGCAGCGCAGGTCATGCAGGTATCGGAGCTGGCCGTTACAGCTTTGCCGGGAGGGATCAGCGCAAGATGTGTATATCAGGAGCTTGACAGTGCTCTTTATTCCATGCAGCTGTATCTGGAACAAATGGATCAGTCAGGGAGCTTTGTGCCGGCAGCTTATCGGGAACTGCCGTCCACTTCTGATGTGGAAACGGCCATTGAGACAGCACCCATTGAGGCGGAAAGCGGCATATATCGGGCGGTTCTCCTGATGCGAAGCAGCAGTGGGGAGCAGACCACAGTCCGGTTTCGTGATTCGGGGCTGTATAATGTAGTAAAGGCAGGAGATCAGTATGAGGTTTCTCCCCGCCGGGAGACGGAGGAACAGCAGATACATGGCGGCTGGGAAGAAAGTGAAAATGACAGGGAAGCTTTTTTATGCATGCACAGCCCTGCTTACAGTCTTTATAAAGAAGCAACGCCTCAGTCCGATGCGGTTTTGGAGGAGCATTGTGAAAGATGCGGGCAGCATATGTCCTATCAGGAGGTGCCTAATTCAGCCTATGTGTCCTTTTTGGATGAGGCAGCAGAGAGGATCCAGGATGCCGGGTGGGGTGAACAGGTGGTAATCAGTACGGATCGGTGGATCAGCTTTGACAGGCGTGTCTTTGATCGGCTGGCAGAAAGGGAGGATGTTTCTGTTCTTGTTGAGTACCGCTATGAGGGCAGTGATTTTGCTGTGCTGCTTCCGGCGGGAACAAACATGGAAGAAGTGCTTGATGAAAACGGATTTTGCGGTTTCAGATATCTTGCTTCCCTTTTTGGGGACTATCAGGGAAAAATTGACGGATAGTAAGGAATATTATAAAATATAAGAGATGCTCCGGCAGCCCGAGAAGAAATTTCCGGCTGCCGGCATTATAAAAATGAATGCGGGCCGGTTTTGTTTTGGAAGGTGTCCGCAGGAAAGGCGTGGATAGCAAATGAATTCACTGGATGTATCGAAGAAATATCTTGTTACCGGCGGTGCCGGTTTTATTGGTTTCTATTTGTCTAAGGCTCTTTTGGAGAAGGGAGCACAGGTGGTAGGACTGGATAATTTAAATGATTATTATGATGTCTCCCTAAAGGAGGACCGGTTATCGATTTTGAAGAAATACTCAGGCTACCGTTTCGTGAAGGCGGATCTTGCGGATAAGGAAGTAGTGCTTGGGCTTTTTGAGGAATATCGTCCCCAGATTGTAGTAAATCTTGCCGCGCAGGCAGGCGTGCGCTACAGTATTGACAATCCTGATGCCTATATCCAGTCCAACATTGTGGGATTTTTTAATATTTTGGAGGCATGCCGTCACTATCCGGTGGAGCATCTGGTGTTTGCTTCATCCAGTTCGGTGTACGGGGGGAATAAGAAGGTGCCTTTTTCTGTAAAGGATCAGGTGGACAAGCCGGTAAGCCTGTATGCAGCCACTAAGAAGTCCAATGAGCTGATGGCGTATTCCTATAGCAAGCTATATGGGATTCCGCTTACAGGGCTTCGCTTTTTTACGGTGTATGGACCTATGGGGCGCCCGGATATGGCTTATTTTAAATTTGCCAGGAAAATTATGGCGGGTGAGCCTATTCAGATATATAATAATGGAGATATGCGAAGGGATTTTACCTACATTGACGATATTGTAACGGGGGTGGAGAACATTCTGTGCAATCCGCCCACGGAGGATGAGAACGGTGCGGCATATCGTATTTATAACATTGGAAACAACCAGCCGGAAAACCTGATGGATTATATTGCTGTATTGGAGAAATGCCTTGGACGGGAGGCAAAGAAGGAGTTTCTTCCCATGCAGCCCGGTGATGTGTATGAGACCTATGCGGATGTGCAGGATTTAATTGATGATTATGGATTTAAACCCTCTACGACGATAGAGGAGGGGCTTGGGAAATTTGCTCAGTGGTTTTTGGATTATTATAAATAAAAAGCCGTTAAAGCGGCGGAATGAGAGGTAGATATGAAAATTGCAGTAGCGGGAACCGGTTATGTGGGACTGGTGGCAGGCGTATGTTTTGCGGAGATGGATCATGATGTAACCTGTGTGGATGTGGATGAAAAGAAGGTTGAGGTTATGCGTCAGGGAATTTCCCCTATTTATGAGGAGGGGCTGGAGGAACTGATGCAGAAGAACAATGCAAAGGGAACCCTGCACTTTACTACCGATTATAAAGAGGCATATAAGGATGCGGATGCTATTTTTATTGGTGTAGGAACTCCCGAAATGCCGGATGGCAGTGCTAACCTCAGTTATATTGCTACCGTTTCACGGCAGATAGCGGAGACTGTTGAGAAGGATTGTCTGGTGGTAGTAAAGTCTACGGTGCCGGTAGGAACCAATGACAAGGTGGAGCAGTTTATCAAGGATTTTCTTGTTCATGACGTCAAGGTTGAGGTGGCTTCTAACCCTGAATTCCTTGCACAGGGAACTGCGGTTTATGATACTCTTCATGCAGCACGAATTATTATAGGAACAGAGAGCAGGGAAGCGGAAGCCCTGCTGAAAAAGATATATGAGCCCTTTAATCTGCCCATTGTATCAGTGAAGAGACGTTCCGCAGAAATGATCAAGTATGCCTGCAATGACTTCCTTGCACTGAAAATATCCTATATGAATGATATAGCTAATCTGTGTGAGCTGGTTGGAGCTGATATTACGGACGTGGCTAAGGGCATGAGCTATGACGAAAGAATTGGAGCCCGTTTTTTGAATGCAGGAATTGGATTTGGCGGAAGCTGTTTCCCTAAGGATACCAAGGCATTGAAGCATCTTGCCAGAGAGTATGGATATCAGCTTAAGACGGTGGAGGCCTGCGTGGATGTAAACAGCGCTCAAAAGGTGCGTCTGTTTGAGAAAGCCAAGGAGAGAATGATATCCTTCAGCGGCCTTAAGGCAGCAGTTCTCGGACTTACCTTTAAGGCAGGAACGGATGATCTTCGTGAGGCTCCTTCTATTGACAATTTAAAGCTTTTGCTTGCTGCAGGGGCAGATGTTTATGCTTACGATCCTAAAGGTGAGGAGAGGGCCAGACAGCTTTTCCCGGAAGGAAAGCTGGAGCAGGGAACCATGAGCTATGTATCTGATCCGTATAAGGCTCTTGAAGGCGCCAATATTTGCTTTGTGTTTACGGAGTGGGGAGAAATCAAGGCAATTACACCGGAGCAGTTTAAGAGCAGAATGCACACACCGCTTGTTTATGATGGAAGAAACCTTTACGATCCCAAGCAGATGAAGGAAGCAGGAGTAGAGTATTACAGTATTGGACGATAGCTTGTAGGAGAAGTGACACGAAGGAGATAGAAGTGTTAAAACAAAGCCGGTAACGGTAAAGCGCTATAGTGCGTTATCGTTATCGGCTTTCCTGTTCTAAAAACCGCATTTCCTGGAAACTAAGTATCTTGGTCTTGCTTTAATTTCGTCATAGATCCGGGAAATATAATGTCCAATAATTCCCAGACTGATCATTAAAATGCTGCCGATAATAAGCTGCAGCAGAATAACGGTAGTGAAGCCCTCCAGTGCAGTGCCCGTAAAATAACGATATAAAGATTGGATTCCTAATACGATAGAGCATAAAAACATAATCCAGCCAAGCAGGGTGACAAACTGTAAGGGTGCACCGGAAAAGGAAGTGATATTATGGATCGCATATTTGATAAGCTTCCGGGGAGACCATTTGGAGGTGCCTATTTCCCGTTTCTGAACATCAAAAGGAACAGAGATCGTTTTAAATCCAATCCAGGAAGAAAGCGCCCGGAAGAAGGGAGCGCGTTCCGGCATGGCAAGCAGTGCGTCAACGGCCTTTCGGTCAAGAAGCTTAAAATCAGATGCCTTGGACATATCAATACCGGTGGCTCTGCTGATAATGTTGTAAAAGCTCTTCGCACAAAAGGTATGAAGAGGGTTTTCCTTTCCGCGTGAGGATTTAATGCCCTCTATCACTTCATTGCCCTCCAGCCATAGGCGGTACATTTCGGGAATCAATTCCGCAGGATGCTGCAAATCGCAGTCCATAATTAAACAGCATGCTCCGGCAGAGGCTTCAAGGCCGGCAAAAATGGCAGCTTCCTTGCCGAAATTACGGGAAAAACAGATTCCCTTAACCTGAGGATGCTGAAGAGATACCTCATATATGCGCTGATAGGTTAAGTCACGGGAACCATCATCTACGAAAATTATTTCATAGGGGATGGAAGCGGAAGTTAAAATATTGTTAATAACCTCAAAGGTGTGCGGAATATTATCCTGTTCATTGTATGAGGGGAGGATAATAGAAAGTAATTTGCTATCCTGCATGGTTGTCTCCAATTAGTGCATAAAATGTAAAGAAACGAATTATATCAGTAACTCATGCTTTATTATAGCAGTATTTGAACATGGTTTACAACAGAAAAGAGCATATATTTTACGGTAAATGAATAAGCTATAAATAAGTTATTAAGAAATTTTTAAGGTTAACAAAAAAAGTTTTAATTTGTACTTAATTGACTGGAAATGTGGGAAAAATATGTTATTCTTAATTTGATAAAAGAAGTACCAATGAATGGATTGCAAATATAATTAGATGTGATTTATAAATGGAGGCTGAATATGAAAAGAATAATGGCAGGATTTCTTGCGGTAGTTTTGACGGTTGGCCTGTTTACCGGGTGCAGTCAGAAATATACGGAAGAATCCAATGATGATGCATCATCGGATAATATTATTATTACAGAAACTGGTGAGGTGATCAAAGAGCCGGTGGAAGAAGATCTTATTATGGAAGAACAGGAGGCTACAACAGCGCCTACTCAATCACCGGAGGAGGAAATGCCCACGCCGGTGGTAGAGATTGACGTACCGGAGCCGGAACAGGTTATTACCGAGGAGGATCAAACGGAGCCTCAGGGAAACGGACTTCAGCTGGTTTTTTTGGGAGACAGTATTTTTGATAATAACAGAGACGGTACCGGGATCCCCTACCTGACAGCGGTTCAATGCGAGGCAGATGTGTTTAATCTGGCAATCGGAGGAACCAGTGCAAGTGTAGGAAAAAATGAAGAGACCGATTTGGATAAGTGGAATTCCATAGGCTTTTGCGGAATTGTAAATGCTATGATGGGAAAGATTTCTACAGACATTTTTGAAGGAACCAGAGCAAAAGAACTGTTGGATAATGAAAATATTGATTTTTCACAGACAGACTATTTTATTGTGGAATATGGAACAAACGACTTCTTCCAGGGTACTTTACGGGCAGATTTGGATAATATGTTTGATTTAAGAACCTATGGAGGAGCTCTTCGCTGGGGAGTGTATCAGCTGATGGATATTGCCCCGGATGCAACCATTATTTTGTGTTCACCCTGCTATGCACAGTTTTACAAGGATGGGTATTTAGTAGGTGACGGAAATATGACAGACTTAGGGTATGGAACATTGTTTGACTATAAGGGAACCTGCAATTATGTAGCGAATGAACTGGGATGTATATTTTTTAATGCATATCAGGATTTGGGAGTAGATGGTTATACGATTGATCAATACACGGAGGACGGCCTGCATTTTTCGGCAGAGGGAAGACAGCTTTATGCTGATGCATTGGCAAAAATCATTTTGAATTACGAAGAAACTAAAAATAATTAAATTGAAAAAGGCATTGACTGCAAATAAAAAGGCAGCCAATGCTTTTTTTGAAATGATTGAACGACGAAAGGAAGTAGTATATAATAAATTGTAATGCTTTAAAAAGTGAAACTGGTGAGAAGGAAAAATATGAAATGGAAAAAATAAATAGAGAAAAAGCAAACAGGATTTTATATTTAAGTTTGTTTATTGGGTATTTGTTTTTCAATGTAATATTGCTTATTCTCCATGAACCATGGAGGGACGAAGCAAATGTTTGGTTGATGGCGAGAGAATTATCACCTGTTACACTTTTCAGGGAAATTAAATATCAGGGGCACCCCTGCCTGTGGTACTTATTGGTTATGCCCTTTGCCAAAGCAGGGCTGCCTTTTCGAACGATTGAAGTCTTAAGCTTTCTGATTATGGGAGCGGGGGCATGGCTTTTTTTATGGAAGGCGCCGCTTCACAGTATTACTAAGGCATTTTGTTTATTCAGCCCCATTTTCACATATTTTTATCCGGTTGTTGCAAGGAACTACTGTCTGATCGCATTATTATTAATTATTCTGGCTTGGCAGTTCCCGAAGCGCAACACTCATCCGATCCGGTATGGGCTTTTGCTGGGACTATTAGTTCAGGCGGATACCATTGCTATTGCCCAGGCGGGATTGCTCTCCGCTATGTGGCTTTTGGAAAGCCTGTATCAGTGTTGGAAATCCCGATCATTTCAATTGCTGAAAAAGGTGGCTGCAGGCATTTGGATTCCAGCGGCAAGCCTGGGACTGTGGGTATTACAGTTCTTTCAGGTGTCGGACAGCCCTCAGTTTCAGGTGCGTGATTTGGGGATGAGGGAGTTCCTTATTGAAGTTAAAAATTTTGCTTATGCTATTTTCATAAGAATGACAGGGAGGGAACAAAGCTTTGGCCTGTTGTTCTTTGTGTTATGTCTTGCAGCCTTTCTGGTTATATCTGTAAGAGTCAAAAACGGATGGGCAATGATTGTTATGACAAGCTCATTTTTATTTCAGGCAGCATTCAGCGCAACAGTTTATCAATTGCATATGTGGCACTATATTTCGTTAGGCTTTGTATTTATCTGGGCTGTATGGGTATTATGTAAGCAGGCGCAGGAAAAGGGGCTGTCGGATCTGGTTAGTAAGATAGGGCTTGGAGCGCTGCAGCTTTTACTGATTGTACTTGCGGTGTGCATGTTTGCAAACTGGAACTCAGCAAA
>JAUNGK010000060.1 GCA_030524555.1 Bacillota bacterium | reverse complement strand
AAACGGATTTCTTGATTTTTCACAAAATTTCTTCTAAGGCTCATCGTGCTTTTATCTATGATTGACTTTGAGTTTGCCGACAGGGCAGCTAATAGGTATTTGAGCGGCCTGTTTCCTTAAATCCCGAAAGCTGTCATAGCTTTATCAAAGAAGCAGTACCGTATCAGGGGCGGCGCAGGAAGGCTGAATTGTTACGGGAAAAGAATTTATGCTTTACAGCGGGGGAATGATATGCTATTATATGTAGTAATGAAAACCACATAGAACGGTTATAATTAATTTTAGATAGAATTTCAGTGGAGGTTTTTATGAGTTTTAAAATCGTGGCCGATAGTTGTTGTGAGTTTCCGGAGGAATGGAAGGGAAAGGCTGAGTATCAGAATGTACCCTTAGAGCTTATGGTGGAAAATGAAGTGATTGTTGATGACGAGTCCTTTGATCAGGCGGACTTTTTGAAAAAGGTTGCTGCATCGCCTCAATGTCCCAAATCATCCTGCCCTTCGCCGGAGAAATATATGGAGGCATACAGAACGGAGGCGGAGAATGTATTTGTTTTCACCCTTTCATCCAAGTTAAGCGGCAGCTATAACAGCGCAGAACTGGGAAAGAAGCTTTACCATGAAAAATATGGTGATAAAAATATCTATGTCTGTGATTCGAAATCTGCCAGCTGCGGAGAAACCCAGCTTGCAATGAAGGCTGCACAATGGTCCAGGGAGGGACTTCCCTTTGAAGAGATTTGCCGGAAGCTGGCTGATTACAGGGATCATATGAAAACATTGTTTGTGCTGGATAATCTTGAGACGCTTCGTAAAAACGGCAGACTGTCCGGTATCAAGGCATTGGTAGCATCCACCTTAAGCATTAAACCCGTTATGGCGGGAAATAAGGGTGAAATCGTTCAGCGGGGGCAGGCTATCGGAATTAAGAAGGCTCTTTCAAAGATGGCGGAGATCATTGCCGGGGAGGCAGTTCATTCAGAGGAAAAGACCTTGATGATTACGCACTGCAATTGCTTTGAGCGTGCTGAGAGCGTGAAAAAAATGATAACGGAAAAAATCAAGGTAAAGGATGTTCTCATTATGGACACCAGAGGAGTCAGCAGCATGTATGCCAATGACGGCGGAGTCATTGTAACATTGTAAAACAGAATGGATAAACAGACAGAGCGTTTAAGTGGTCACTTGGTTCAGGTGATCACTTTTCTTTGGTCTCCTCCTGATACATTTGCTGTGCCAGCTTGATGTATTTAACCGAAAAAGGTGAGGATTTCAAGGTGGTTTTGTCTTTCAGGGTAACATTGAAAGGGGAAAAGCTGTCCACATATGTAATATTGCACATGGTTTTGTCGGTAAGAAGTACCATGTGACTGTACATACATACAGTATCGTAAAAGTTGAGAAGCTTTGAAAGAAGCAGAACAGACCGCCCATCCTTTAAGGTGACGCGGACGTATTGGCCTTCCGTAACTGCGCAGACGATATCGTCCTCCTGTACATAGTAGGTTTCAGTATCAGAGCGAAGCTCGATGGTGGAAACCCGGTTGGAGAGCAGGGCAATGGATCGGTCTAAAATGGCAGAAAGTTCAGCGGTAATGATGGGCTTGGATAAGTGCATAAATTCATAGGAGCATTCGGGAAGAGCAGCAATAGCCGCCTGATAATCGATTTTGGAAGAACAGAGAATAATGGGAACCGTTACTCCGAATTTTCTAAGCTCCAGAGCAAAGTCCAAACCGTTTGCTTCTCCGGCAGTCATATCAATAAAGAACAAATCATAGGGCATGGGATTTTTGCCTAAAACCTCGCTGTCACCATAGGAATCTGTGTAAAACACACCGGTATCCGACTTCCGTCTGTCAGACTCCCGCCCCAGAAGACGCTCCAGCTGTTTCCTGTCGGCAATATTATCATCACAGATTGCAATATGCATGCTATAACCTCCCGTTAGATAATTGATATGTCAAAAGGTGCGTTTAATATAAAAATTACAAGCGCAATTTGAACAATTAAAATAAAAGGCATTCCGTACACAAAGGAGCGGTGCCTTGTTTTATGACGAAAAGCATACATTCCAATAATGGAACCTATGCTTCCGCCGATAATTGCAACGATAAAAAGGGTTGCTTCCGGAATCCGGAAGGCCCTTTTTTTCGCTTTATATTTGTCGATGCCCATCAGGGCAAAACCGATCAGGTTGATTGCTGCAAAATAGGACAGCAGCAGTGTGATTACATCCATATGGTAACTCCTTACAGTTCGCCGCGCTCCTGCATCTTCATTGCACGAACCTTGGTGGAGAGGCCAAACAGGTTGATGAAGCCTTCCGCATCATGGTGGTCATACAGATCACCTGTGGTAAAGGATGCAATGCTCTCATTGTACAGAGAGTAAGGAGAAGTAGTTCCGGCTTTGATAATGTTGCCCTTGTAAAGCTTGAATTTTACTTCACCGGTTACATACTGCTGGGTGGATTCAATGAAGGCCTGAACTGCCTCACGGAGAGGTGAGAACCATTTTCCTTCATATACGATCTGCGCCATCTTATTTCCCATATCCTTCTTAACTGCATAGGTATCGCGGTCAAGGATAAGCTCCTCAAGCTGCTGGTGAGCTTCATAGAGGATGGTTCCACCGGGGGTTTCGTATACGCCTCTGGACTTCATGCCGACTACACGGTTTTCTACGATATCAACAATACCGATACCGTGCTTTCCGCCCAGTGCATTTAACTTGCGGATAATATCAGATACCTTCATTTTCTCGCCGTTTACGGAAGTAGGAACGCCCTTCTCAAAGGTAATGGTCACGTACTCGCCCTCATCAGGAGCCTTTTCGGGGGTAACGCCAAGAACAAGAAGGTGCTCAAAATTAGGCTCGTTGGCGGGATCCTCAAGCTCCAGTCCCTCGTGGCTGATATGCCAAAGGTTACGGTCACGGCTGTAGCTGGAATCTGCTGAGAAAGGAAGATCAATGCCATGAGCCTTGCAGTATTCAATTTCGGATTCACGGGAATCAAGTGTCCACTTGTCATTTCTCCATGCTGCAATAATCTTTAAATCGGGAGCAAGAGCCTTGATGCCAAGCTCGAAACGGATCTGATCATTTCCCTTGCCGGTAGCGCCGTGGCAGATAGCGGATGCGCCTTCCTTACGTGCAATTTCAACCAGCTTCTTTGCGATAAGAGGTCTTGCCATGGAGGTTCCCAGGAGATACTTGTTCTCATATACAGCATGTGCCTGTACGCAGGGAACTATGTATTCATCACAAAATTCATCTGTTACATCTAAAATGTATAATTTTTCAGCACCGCAGAACTTGGCTCTTTCTTCCAGACCGTCAAGCTCTTCTGCCTGACCGCAGTCAATGCAGACACAAATAACTTCGTAATCAAAATTTTCTTTCAGCCAGGGGATGATTGCAGTGGTATCCAATCCGCCTGAGTACGCTAAGATAACCTTTTCCTTCATAATAGAATGCCTCCAATATTTTATTTCATGTAATTAAGCCTGTTGCTTTCACCTGACAATATACAACATCTTTACCGGAAATGCAATACTAAGTTTGCATAAATAAAAAATTATTTTTAATTTTTATGCATATTTTTTAGATTTGTATTGAATATTATGCATAAAAGATGTATAATCATGCAATGCAAAAGACATATGTTCCACATGCGGGCAGAATAAAGAATAATCGGAAATTCTTATTGTTGAGATTTTGGGTGGGAGAGAGTATTATTGATAAGGATAAAATAAAGGACAGGTATATGAAAATGAAAACAAAAGTATTTATTGACGGAAGTGAAGGAACTACAGGACTGAGAATTCATGAGAGGTTTGCGGGAAGAGATGATATTGAGCTGCTTCCCATTGATCCAGAGAAGCGTAAGGACGTAAATGAAAGAAAGCGTTTGATCAACCAGTCGGATATTACATTTCTGTGTCTGCCTGATGATGCGGCAAGAGAATCGGTGAGTCTGGTGGAAAATGATCAGGTTAAAATTATAGATACCTCCACTGCCCACCGGACGCAGGAGGGCTGGGCTTATGGTTTCCCTGAATTATCCAGGGAGCATAGACAGAAGATTAAAACGGGTAAGAGGATTGCAGTGCCGGGCTGTTATGCAACAGGCTTTATTACCATTATATATCCTTTGATAGCAGGCGGAATACTTCCTGCGGATTACCCCGTATCCGCTTTCGCAATGTCGGGCTACAGTGGAGCAGGCAAGAAAACCATAGCGGTTTATGAGGCGGCAGAACGGGATAAGGAGCTTGATGCGCCCAGAGAGTATGCGCTGTCGCAGAACCACAAGCATTTAAAGGAAATGCAGAAGATTACAGGACTTGAAAGAGTACCGCTGTTTTCTCCTGTTATATGTGATTATTACAGCGGTATGCTGCTTACCACGCCCTTTTATGCGGATATGTTATTAAAGGAAAAGACGCCCGAAGGGATACATACATTTTTGAAGGAATATTATGCAGGTCAAAAGTTTGTGAAGGTTATGCCTTTTGGCAAGGAAGCGGACTACAACGGTTTCCTTGCAGGAAATGCCTGCTCAGGCTGGGACGGCATAGAGATTTACGTTACGGGAAATGAGGACAGAATCTTAGTCAGCACCCGGTTTGACAATTTGGGAAAAGGCGCTTCAGGAGCGGCAATTGAATGCCTTAACATTATGCTTGGCTGTGAGGATGATAAGGGACTTAACCTATAGGATAAGTAAAGAGAGGTTTGTTATGGATATCAGGACAATGACAATAGAGGATTATCAGGGTGTATATGAGCTGTGGATGAGCATTAAGGGATTTGCCATCCGCAGCCTGGACGATTCTAAGGAAGGCGTGGAGCGGTTCTTGAGGCGAAATCCGACCACCAGCGTGGTGGCAGTGCAGGACGGCAGAATCGTGGGAAGTATCCTCTGTGGTCATGACGGAAGAAGAGGCTGTCTTTACCATGTGTGTGTTCACGAGGATTACCGCATGAGGGGTATTGGCAAAAGCATGGTGGTGCATTGTATGAAGGAACTGGAAAAGGAACAGATCAGCAAGGTTTCGCTGATTGCGTTTACAGTCAACGATATTGGCAATGCATTTTGGAATGAGATCGGATGGACCAAAAGAGAAGATTTGAATTATTATGATTTTGTGCTGAATAAGGAAAACATTATAAATTATAACAAGTGACGGCGGTTTGTGAAGCGTCAGAGGTTAATTATGAAAAAGAACATTTATGCATATCTTTTAGCCGGAGTCATAGCATTGGCTCTATGCGGCTGCGGGGAGCAAAAAGAAGAGAATTTGGTCACCATTGAGAATGTGGAGACCGATGAGGAAGCAGTGGAAATAAGGGATACAGAGTCTGAGGGAACAGAGGCGGAGCTGGCAGAACCTGAAGGTGCAGAGACCGGGAATACGGAGTCTGACAATACGGAATCCGGAGCCGAAGAAGGAAAAGAAATGGCGGACAAGGCCGATGAGGGATTTTCATTTTCAGATTTCAAAAATCTTGAATTTTGGTTTTGCAGTGGTGCAGGAGGCTGGGCAACCATATTAACTGTTGAGGAGGACGGAAGCTTTTCCGGCGAGTTCTTTGACGGTGAAATGGGCTCTACAGGTGAAGGCTATCCTAACGGAACCATGTATCAGTGTAATTTCACGGGCCGGTTTACGCAGCCTGTGAAGGTGAATGAGTATACTTATTCCATGCAGATCAGTGAGCTGAATTATGCAGAGGAAGTTGGGAAGGAGGAAATTAAGGACGGTGTACTGTACTGTTATGCCGCCGCCTACGGTCTGGATGATGCAGAGGAAATTTTGATTTATCTGCCGGGCACTCCTCTTGCAGAGCTTTCGGAGGAATTCAGAAGCTGGGTAGGCTATTATGATCTGGCGTATACGACAGATACGGAACTGCCGTTTTATGCCCTGAACAATGTGGTTTCAGAGTGCGGCTTTTACAGTCATGATATCATAGAGGACATGAGGCAGAGCGTAAGCGCCATGGAGGAATGGGCTGCTTCCATAGAAAAATCGATTCAGGAGGATGTGCTGACCCAGACAGAGCTTAATGACAAAACACAGCAATTGTATGAGCTGTGGGATTCTGCTTTAAACACGGTGTGGAATGTTTTGAAAAAGACGCAGGACGCAGAGGTAATGAGCCTGCTCAAGGCAGAGGAACGTGAATGGATTGCGAAGAAGGAACAGGCAGTTGCCGAAGTGGCAGCTGAATACGAGGGCGGAAGCATTCAGCCAATGATTATGAATCAAAAGGCTGCGGAAATGACTAAGGCCAGAGTTTACGAGCTTATGGAGCTGTTTGGAGCTTAGCATTGAGCGGCTCCTTGAGCTTCCTGCTGAAAAACTTTACAACGACACCTGTTAGCAGAGCTGAAATTACAGTTCCCTCTCTTGTTCCGACAATGGTAAAATCAAAAAATATAAGAGATAAGATAAGGGAAAAAACAACACAAAGAACATCGAATACAATTTTTACATTTCCAAAATCCTTGCTAATCGTATCAGAGACTGCTTTTACAAAGGCTTCACCTGCGTTCATAATTACATTTGCAATAACGGAAAGTGAAATGCCGAAACCAAGAATAATTATCCCTATAATCACCATGGCGATGCGTATGGGATATGAATTTGCAGGAATGAATGATACAATCCACATTCCAAGATCAGTAAACCAGCCAAATAAAAATGACAGAGGAATCTGCAGCAGCTGTATTAACTGAAACTTTCTGCGGAGTATGAAAATCTGTCCAACAATCAGACAACAATTCCAAATGATAAGCCATGTTCCCATGGAAAGCACAGAAAATTTGTAGCTTAAAACATTTGCTACAGATGAAATAGGCGATACCCCCAATTCGCCATGTTTCGTAAAAGCAACACCTAAAGCCGCAAAAAACAGGCTTATTATGAATAAGACATATCGCTTGGCAATTTCACTTTTGTTCATCGCTGACTACTCCTTTTTCACGTATATCTTTTAAATATCTGCACGTCAAAATTCCTAATGAAAATTATATGGTATAAAAAATCTTTGTCAAGAATCGGAAAAGTCTTTGGAAAATGAGAAGACAAATTTCGTATAGTATTGTAAGATTGTAATGAAGACCGAAGGATAGTGTGTTTAAAGTATTTAGGGCGGTATGCAGATTACAGAAGTAAGAAAATCGGAACTTGCGGAGGTATAGATTATGGTTGGGAGAATAATAGGTTTGGTCTCATGTCTGTTGTGTGCTTTTCCATTCTTTATAATTTCAGTGTATAGCAGAGACAGCAAAGAACCAATCAATTTCTGGAGCGGGTATACATCTTTAAAATCAAAGGTTAAGGATGTTAATAAATACAATAAAGAAATGTGTGGGCTGTATAAAAAATGTGCAATCGTCTTTCTGGCTGCGGGAATTGGCTTTGTTATCATGCCTTTTGCAGGAGTGATTATGATTTGCATTGATTGTACATTGGGAATTTATTTTGTATATCGAAGCTATAAAAAGATTTTGGATGTATACTCATAATATTTGGTTATAGAGCTTAGCAGGAAGCAATGGAAAACAAAGCTTTACTGTGAACAGGAAAAAGTGGAGAACAAGAGCTTATGTATAAGTGTAGATTAACATATGATGAATGGAAGTGTATCATAGCAAAAGACAGGATAGGAAGACAAGTCGATCTGCCTCAAATGAAGGGATATCTTGGATTACTGACTATCAATCAGGTCTCCCAAAAGCAAATATGGAAGCACAAGGAAAAAGATGTGATTGTGTGCAATAATAATTATCATTGGTTATCTATTATGCCGGAAAATGATTTTTACTGTATGACCGTAATGATGGATGATAATTATGAAATGCAGGTTTGCTATATCGATATGATTGATACACAGGGATATGATAGTGATGGTGTACCATACTTTTACGATTTGTATTTGGATTTAGTTATATATCCCGATGGGGATGTTATTGTTGATGATCTGGACGAGCTTCAGGAAGCATTTGAAAAGAATGTCATTTCAAGGGAACAGTATGAATGTGCTTTGAAAACCGCAGATGGGTTGAAAAAAGGTTTACTTCATGACATTGAAAAGTTTAAGGAGTTTATTCAGGCTTTGCTGGAGGTTTTGGTGGTTTAGGATAAGGATTTTGCGCCGCACCGGAATGGAGATTATTATGACAAAGGTTTACTTCGTGCGTCACGCACAGCCCGAACATACATGGGAAGATGACAGAAGCAGACCCTTGACCGCAGAGGGAAAAAGGGATTCTAAAGCAGTTTTGGAGGTGCTTCAAGATAAAAATATTGATGTGTTTTATTGCAGTCCGTATAGAAGAAGCCTGGATACGATTGCGGATACGGCATCTTATTTTGGCAAAAAGATTATTGCGGACGAAAGGCTTCGGGAGCGGGAGAAAGGTTTAAATGGCAATCATCATGGCATGTTTGAGAAGCGGTGGAATGACCATGATTACCATGAGGAAAACGGTGAATCAATTCATATGGTGCAGGAAAGAAATATAGCTGCACTGATGGAAATATTGGCAGAAAATAAAGATAAAAATATTGTAATTGGAACACATGGAACAGCGCTTAGTACCATATTAAATTACTATAATCCCCGGTTTGGCTGTAAAGATTTTTTGCGTATTATAGACTGGATGCCTTATGTGATAGAACTGGATTTTGAAGGGAATACGCTGATATCAGTAAAAGAACACTTCCATATAGAAAAGGAGTTTAAGGGGAAAAGCAGGGCTGATAAAAAGCGGTGAAAGAAAAGCAGATTTTCTTTATTTGTCAATGTTTTCATGGTATCTTGTATATAAGGAAGATAATTTATCATTGTCTCAGATAAGAGAGGAAAGTTTGAATGGAGGTGTTTCAAATGCCCGCATTATCCATGTTTTTTGGAATTATTGTGCGAATGCAAAGTGAAAAAGGTGGGAAGCATAATAAACCGCACATTCACGCTTTATATGGCGATGAGGAAGTTGTGATGGGGATAGATGGAGAAATTTTGGAAGGAATTTTACCCAATAAGCAGATGAAACTTTTAATAGCGTGGATGGCAATCCATGAGGACGAACTAAGAGCAAACTGGGAATTATTAAGCAATGGAGAGGGATACTTCAAAATTGAGCCATTGCATTAGATAGTGGAGGTATTTCATTATGTTAAGACCAACTGCAATTCAAGTAGAAGCGATTTGTGCATATCAGATATTAGTAGTATTTGACAATGGCGAAAAAAAATGTTTTGATGTTGAGCCATATATTAAAGGGGAATGGTATGGGAAATTACGCTCTTTTGAATATTTTAAACGTGTTTCCGTAGACGGCTTCACTGTTGTATGGCCTGACGGGCAGGATATATGTCCGGATGAATTGTATAATTTGGGAAAATTAGTATCATAAAACTTAGCAGAGGAGTTTAATGAAAAAAATTTATTTAGACATGACAGATCATAGCAGATGCATTAGTGTATTTGCAAAAGATGCACAGGTTATTCCGGCGGGAACAACCGTTTATTCCATGCCGGTTACCGATAAAAATGCGGAATACCAAAGATTGGCTGATGAATATGATATTCATTTTATATTTGAAGATGCTGCTGTACATACAAGCTTCTATACAATTCCCTGGGTTGATATCATGGCAACAGACAGTGAAGGCGGATATATTGGAACCGTTGGAGAAATAAGCAGTTTGGAAAGCGATGCACCAATATGTTATATCGATAAGAATAGAAATTCCTTCTTGGCTGCTGAGAATTTCAGTGGGTTTCTGGAGAGTGCTTCCTGCTGGAAAAGGAAGTTAAAACCGTATAATGAAATCGTGTTCTTTTCTTCAAAAGAAGAGGCTCAGAGACACCATGAATTTTTGGATATAGATGATTTGCTTACAGAGCAAAACGATGAAGACTGAGATTTTACAAGATCAATTAATATATTTATAAACTCTGATTTAGAAGCAGCAGTATTGTCTGTATTGGGTTATTTTCTAAGAACAAGTTCATCTAAAGAAATCTCAAACAAGTCATTAACAGAGGATAATTTCTCCATGTATCTACATACTTTCAAACGATCACTCTCATTTTTTATTGTCTTTTTTCACAAATTATGAAAAGTATTCCAATCAAGTCACACAGTTTGTTCTTATTGTGTTATAATTTGTTATGTGATTGTGTTATCTTATTTTGATAAATTTTGTTTGGAGAAATGTTCAATGAATGTTTATGAGAAATGTCCGGTATTGGAAAGTGATAGTTTTATATTTAGATTAACAGAACAAGAGGACTGTGATGATTTATTGGCAGTTTACAGTGATAAAAATGCGTTACCCTTTTTTAACAGTGATAATTGTCATGGAGATAACTTCTATTATGCAACAAAAGAAAGAATGATGGAGGCTGTTTCCTTTTGGAATTTAGCATATGAAAACGGTTGGTTTGCAAGATTGTCTATTATTGACAAGAAAATATCAAAGGTAATTGGGACAATAGAAGTATGCTATCGGGTTTCAGAGGATGCTTTTAACGATATGGGGATACTTCGGGTTGATGTCAGAAGTGATTACGAACGGGAAGAAACATTATTCGACATTTTTTCAGTCGTTGTTAATCCCATGTATGAAATGATCGGATGTAAAGAAATCATTACAAAAGCTCCAATCTATGCAGTGGAAAGAATAAATGCAATACAAAAAGTTGGTTTTATTAAGTCAGAGCATATGCTGATTGGAGGGCAAAACGGATATGCCTATGACGGATATTGGACAGTAAAACAGCAGTGATAAATTCCGGCTTGGGGGAGCGAATTAAACAAAAAAAGGTATTCTAAGGGTAAAAGGAAAGGGGGTATATTTTATGAATAGTGAAATTTTATTTTTTGAAACAGAGGATAAATCTATTGTGTTATCGGTAAAATTAGAAGATGAGATGGTCTGGTTAAGCCGAAATCAAATGGCGGAGTTGTTTGATCGCGATGTGAAAACGATAGGCAAACACATTAATAATGCATTACGAGAGGAAGTTGATTTATCAACTGTCGCAAAATTTGCGACAGTTCAATTTGAAGGTGATAGACAAGTTGAAAGGAATATAGAGTATTATAATCTCGATATGATTCTTTCTGTCGGGTGAAATCTAAACGTGGTGTCGAGTTTAGAAAATGGGCAAATTCCGTTTTGAAACAATACATTTTACAAGGCTATGCTGTGAATAATAATCGTATGAATCAGCTTGGCGAGGTAATACAGATTATGAAACGAACGGAAAATTCTTTGGACAGCAGGCAGGTCTTGACCGTAATTGAAAAATATAGTGAAGCATTAGAGCTGCTTGATGCTTATGATCATCAGAACATGGTGCGCCCCAAAGGAAATGAGGCAACATATACCCTTTCATATGAAGAATGTCGGGATGTAATCGCAAATATGAGATTTGGTGAAGAATCAGAACTGTTTGGTAAAGAAAAGGATGATTCGTTTAAAGGAAGTATCGGAAATATTTATCAGTCTTTTGGCGGGCAGGATATGTATCCTTCATTAGAAGAAAAAGCAGCCCATTTACTCTATTTTGTGACTAAAAATCACAGCTTCTTTGATGGGAATAAGCGCATTGCAGCTACAATGTTTCTTTACTTTTTGGATAAAAATGGTGTGTTGTTTATGAATGGTGAGAAATTGATTGATGATCATACCTTAGTTGCTTTAACAATTATGATTGCTGAATCAAGGCCGGAAGAAATGGAAATGATGATAACTGTAATTTTAAATTGCATGAAATAGTCTGCATATAGCGATTAGGAGATTTTTAGTAGTTAAGTTGAAGGTTTGTTGTTTATCAGAATGATACGAGAAAGGAAGAAATATGGCTGCACTTACAACTTTAGGACTTGGCAAAACAATGGAAAAGAAACTTCATTCAGTCGGTATTCATTCGGCAGAAGAATTAACGGATATTGGTAGTAAACAAGCTGTCTTCCGGCTCAAAGAACAATATCCTAACACTTGTGTTGTCATTCTTTACCATTTGGAAGCTGCTATTCGTGGAATTGAAATTAAGCAACTGGACGACGCTTGTAAAGCTGATTTAAAAACGTTCTTTAAGCAGTTATAAATTTCGATTAGACAAACTGAACAGAAAATTGCAATGGTACATAGCCTCAAATATGATTATTACAAATTTCCCGGAGGCGGAATTAGTTGCGGAGAAAGCCATCTTGACGCTTTGCTGAGAGAGGTGGCGAAAGAGACAGGATTAATTGTCATACCGAAGTCTGTAAAAGAATATGGACAATCACTATTGATAAAGGACGGAAAATTTTAGCTCGTAATTATGAAAACAAACTCCAAAAGGTTGCAGCGTACAATATGGAGGAGACAAGGTATAAAAATGATTCGAGGAATTGCTATTTTCGGGTTGAATGGAGGCGGAAAGTCAACTCTTGCTCATGCATTAGCCAAACAAACGGGTTATTTTGAGATAGATGTAGAGGATTACTATTTTCCGGAACAAAGAGCATCACGTAAACAGGCACTAGAAAATAGTAGTGCTATTAATACAGAGCATTTTGACGGATTTCCTTTTTCAAATCCCAGAACAAAATATGAAGTACAAACGGCAATTATAGAAGATATAAAGTCTCATTCCCAATTTATTTTATCCGGTGTTACAATGAATTGGTGTGATGAAATTCTTTCGCACATTGACATTGCTTTTTGGATTCAAGTACCACTTGAAGAGCGATTAAGGAGGATTCAAGAGAGAGAAGTAAAACGGTTCGGAATGCGTGTCCTTGTTGGCGGAGATATGTATACACAACAAATGGAGTTCCGAAAGGCAGTGGCAAACCGTGATCCCAAATCTGTGGAAGAAAGTGCAAAGCAATTTGCTTGTCCTGTTATTGCAATAGATGGATCTTGTTCCATTATAAATAATTTAGAGAAAATGACAGATATTCTAAACAGAATGTTGTGAATAAAGTCGGTGGGATAGTTCCGGAGTGCCGGACTGACCGAAATAAGCGAAAATAAGAATTTAACAAGGAGAAATTAGTTTTGAGTCAAAATTCTATATGCAATATAAAAATTGCTTTATTGCAGATTGCCCCCTGTAAAACTCTGCAGGAAAATCTTGAAAAGGGAATTAAATACTGCAAGAAAGCCAAAGAAAGTGGTGCTGATATTGCATTGTTTCCTGAAATGTGGAGCAATGGATATAACATTTATAACCGGCCTGTCAATGAATGGAAGGCGGAAGCCATTCCTGTTAATAGTGGTTTTATCAATACCTTTGGCGGTCTTGCGAAGAAGCTTAATATGGCTATTGGTATAACTCTGCTTGAAAAATATGAAAATGCTCCTCGCAATTCACTCGTCCTTTTTGACAGATCAGGAGAGCGAAAATTGGTATATGCGAAAGTACATACCTGTGACTTTGATGTAGAACATAATTTAACGCCCGGCGAGGATTTTTATGTTACTACGCTTGATACAGCAAGTGGCGAAGTAAAGGTCGGTGCTATGATTTGTTATGATAGGGAATTTCCTGAAAGTGCAAGAATTTTAATGCTGAAAGGGGCCGAACTTATTCTTGTTCCAAATGCCTGCCCGATGGAAATCAACCGTCTTTCACAGCTCCGTGCCAGAGCTTATGAAAATATGACGGCGATTGCCACCTGCAATTATCCTGAAACAGTACCGGATTGTAATGGTGGATCAAGTGTTTTTGACGGAGTGGCGTATCTTCCTGAGTTGGAGGGTTCGCGGGATACATGTATTTTACAGGCGGATGGGCAGGAAGGAATTTATATGGCTGAACTTGATTTAGAACAACTTCGTAATTATCGTAAAAACGAAGTGCACGGAAATGCATATCGACATCCGAAGAAATATGGACTTTTAGTAGACACCAGAATTGACGAGCCATTTGTCAGAAGTAACTATCGGCAGTAGGGGATGGTAATTCTTTTTGGTATTCTTGGATTTTCAGGTATGTTAATAACACCTGACTCTTTAGACTGCTTTTGTTCCGATAACGGCAAAAAAGTGGAATTTGAATTGAGAGAATTGGATTTGTTGCCGATAATGTGCTATACTATACAGTAGATTAGCTTAGTTATAGATTGCAAATTAACGGAGGAAATTGGATGCGATATCTCTCAGTTGCTGAAATAGCGAAAAAATGGAATGTGTCGGAGCGCAGCGTTAGGAATTATTGCGCCCAGGGGCGTGTGGTCGGAGCGTTTCTTACCGGCAAGACCTGGAACATACCTGAAAATGCAGAGAAGCCGGAGCGTTCCAATAAAAAGAAAGAGCAGCCCATAACATTGCTGGACATTCTGCAGGAACAGAAAGCAAGCGAACACCCCGGCGGCATTTACCATAAAACACAAATTGATTTGACATACAACTCTAACCATATTGAGGGCAGCTGTCTGACCCACGATCAGACCAGATACATTTTTGAGACCAACACCATCGTTGTCGAAAATGAAGTTCTGAATGCAGATGATGTGATTGAAACGGCAAACCACTTCCGCTGCATCGACATAATTATCGATAATGCAAAAGCAGCACTGACTGAGAAGTTCATCAAGGAGCTTCACCTGGTCCTGAAGAATGGTACCAGTGACTCCAGAAAGGACTGGTTCGCCGTGGGTGATTATAAAAAATTGCCAAATGAAGTTGGCGGCATGG